>JASJDV010000028.1 GCA_030064985.1 Simkaniaceae bacterium | reverse complement strand
AAAGGATAGGATGAATGAGGTTCTCTCGACTCTTACAGATCGAGAAAGAACAGTTCTTATAGAGCGCTTTGGTCTTCTCGATGGAAAACCAAAAACTCTTGAGGAAGTAGGAGTGCGCTTCAAAGTCACCCGGGAGCGTGTCCGTCAAATTGAAGCAAAGGCTTTAAGAAAGATGAGACATCCTACACGCTCTAAACAACTTCAAGCTTTTCTAGATGTGATTGAGATGGAATAGAAATTCAAGTAAAAGAGGTTTGTTGCCAGTCATAATTCTCGATCATTTTTTTTATTTCCTTTAAATCCTTGGAACGATTGAGTGATTCACGAAGCTTTTTAGTTCCTACACCATCTTTTAAGTACCAGCATCCCACTCTTCTCATATCGAGAATAGCCTTTCGATCTGTTTGGTAGGAGGTGATATATGCCATGTGATCTAATAGGTCCTCTTTTACATTAGGAATCATTAAAGGCTCTGAATTGTCGAGTCGTCTAACGTCTTCAGCGATCCAAGGCTTTCCAAAAGTGCCTCGTGAAATTAAAATAGCATCACATTTTGTATGGTTAAATAAAGCAAGGCCTGCTTGAGCATCAAAGACGTCTCCATTCCCAATCACTTTAATCGATTGAGAGACCTCTTTCGCAGCTTTAATGTGATCCCAATTTGCTTTCCCAGTATATTTCTGTTGTCTTGTCCTTCCATGAATAGAGATAGCTTTTGCTCCTGCTTCCTCAGCAATTTTGGTAATAAGGCAAGCATTGATACTTTTTTCATCCCAACCAGTGCGAATTTTTACTGTGACTGGAATGTTTACAGCGGCAACCATGTTGGCAATAACTTCTCCAATAAGCTCCGGATGCTTTAGCATCCCACTGCCACTTCCATCTTTTGTCACTTTATCTACTGGACAACCACAATTCAAATCGATAACGTCAAAACCAAGCTCTTCGATAATTTTTGCGCAAGGACCCGCAAGCTCGGCCTTACTTCCACAAATTTGCCCTCCAATGGGACGCATAGAGGGATCAAAATCCAAAAGACGGTAGGTGGATGGTTCATGCCGTATTAGGGCATCCATTTTGACCATTTCACAAAACATCAGTCCAATTTTGTAACGTGCTGCCATTTGCCGGAAGGGGTAGTCAGAGCATCCTGCCAGAGGAGAGTAAAAAACATTAGAAGAGAGAGTGAGATGTCCCAGTTTAAGAGGCTTTACAAATTTTTTCATGAGGATCAGTTCATAGCATTGAGAGGAGACGAGAAAGTATTCGTTCTAGGACTCGGAGAACAAGGAAACCAAAAACAGGGCTTACATCTAAGACGCCCCCAATCGGAGGAATAAAGCGGCGAAAGATGTTGAGATAAGGGTCTGTATAGTGAGCAATAAAACGGAAAAAAGAACTTTGTTGAAAGCTCGGGAACCACGACCCAAAAATACGAATGATGAGCATTAAAGAGTAGACAGTGAATAAAAGATGTACTGTGTAAATCACATAGCTCATGCACAAGACTTTAACCCAATCGTAGAAAAATTTCCATGCTTTAATTTTTCTAATCTTTCTTCTACACTAGGCCTATGAACTTATGGGGATAGGTCTGTGGAAATCGTTGGAGTTCAAAAAGAAAAATCTTTTTTTCGTTTTGCCTATTTAGCAAAGGTAAACGGAGATATTGTCATTCAAGGTTTAGAAAAAAAGCCCACGACGCTTAATTTTAAAAAAGAGTTATTGGTTGCCACAGGCATTGAAAGTCAAGATCTACTGATACGCCAGCTGGAGACCCCCTTAAAAAATATCAAAGCTCTTCATAAGGCGCTTCCTTTTCAATTAGAGGCTCTTATTCCCTACTCTCTACAGGATGTGATCATCAAGCTAATCTATGATATTCAGGAAAAAAAAACGGAGGCGCTTTTTTTTACCGTTCCTAAAAAAACTCTTGAGCAACACATCGCACATTTTCAAGAATGTGGAATCGATCCTGAATGGGTTTCTGCAACTTCTATGGCTCTTCTTCGTTTTGCTAACTTTATCTCTCCAGATGAAAAACATTTGGTTGTCTTTCATATTGGGATGACAAAAATGCAGCTTGTTTCCATTCAAGATGGCAAGATTTTAAATCACATTACTCTACATGTGGGATCTCAAAATTTGAGTGATGGGGACAGCTTTGTTGCTTTCTCCAAGTTAAAGCGAGAAGTTGATCGAGCTTTTTGTTTTTTAGATCATAAGGAAAAGAAAAGCAGTAAGCGGAAAGTTTTGCTTTGTGGAGAAAGAATAAGAGAGCTCGAAAGCATTTTAAGAGAAGAAGACACTGCATTCACTCCAATAAAGATTGAAGATTATCAAAGCTTTGATGGAGAGACGATTCGCTCTTACGCAATCTCCATGGGTCTTGCAATCGATGCTTTGAAAAACGATTCCTCTAGCATGCAATTGAGGCAAGAGACATTTATCTCAAAAAGATCTTACTCTTCGATTAAAAGAGGTCTACTTTATGGAGGAATAGTATCAGGAGCCCTTTTTGCATTGACCCTTACAGGGTTTCATCTCTTTTATCACAAAAAAGAAAAAGTGTTGGTTGACCAAGTGAAAGGCTTAGTCTCCTATCATCAAAAAGAGATTCCATTTCTTAGTAATGGAGTAAAAGGGAGTTCTCTTGAAGAGATTTTGACAGATCTAAATCTTCGATTACAGATCCCTAGAAATGGAGAACTTATTTTCTCTCATCCCCCTTTACTAACAGATCTTCTTAGTTTTATATTATCCCACCCAAATCTTGAAGGAATAGATGTCAAGCAGATTGACTATGATCTAAAAAGCTATCCTTCTATCCAGAGATCTAAAGATCAATACTGCCCAAAAGTTCGTCTTATTTTTACAACCAAAGAACCAAAAAAAGCGACAGAGTTTCATGATGCGATCATGGATGATGAAAGCATGATTGCTCGCGAAGAAGAAATAGAGTGGAAACGCAACGGAGATGAGTATGAAATTACCTTTTTCCTTCAAACATCATTTTGATCCAAGAGTAAGTCTTCAAAAAAAAGGCATTATTGCAGGCTGCTATTTCCTGTTCCTTTGTCCAGTTATTGTGTTGACGATTCATTTAAACCACCGACTGAATCGCTTGGGAGAGTTAGAAGGGGCGGTTGATCGCTTAGCTATTCGAATGGAACGTTTCAAGCCATCCCGGAAGGATCATCATCCGTTTATGAATCGCTGTGAAGATGTCGATCACTGCTACGTTGATCATGTTTTGGAGTCGATGACTTTTTTAAAAGCCGAAGTAGAAGCGCTCAAGCTTGTCTACAGTCACCCGGCTTTTCAAACATGTGAAACGATTAAAAATAGGCTTGAAAAATTAACCAAAGGGGAAAATCGAATGATTTTTGCTGAGAGGAATAGAGAAGTAAAAAATGGAATAGAAGAAGTTGAACTTTTTCAAAGACATCCAATTGAAATCAATACAAATGACGTAAAAATGATTTTAGCTGCTGTTGAAGGGGTAACCATAGGAAAAGAAGTTCCTCCCAAAGGACGTCCACAACTTACTATAAAAGGATTTCACTTGAATAAAAAAAACCTTGCTGAAGGGGAAACATATTTACTAGAAATGCAATTAATCAAAAGAGAGTATTTAAAATGAGATCTAAGTTTGCTCTAACCATTGGTTTATTGATTTATCTTACTAGTTGTGGAATGCAAACTAAAGGAAGTCAAGAACGGATGACAAGTATACAAATTATCGATAGAAATGGTTTCAAAGAAACGATTAGTTCGATCGATCGCTTAACAACCTACGAAAAAGCGAATTTTCTTGCTCCCCAACCCTATGAAAAAGTTGTTCGGATGTTTGCTCGAAATGAAAATGGAAAAACTCCAGCAAAACTTACAACCTACCATGAGAATAGCGAACCTTGGCAATACTTGGAAGTGATGAATGGAAGAGCCTCTGGTATCTATCGAGAGTGGCACAGTAATGGGATTTTACGCCTTGATGTTAGGGTCATTGAAGGGCTAGGTGATTTGAGTGAAGAAGCTCAACTGGGATGGGTCTTTGATGGCATGAGTCGAGTTTGGGATGAAAGTGGCATTCTTATAGCTGAGATTAACTACGAGAAGGGAAATCTCCAAGGAAACGCAAACTATTATCATGCAAATGGCCAGTTAAGTAAAGTGATTCCCTATGAAAATGATTTCATTGATGGTGAAGTGATTTATTACAATGATCGAGGAAAAGTGGTGGGGAAAACTCCTTATAAAAAAGGAAAGCGAGAAGGGATAGCAACCTATAAAGGAGACCAAACGCAGCCTAGTTACTCTGAGGAATATCGAAACGATCTTCTTATGCAAGCTACCTATCACGACTTTTCAGGAAAGATGACCGAAAGAATTGAAAAAGGATATGGAAGGCAACCCAGCTACATGAATGGCTCTCTCCACTCCATTAGGGAATATCGGAATGGAATTCCCGAAGGAGAGGTGAAACTTTTTGACTCCAATGGCCATTTAAAGACCCTTGTTCATGTTCAGAATGGAAGAAAACATGGTGAGGAGTGGGTCTACTATTCAGCTTTGGAAAATCAAGAACCAAAACCTAAGCTTTACATAGAGTGGTATGAAGATACAATCCATGGAATCTGTCGTAGCTGGTATAGTGACGGTGTTTTAGAAAGTGAAAGAGAAATCATAAATAATCAAAAGCATGGGATTGCTTCTGCTTGGTATAAGGATGGCTCTCTCATGTTTATTGAAGAGTATGAAAAAGATCAGCTTCGAAGGGGAACCTACATGAAAAAAGGAGACTCTCGCCCTGTTTCATCCATAGAAAACGGTGAAGGTACTGCTACCCTTTTTGACAAGGAGGGTCATTTTCTTAAACGCGTTCTTTATCAAAAGGGGCTGGTCATTGATGAGATCTAAAATAGCAATTAGAGAGAAATACAGTGCGATAAGGAAAAAGCTTTCAAAAGAAAGACGCTTGGAAGCATCACATGCAGCAACAAAGCAACTTTTGAAGGTGATGTCAGGATTTAATCATATCATTTCATTTGCAAGTAAGGAAGAAGAACTAAATCTTTGGCCTTTGAATAAACAGCTAGCTGACGAAAAACGCCTTCTTCTTCCTCGCATGATCTCTGACGCAGAAATCTTACCGTTTCAAGTAAAGGACATTGACCAAGAGTTAGTTTTGCATCAGAAATGGAGAATTTTAGAACCTAACCCTGAGGTGTGTAAAAAAGTTTCATTGGATACGATCAATTTTGCTATTGTTCCTGGAATCGCTTTTGATCGTGGTTATGGCCGTTTAGGCTATGGAAAAGGATTTTATGATCGGTTTCTCTCGAAACTGTCTTGTCCGCTGGCCGGAGTAGGGTTTAAAGAACAGCTCTTAGAGTCTCTCCTCCCTCGTGAACAACATGACATCTCTCTCACAGATATCTATCTATTTTAGATAGTGCTGTCATAAAAGGAAGCATTTTCCTCATGACGGAGGCCCCCAAATAGAATCGCTAGGTGAGCTAGAGGGATCTGGAGATTCATTTTCAAGAGGAGTAGTAGGGGTGGAAAGACTATTTTGGTCCCATTTTTTCGAGTTTTGCTGCTTCTCTTCTTTCTTTTTTGGGGGCTCGCAGTAACGATCTCCACTTGATGAAAGTGCTGTGACAGTTCCTCCTTGTTGGACACCACTGAGTACACCAAATTGTTTTCCATTCTTACAAGTGAAAATGACAGTGTAAGGTGTTTGAGACCAGACAGCGGCGCCTGAAGAAGAGTCTTGCCAAGTCATTTGTTGTTGCGGTGCAAGCGATAATTTCCCCTTACGGCTCCCGTCGCTCGCAATGATTTCTGCATTCAAGGGAAAGGAGCTATCGTTCATGATGCGAACCGATCCTGCAAAGAGTGTCACATTACCAAAAAACAAAAAGGCAAAAAGGTATCTCATCTCTGCCCTACTTTAAGTGAGCCCATTTAAAGTCGATAGTTCCCATTGTTGTTAACACGACATCTTTCAGACCTTGATCTCGAGTATAAAGAAGAGTGAAATGGAAAATGGGAATCGCAGGCATCTCTTCAATCAAGAGTTCTTTACTTCTTGCAAGAACGGTGCGCCGTTCTTCATAAGATTGACAAAAGTAAGACGTTTCTAAAAGTTCTGTATAACTAGAGTTTTCCCAATTTGTATGATTTGTTCCCATGTTTTTTGTTTTGAAGACTTCAAGGAAATTAATGGGGTCATTGAAATCTGCAAACCCGTTTCCCATCGATAAAACATAGTCTTTTTTCGAGACACGATCAAAGAAAGCTTTCTTTTCAACAGCTTCTAATTCCACATGAATTCCAAAAGCTTTTAGCCATTGATCTTGAATAGCTCGAGCTGCAAGATGGTTTCTTTCAGTGGAGGCGTAAAGAAGAGAAATAGTAGGAAGAGAGTCCACGGTTGCGTCCAGTTCATCTAACGCTTGGTCAAAATGAGTCTGAGCAGCATGAAGATCATGGTCAACAAACGATGGTTCTTTCTGTTGTTTCAATGCTGTTGGAACCATTCCTGTCGCAGGGATTTGATTTCCTTGAGTGACATGATCAATGATGGCTTGGCGATCCATTGCGTAAGCAAGGGCTTTTCGCAAGTTCTTATTTTGAAAAGGAGCTTTTTCGACGTTCACACGGATCCATTTTGTAGCAATCGCAGGTGTAGCGTGGAGCTTTTCTTCACTTTTAAAAGAAGGAGTTTTGTCTGCAGGGATCGTAGAAAGAGAAGAGCCATCCCAACTAAGGTGATTTGCATCAAACATTTTGCATCCTATTTCTGCATCGACCATAAGGATTTTTACCTTTGAAAGCTTTACCACTTTTTGGTCCCAATAGTGAGGGTTCTTTTTGGCTTCTAGTACATCGTGATGTTTCCATTCACTTAGACAAAAAGGTCCATTTCCTACATAAGTTGTCTCTTGATCGGCCCATTGAGAATTGATGCGGTCAACACGGCTATTTACAGGGAAAAAAATAGGATGTGTCATTAGCTCCATAAAGTGGGGGGTGGGATAAGTAAGGGTAACAATCAGGGTTTTTTCATCAGGAGTTTCAATTCCAACTAAACTCAAGGGAAGCTTGCCTGTTTTTGCTTTTTTCGCATTTTTTATGACGTAGAGCATATTTGCATTGGGAGCGTTAAAGTCAGGAGAAAGACTTTTTTTCCAAGCATAGGCAAAGTCCTGAGATGTTACAGAATCTCCATTCGACCAATTACAATCACGAAGAGTAAAAGTGTAGGTTTTTTTGTCTGGAGAAATATCCACTTTTTTCGCAACAGCTAAAGTATGGTTTCCCTCCTTATCTACTCTTGTGAGTCCATCCATAAACATACGAATAAGAATTACATCGGTTAAAGCGCGAGCTTTGCGAGGATCTAATGTGCTAGGATCATCTGTGATGTTCACCGCAATGTGCTGGTTTGCTTCTTTCGGAGAAAGGGATAGGGAGCTTCCACTTTTTTTACAACTAGTGAAAGACAAGGCTAGAAATGGCATGAGAAGAGCTGCTTTTATGAGTCTTTTCATAATCATCCTTGTTACTATTGCAAAGGTGCTTCCTTAATAAATACAACTGTAGTGTTACAGGAGATTTTTTGCACGTACTTTTTAAAGATTTTGTTCTAATACTAATTAAAAATATCGATACTACATTCTAGCCCAATCTCGAGAACATAAAGAAGTCACAATTTCTATCATGTCGGCAAAGTCATTCCATGCCTCAGAACACGCTTCTAATAAATCTTCATCATATTGTTACATAAGTATTTAACTCCTTTGATTGAATTATCTGACCGTAAAACAGTTGTTAACATCTTATCTACTGTTGCACTACCTTCAAAATCCATTGATCCTTCAGTTGCATCCCTTCCTTTTTACGCGGCAAAGTGGGGACAGGCAGGATACAGTGAATCTTCTAAAGGTAGAATATCGAGATTGGAAGATCACATCTTTTTATCCTGGAGGATTTGACACAGATTCTACTATCGATGAGCTTCAAGAAGATGTAGACAAACGAAGCCCAGGAACTCTTGGGGTTCGAGAAATTGTTATGTCTGTAGTGGATATTGCAAGTAAGCCCGGTAACGTTTCTATTGGTTCAATAGGTGTTAACGAAAAGTTAGCTGCTATTCCGGATTGGGAATTTTTTTAGCCAATAGTTCTGACGTTAAGGTTTTATTGTCGGGGGGGGTGCATTGTGTAAATAGAAAGATCTTTCAGTATGTGAAGGTGATAAAACAGCTATCATCATCCATTTCAAAGGGAGTAAAAAGATACTCTAGTTTGCAAAGATTTTAAACTTTGCATACTTTCCTACGAGTGAGCGCGTTGTTTGAGTCTCTATGAATTCGACATCATAGGTTAACCCCATAGAGGTTGTGTAGCTTTTTTTTACAACACCTTTCCCAAAATCTTTATGAAAAACAACAGTTCCGACGCAAACCCCCTTTTCTTCTGCCCCATCGTTTTCCTGCGTTTCTATTGGTTCATTGATAGGATGTAAAAAATGAGCAGGAACTTCTTTTAAAAATCTTGAGGGACACATCACTTTTGCAATTCCCCACATGAAACGGTAGGTTGAAGCTGTTAAATAAAGGGATTGTTTTGCTCGCGTCATTCCCACGTAGCAAAGGCGGCGTTCTTCTTCCAAGGCTTCAGGAGAGTCTTTGCAATTAATATGAGGGAAAAGATCTTCTTCCAGACCGACAATAAAGGTGATGGCAAACTCTAACCCTTTTCCATTATGGAGGGTCATTAAGCGGACTGAATCTTGTGGAGGACGATCGTCAAGGCTAGATTTTAGAGAGAGCTCTTCTAAAAATTGAGTGAGAGAAGGAGTTTCTCTTTCTGCGCTCCACTCAGCAGCTTTATTGATCAAAGCTTCGAGATTTTCTTTCCGATCCTCATAGCTTTCTGGGTCTTTTTTTAATACAAGCTCATATCCAGAAAGTTCAATCGCTCCTTGAACGATTTCTTCCAGAGGTTTTCCAGCATGAATCATCCCTTTTAGTAGATCGATGACTCTTAGATAATCGCTGAATCCCTCTTTGAGTCGTTTGGTGAGCTTGACTATGGAAGATTCTCCATTTAGAAGCTTGCGGACAAGTGAAAGGATCGGGAGCTCCGAGGCACTTGCAGCATCTCGCAATTTGAGTAGAGTTCCATTTCCAATGCCCCGTTTAGGTAGGTTAATCGTCCGCGCGAAGGCGAGGAAATCAGAGTCAGAAACCGTCATTCTGAGAAGGGATAAAATGTCTTTAATTTCACGTCGCTGGTAAAAAGAAAGTCCTCCATAAATAACATAGGGGATTTGGTATTTTAAAAGGGCATCTTCAAAAGTTCGCGATTGCGAATTGGTCCGGTAAAAAATCACACACTCTTTCAAAGGGATGTGTTTTTCTCTCGACTTTCTGATGAGTTCTTCAACAACAAAGAGAGCTTCTTCTTTTTCATTTTCGGCAATGTAAACTCCAATTTTTTCTCCTGCTCCCAGTCCGCTCCAAAGACGCTTTTCATACCGCTTTTCATTCTGTTGGATCAAACCATTGGCAGCCTCCAAAATATGGGCTGTACTGCGGTAATTTTGCTCTAAGGTAATCACTTGGCTATTTTCATAATCTTTTTCAAAGTCTAAGATATTGTGGATGTTAGCGCCGCGCCAGGAATAGATCGATTGGTCGGGATCTCCGACGACAAAAATATTATTTCTTGCCCCAACAAGAAGTTTTGTCATGAAATACTGAGCGGTATTAGTATCTTGGTATTCATCGATCAAGAGAAAAGTCCACCGTTTTCGGTAGTGTTCTAGCGTTTTTTTTGATTCGCGAAAAAGTTTTACGGTTAAATAGAGTAGATCATCGAAGTCAAGAGCATTGTATTCCTTGAGCTTTTCTTGATAGGCAATAAAAACATCTTTTACAACTTGATCAGTTCTAGAGCGAAAAGCGCGATCAAGATCATTAGGAGTTAAAAGATCATTCTTTGCATTTGAAATGGCTATTCGAACCGATTTTAAAAGTCCCTTTTCGTCTTTGTAACCCATGGAAGCTAGGCAGTTTTTCAAAAGGTCCAGGCTGTCTTTGTCGTCATAGATGGTGAAATCACTCCGATAGCCTAGAACGTGGATCGATTCACGGAGGATGCGGGCGCCTAAAGAATGAAAGGTAGAGGTTAAAACGTACTGATCGGACATCGTTTTGATTCGCACACGCATTTCGTCTGCAGCTTTATTCGTGAAGGTCAATGCTAGGATTTCAGAAGAAGGAACACCAACGCTAAGCAAGTGAGCAATGCGGCAGGTGACAACCCGGGTTTTCCCTGACCCTGCGCCTGCTAAAACGAGCATGGGGCCTTCTATGTGTTCGACAGCTGTTTTTTGCTCTGGATTGAGATTGTTCATCGCATCTTAAAGGATATCACGACGCGTAAAATCAATCAAACACCCTGTAGGAAAATGGGAATGACAGTCCCCCTGTATCTTCGAAGATTTTATTGACTCCCTATGGTTCTAGCAAAGATAGTGAAGACTATATGCAAGAGTTGCCTCCTCAAACGACTAATCGATTGCAATTGCTCTAACCCTTGCAATGATCCTTTAAAATTGAACCGATCCCGAATTAAAGGTTTGAGTTGATTTCTTCAGTTTTTGAACAGATTTTTTAGCCTCTTTTTGACCGGAGGGTCCATGAGACAAGGGTTCAAAAAGTATAGAATAAACAATCTCTTTAATTCGGGATCGGTTCCTTAGGCGATTTAAGAAAGATCCGCGTAAATCATTCCAACTTTAAACAACTTTCGCTATATAATGATGGAAATGAAAAATACACTCTTTAAATTTCTCTTAGGTTTCGGGCCCAAAAAGAAATTTGAGCGCAAAGCTGAGCCCCGTATCTTGGTTGTTTCCACAACAGCGCTCGGTGATTCTCTTTGGGGAACGCCTGCTGTTCAAGCACTGAGAAAAAAACATCCCAACGCCCACATCGCCCTTTTAACAAGTCCCGTTGGAAAAGCGGTGTTTGAAAACAACCCCCATCTCGATGAAATTTTTGCTTTGAAAGACCCTGCTCTTTTTCCTGCGCTAAAACTTCTTCCTGCCTTGAGAAAGCGCGCTTTTGACACCGCATATATTTTTCATCTTTCACAGCGCCCCATCCTTCCAATCGTTTCACTCGCAGGTCCTTCAAAAATTATAGGAACTGCGGGACTCAACAAGGGGCTCGATCACCTTCTAACCACACCTATTAAACAAGCGCATCTTCATGAAATTGAGCGTCGCTTAAAAATTGTCGATTGTGAAAATGATTGTCCAAAGATGGAGATCTTTTTAACGGAAGAAGAAAATAAAGCCTCTTTTGAGTATCTAGTGGAATCCCCTCTCTTAATCGGAATCCATCCAGGAGCAAAAGATCGGTTTAAACAGTGGAATCCCAAACATTTCATCGAAATCGGGCGAAAATTTGCCCAAGAAAAGGGGGCGACTGTTTTGATCACAGGTGGTCCTTCTGAAACTGGGCTTGCTGAAGGGATTGCAAAGCATATCCCTCGAGCTATCTCCGTTGCAGGAAAGCTCTCTGTTCGCATCTTAGCTGCTCTTATCGGGAAACTCGATTGCTTTATTACGAATGATACAGGACCGATGCATCTTAGTTTTGCAATGGAAACGCCTACTTTTGCCCTCTTTTCTCCTAGTGACCCTTCCTTGTATGGTCCTTATAAAATCGATCATGGGTTTGTTATTCAAAAACCCCGTTCATGCCATCCTTGTATGCGGAGGAAATGTGTCTCTGCCTTTTGCATGGAACAAATTTCCCCTTCAATGGTTTATGAGGTGATCAATGCCCACTTGCAAACTTGAAGAAACAGATCTTCATTGGCGTTTTCAAACCCTAGAAAAAAAAATCTCTTACGTCCGTAAAACCAAAGAATCTACAACTTTTGCCAACCTCATTTTTCCTGCGGAGGTTTCTTTGATCCGACAAGCAAAATGGGAACATCATCCCGTTCGCGCAAAATTTTCAGGAAAAGCCTTCATGAATCTTGACGCAGAATATCTTTTCTTGGCCCTTCAAGATAAAATCATCGATGCATTGATTGAAGATACCCCCTTTTTAACTTCCTTCATAGAAGAAGCTATCGAGACTTTTACATGTATTGCATGTTAATGGGAGGGAAAGCTCCACAATCAATGTTTTGTCTATCGAAACTATCTCCCTTGGATGGAAAAATTTTTACCCTAAAAGAAAGAAAATGCTCCATCAAAAAATATTTATCCTCTACTCATGGAACCCGAGATACCTACTTCAGCTGTTTTGATGCAGGCCCAAAATGGCTCTTAAAAGGGAAATGAAATACAATAAAAGGATGAAAATTTATGTCCTCATCCTGAATTGGAATGGTAGAGAGGATACCCTTGCTTGCCTCTACAGTTTAGCAAAAGTAAAAACGCCTCATGAAGTGGTGGTGGTGGACAATGGTTCAACAGACGGTTCTGCTTCTGCAATCACGGCCTCGTTTCCCAGTGCTTATGTGATCCAAACGGGACAAAACCTCGGTTATGCTGCGGGAAATAACGTTGGGATTCGCTCTGCCCTAGAAAAAGGGGCTGATTTTATCTTCATTCTCAATAATGATACCACAGTGGAACCTGATATTCTCGAGGCCTTTTTAAAAAGAGATGTTCCCCTTCAAGGAGGAAAAGCCCATTTGATGTGTGATCCTAAAACTCTTGATCATCTCGGCGGGAATTGGAATCCCCAGAAAGGGGAGTTCGACCTTATTGGAGCTAGAGCTCCTGCGAGCGACTATAGAAATCCGATCTCTCTTGACTATGTCTGCGGCGTTGCTCTTTTTGTTCAAGCTGAGGTGTTTAGAAAAGTTGGTCTTTTTGAACCCCGCTATTTTCTCTTTTGGGAAGAGAGTGATTTTTGCATGCGGGCCAAGGACGTGGGTTTTCCTGCAACATTTTGCCCCGAAGCTATTCTCTATCATAAGGTATCCGCTTCATTTTCAGGTGGAAAACCCCATACGACCTACTTTTGGTGGAGAAGTCGCCTGCTGTGGATTGAACGGAACTGCGCCGCTAAGGAAAAAAAAATTCTGATGAAAAAAATTCGGGTGGAGTTTTTTCATATCCTTAAACTTTACCTCCTTAAGTCTTTGCAGCTTTTATTTTCCCAAAAAACTACGGAGCGAAAATCTCGCCTTCGCACCTATCGAGCACAGCTTGTAGGGATCAAGGATTATTTCATGGACCGTTTTGGAAATGGTCCTTCTTGGCTTTTCGAAAAATAGTGCTCACCTTATAGTAAGGAGTAATGGGGATAGATTCATGAGCACTGTGTTCGTTCTCAATTGTGGAAGCTCTTCAATAAAATTTCAACTGATTGAACCACAGTCGGGTCACATCATTCTTAAGGGGATGGCTGAAAACCTTAACACCTCCCGCGCCCTATTAAAATGGTCCGATCAATCCAAGTCTTTAAAAAATTCTGACCATTGCTTTGCCGTTGACGAAATTCTCAAACTCTTTGGCAGTGAAAAAATTGTTGCTGTGGGACACCGTGTTGTTCACGGTGGAGAAACTTTTACGAAATCGATAAAGGTCGATGAGAGAGTTCTAAACAAGATCAAAGAGCTCAGCCACTTAGCACCTCTCCATAACCCCGTCAATGCATTGGGCATTGAAATCATGCAAGAAAAGTTTCCAGATTTGCCCCAGGTAGCTGTTTTCGATACCGCTTTTCACCAAACACTTCCGGAAAGAGCCTATCTTTATGCGATTCCTTACGAATATTATGAAAAGTACGAAGTCCGCCGGTACGGTTTCCATGGAACAAGCCACCGCTACGTGGTGCAAGAAGGGGCAAAAATGATAGGAAAACCCTTAGAAAAAACCTCTTTCATCAGCTGCCATTTAGGAAATGGTTGCAGTGTTGCAGCTGTAGAGAATGGAAAAAGCATCGATACCAGTATGGGGTTGACTCCCTTAGAAGGGCTTGTGATGGGAGAGCGCTCTGGAGATATAGATCCCAGCACTTTGGAATTTCTTGCAAATCAGCTAAAAATCTCGGCTCATGAGGTCACTAAAATCCTTAATAACAAGAGTGGACTGCTTGGTATTTCAGGCGTGAGCGCAGACATGCGCTTTTTATTGGGGAGTCAAAAAAAGCGAGCAAAGATCGCTATCGATATTTTCTGTTATCGCTTGGCAAAATACATTGCTGCTTATCTTGTTCCCTTAAAAAAAACTGACGGTGTCATTTTTACTGGGGGGATTGGGGAAAATTCTGAAGTGATCCGAAGCAAGGTCATGGAGCAATTAACCCCTTTTGACTTAAAAGCGCTTGTCATTCCGACAAACGAAGAAGGGATGATTGCTCAAGATGTTGCCGCTATTTTGCAGGAGAGCTCATGAAACATACAATTCTCATGGTTCCTATTGGCCTTGGTGTTGGTCTCACAACGGTTTCCCAAGGAATGGTTCAAGCAATAGAAAATCAAGGGGTGGGCGTTAAGTATCTTCATCCTTTCGGTCAAGATCTCAACGACATCGAACACTTATTAAGCACAGGGCAAGAAGACCTTGTTCTTGAGAAGATCATCGAAACGGCTGAAGAACTTTCAATCGAAGAGGGGGTTTTAGTTGTTCAGGGAATTCTTTCATCTCAACTTCTTCCTTACGCAGCAAATCTTAACAAAGCCACTGCTAAGGCCCTCGATGCTGCTGTGGTTTTTGTGACCATGCCTGGAAATAAAAATCCTAATGAAATCAAAGAACAAATCATGACTGCCGCAAAAGACTATGGAGGAATTCAAAGTGCACGCGTTGTGGGATGTATGATCAATAAGGTCGGTGCGCCCGTTGATCAGTGTGGCACTGCTCGGATCGATTTATTCGATCCCCCCGAAAGCCCTGAAGAAGAGTCAGCCCTTTGCCAAATCTTTGATGAGCCCACCTTTAAAGTATTGGGATGTTTTCCTTGGGAAAGATCTCTGATGGCCCCCCGCGTTAAAGATGTGGTTCAATTCTTAAATGCTGAAGTCCTCTCTCCCGGTCATATGGAAAGCCATCGAGTCAACTTTTTTGTTATGGCAGCTGCAACGATTGAAACCCTGTCAACTGTTCTTCGCCCTGATGTGATGATAATGACTCCCTCTGATCGTTCGGATACCATTCTTGCAACATGCATGGCCTACTTGAGTGGAATAAAAATTGCAGGTCTACTTCTAACCGGTGATTCCCCTGTTTCCAAAAACACAATGAATCTTTGTTCTAAGGCTATTAAAGAGGGACTCCCTATACTTAGAGTCAAAACTGATAGCCTTCGAACAGCCATCTCTCTTCAAAACATCAACGTTAAAATTCCAGAAGATGATCAAAAGCGGCGACAGGCGCTCAAAGAGTATGTGGCCCACTTTATCGATAAGGAGTGGATTAAAGCCTTCATTGCAAAACAAATAGAGCGAAAACTCTCTCCCCCGGCCTTCAAATATCAGATCATGGAAAAAGCGCGGAAAGGCAATAAAAAAGTCCTTCTTCCAGAGGGGGAAGAACCTCGAATCATCCAGGCAGCAGCCATTTGCTCTCAACGAAAAATTGCCCGGCCTGTCTTATTGGGTGATCCTGAAAAAATTCGCTCCATTGCTAAAAATCATGGGGTCCATCTCAGCGAAGACATTGAGCTTATTGATCCCTCTTCACTAAGAGAAAAATTCTTACGCCCCCTTACAGAACTTCGAAAACATAAAGGGCTTACAAAGCAAAATGCAAAAAAAGCTCTTCAAGACAACATCGTTGTAGGAACCTTGATGCTCATTTCTGGAGACGTTGATGGTTTAGTTGCAGGAGTGATCCACACCACAGCGCATACGATTCGCCCTGCACTTAGGCTCATCAAGACAAAACCCGATGTAAAGAAAGTCTCTTCGATTTTCTTTATGTGTCTTCCCGAGCAAGTTTTGGTGTATGGTGACTGCGCTGTGAATCAAAATCCTAACGCTGAAGAACTTGCCGCTATTGCTGTTCAATGCGCTGACTCTGCTGATCGATTTGGCATTTCTCCTCGTGTTGCGATGATTAGTTATAGCACTGGGACTTCGGGGACAGGAGAAGCTGTTACAAAAGTCACTCAAGCGACAGAGTTTGTAAAGAAAATGCGTCCTGATATTCTTATAGATGGTCCTTTGCAGTATGATGCTGCTTTTAGCCCAGATATTGCCGCAAAAAAAGCTCCTGATAGTCCGGTTGCTGGAAAAGCAACCGTCTATGTTTTTCCAGATCTAAATACGGCAAACGCAACGTATAAGGCTGTTCAAAGGAGCGCAGACGTTCTTTCTATCGGCCCCATCCTTCAAGGTTTAAAAAAGCCTGTCAATGACCTTTCACGAGGCGCTTTTGTTGATGATATCGTCTATACGATTGCTATTACAGCTATTCAAGCAGAATAAATCCCTTAGGTTCCTCCCTTCTTTTCGGATTTACATCTTTGCAAAAAATTTTATTCATTAAGATGCTTTCTCATGACAAGATTTTATCCAGTCGTTTTTTGAGGATGATGCCTAAAAGAATCGGTCTAAACTTTCTCATCCCTAAATGACGATTGTCCCCCTTACGGAAAAAGTAGAATAATATTTCTCTCTTTATTACAAACCAGTTCATGGACCCTCTAAAAGCACAAGCAGATTCTTTAGCCCAAAAAGTGCGCCATTACCTTATCACGATGCTGGGGCGCACGGCTGATGAAGCAAATGATGAGGAGTTCTACCGCGCTTTTTCAGCCGCTCTACGTGAAGAGATTATGATCAATTGGACAGCAACCGATCATACGTTTAAAAAACCTGGTCTGCGGAAACTCTACTATTTATCGATGGAATATATGCCTGGGCGCTTGCTGGGAAACAATAGTACCAACATGAGCGCCATAGAATTGGTGAAACGCGTTCTAAAAAAATTGGGAAGAGACTTTCAAACCATTGTACACATGGAACAGGATATCGGAATTGGAAATGGTGGATTGGGACGCCTTGCTTCTTGTTTTATGGATTCTTTAGCAACGCTTCACTATCCTGCAATGGGCTACGGGATGCGCTATCAATATGGAATCTTTGAACAAGAATTGATTTGTGGTGTTCAAGTTGAGCGTCCTGATTGTTGGCTTCTCACACCCAATCCCTGGGAGTTTCGAAGAGATTGTTCCGCCGTTTCGGTTCGATTTGCAGGGAAAACGATCTCCCGGAAAAATAGGCATGGCGATGAGGTTTTTGATTTAGTCGACTCCGAGGAAGTGCGCGCGCTTCCCTATGATCTGCCCATTGTTGGATATAGCGTTGACCCTAATTTTTTAGTCCTCACACTGCGCCTTTGGTCGACAAAAGAGTCCCCACGAAATTTTGGACTTCAAAGATTTAATGCCGGTGATTTTGGACAAGCCAGTGAAAACACCGGTCTGACAGACGTGCTCTACCCCAATGATAACCATGAGGCAGGAAAAAGAGTTCGTTTAAAACAGGAGTTTTTACTCGTCTCCGCTTCTCTTCAAGATATTGTCAACCAATACAAGCAAGTGTACTCCGATTGGAGCTTTTTTGCAGACGTTGTCCGCATTCAGATCAATGATACCCATCCCGCTTTGATCATTCCTGAAATGATTCACCTTTTGACAAAGGAACAGGATCTTTCTTGGAAAGAGGCCTGGGAAACTGTCCGTACTTGTTGCGGCTATACAAACCATACCGTTTTAAAAGAAGCGCTCGAGGAATGGAATGCCGAAAGAATCTTTGAACTTCTTCCCCGTCATTTCTTGATCATCGAACGCTTGAACCTTGAGCTTTGTTCTGCGGTCAGAAAAGCTTTTCCAAACGATGAAGAAAAGGTTCGCCGTATGTCGTTTATGGAAGGAGGACAAATAAAAATGGCGCATCTAGCCATTTATGGTTCTCATAAAGTGAATGGTGTTGCGGCGCTCCATACAGAGATTATTACATCTACACTTTTTAAAGATTTTTTCGAGATGTACCCCGATAAGTTTGTCAACATCACGAACGGGGTGACACAAAGGCGGTGGCTACTATACTGCAATCCTCTCCTTGCAGAGTTTTTAGAAAAACGTATTGGCAACGGGTGGATTACAAATTTTGAAGAGCTCGCGCGCATTGCAGACTACGCAGATGATCTTGAATCCCAACAAGAATTTCTAGCCGTTAAGAAAAAAAATAAAGAGCGCCTATTAACAATGATCCAAGAGGATGCCGATTTCCGGCATGGGGCAGGCAAGAAAGATAC
>JASJDV010000006.1 GCA_030064985.1 Simkaniaceae bacterium | reverse complement strand
ACAATGATAAAATACACGATGAAAAGTAGAAAATCTATAAGCATCTTTCTTCTTACACTCTTATGTATTTCTTCATCCCTCCTCCATACAGCTCCAAAAAGTGAAAAATTCCTCGAAGAAAAAACGTCTCCCGACGCTAGCTTAATTCCTAAAGAAACTGGCGAAGGCTATACAATAAACTTTGACAACGTTCCTATTTTAGAACTCATAAAGTTCATTGGTAAGATCGGAAACGTCAATTTTGTTTATAACGAGGAAGATCTAAATTTTAGGGTCACAATTGTCTCAGAAGAACCCACAGCGCTTGTTCATGTGATGGCTGCTTTCATTCAAATCTTAAGATTGAATGGCCTTGATTTAATCGAACAGGGAAACAATCTTGTGATCGCAAAAGAGAGTGGTCTCAGGCAAATCGCAACGGTCGTTTCTCCTGAAGTTCCTCTAGAAGGAAAAACAATTCCTCCTATCATGACTCGGGTTTTTCGAGTCAAAAATGCTAACCCAACAACTCTTGCAGGTATCATCGGCCCATTTCTTTCTTCAAATGCAATGATTGAAGTGTCTGAATCGACAAGGCACATTATCATTACAGATATTACACAAAATATCGAAGAGATTCATAAGCTTTTCTACAGCATAGATATTCCCAGAGCTGCTTTAGAAATCGATTCTTACACTGCGGTAAACAATCCTCCCGAAAACTTGGTTTCTCTTGCGCATCAGATTTTACTCCCAATTTCTGAAGGGAACCCACTCATTTTCGTCCCACAACCATCGACAAATAGCATTTATATTGTTACCACTCCCTTCCTTATTGAAAAATCAATAGCTATTTTAGAAGACCTAGACTCTCCTCCCCCATTTTCAACAGGAATCAGGGGACCCCTTTCTGCAGACAACATTCTAATTTATCATATCAAAAACAAACCTCCTCATCTACTTGAATCTGCTATTAAAGATATCGGAACAAATCTTTCTCACCTAGGTCCTTCCTCACAAAATCTCGTCCAAGCCTTAAATAGTATGAAATATATCCAGCAAAGTCATTCTCTTCTATTTATAGGGGATGCTCAGTCCTTGACAGAGACTGCAGGGATCCTGGATAGCTTGGATATTTCTACTACAGAACAAGAGCTAGAGTCTATTCATGGGGGTTTTTACATTTATCAAATTAAAAACGGAAATGAAGAGCTCATTGCCCGATCACTCGATAACTTTGTCCAAAACCTAAAAAAGCTCTCTTACTCTCAAGACTTGATCAAAACCATCAGTACAATGAAATACAATAAGCCCAGTCATACGTTAACGTTTACTGGCGATCAACGCTCTTTAAATCGCCTTAAAGAGATTCTCCCTATTTTTGATGTTGCAGAACATGAAGGATCAAACATGCCATTGAGTAATGATTTTTTCATCTACACACCTAAAAATGAACCACCTGAAGCTCTACTCAAACAAATTCAAGACACTTACAAAGGCTTAAAAAACGCGCACTTATCAGACGCAGCTTTCTTAAAAGCATTAAGCTCGGCTAAAATCTCCCCATCCCAAGGGACCATCACTTTTATAGGCGACGCAGACTCCCTCACTAGAGTTCGCGCACTTATTTCAATGTTAGATCATGGCAAAGATCTCATGTCCACTTACATCTATCGCCTCCAATTTGTCGATCCTGGTACTGTCGAAAAAGGACTGCAAAAGATTGCTAAGTCCCTTCCTTTTGATCACGATCTCACTAAAACCGTTGATCATATGAGATATGTTTCTCAGTCGAGTTCTTTTGTCTTTAGAGGACCAAATAACACAATCGATCAAATCAAAGGCATTCTTCCGACAATAGACAATGCTGAAGTCGCCGGCGCATCGAAGCTGACCTATTTTGTCTACGCACTTCAAAATGTCCGAGGAAATCTTGTTCTTAAACAATTAGAGGAAACAGCTAAGACACTCAAACAATCTGACGCTAAAGATCAAGCATTGATTCACTCAATCCATAACATTAAATGGATTCCATCAAATAATTCTCTTGTGATCACAGGTTTCTCTAATGTCATTGATCGGATTAAAGTGATGATCAGTCACCACGACACCCCTGAAGGAGCTCAACCATCAGCATTTTACGTCTACGAACCCATCGGCGAAAGTGCCAAGGATCTAAGAAATAAGGTTCTTTCTGCTGCCAAGGAAATGGTGGCGGCAGGGCTAGAAGACCTACCCCTCATCAATACCTTAAAATCAGCGTCTCTTGTTTCAAATGATACTGCTGTCATGTTTACAGGAACCCCAAAGGGAATTGAAAAATTAAAAGGCATGATCTCAACTTTTGATACACCCAAAAGCCCTAAAAAATCTGAATTTTATATTTACAAACCCGCGTCCATAAGCGCCGACAAATTGATTACTAATATCAAACGTTCAGGAAAGCAACTCGATCGTTCTGGTCTACAAGATCACGATTTAATCAGTGCAATGAACTCTGCCCGCTTAACAGAAGATAAAAACCGCGTCACCTTTACAGGAACAGCTGCTGCGATTGAAAAAATTAAAGTGATGGTTCGTTCCCTGGATAATCAAGAAAAAGAATCTCAAGCTTCTGAGTACTATATTTTTAAACCAGAGTATCAAAGCCCCAAAACAATTATTAAACAAGCGAACCACGCTGCAGCTGAAATGAAAGACAAAGGGCTTAAAGACCCCAACCTGATTGCATCTTTAAACTCAGCATCTGTTGTTTCGAAAGGAACAAGCGTTCTCTTTACAGGAACAAAAGATGCAATGGATAGAGTCAAGGAAATTGTTCCAACCTTCGATATTCCTGTCGAATCAACGCCTCAAGCGAATGAGTTTTATATCTATAAACCCCTCTATATTTCCGCAGATGATTTAAGAAGACATGCTCGCATAGTTGCAGAAGATATGGAAGCTTCGGGATTTGCAGACAAGAGTCTAATTAATACCCTTACAACTACTAAGTTAGTATCAAAAGGACAAGCCGTTCTTTTTACAGGAACGCAAGGTTTCATTGCAAAAATTCAGGAACTTCTTCCCTCTCTTGACACTCCATCTGAAGGCCAAGTTAAACAGGTTGGAAAAACAACTTTTGAGATTTATAAGATCAAATATCTCTCTGGCCCCGCACTCATGGGGTACTTGAGAAACCTAGCCTCTGATTTAAAACGGGCGGGGTCTACACAAGATAATTTAATCACAACTTTGAACAACATGCGTTATGTTCAAGACACAAATTCTATCATCTTTACCGGAACTCCTACAATTATTCAAGAAGCACTTTCCTTAGCGCAAAAATTCGATATACCTGGACTTGCTAAGGAAGCTCCTAGAAGAACCCCATCGGGATATAAAATTTACAAACCTAAATACGTTTCAGGACTGGACTTAATTCATATCTTGAAAGACTTCGAGCAAAATCTCGTGACTTCTGGTGTTGCTGATAAAAAGCTTTTCGATGTGATCAACAACCTAAAATGGATGGAAAAAACTTTCTCTATTCTTGTCTCAGGCGATGAAGAGGATACGAGCAAAGTTTGCGGCTTACTAGAGCGCTTTGATATTCCCACTGCTGGAGGTGCAGAAGGAGAAACTGGAATCGAAACCGTTGCTGATATGAGCTTTCTTATTTACAAGTTGCAATACCACAGCGGATCTGAAATTCAAGATGCGATTAAACTCATAGGCATTGATTTTGGTAAATCTAAGACCAAAGTGAATCACAATCTCGTTGATGCGATCAATACGCTGCAATGGATTGAAGTCACCAATTCCTTAATTGCAACAGGGCAAGCAGATGCTTTAGGAAAACTTAAAGAGCTTATCAAAAGCATTGATATTCCTCTTAAGCAGGTCTTTGTTGAAATCCTCGTGATCGAAACCACACTGAGCAATAACCTGCAATTTGGTTTGCGTTGGGGATCACAAGGCGTGTATCGAAACAAGTTTGCTTATGGTACAGGGGTTTTCCCAGGTACCGTTGGTGGAGTGACTGATCCTCTTAGTTCATTTCAATCAAATCTTGCAAACATTACAGCTTCGAACACACCTACAGGGTCTTTCATCCCTTTTACAGCTGGTGGTGACCTTGGAATCATCGGCGATATCATCCTTCACAAAGGGCAATCCTATTTTGCTCTTGGTTCATTGATTAATGCCCTAAGGGATGAAGGTGATTCTGTGATTGTGATGAATCAAAAAATCATCACACAAGACAATAAAATGTCGACAATCTTTGTGGGGCAAAATATTCCTTACACAGGCTCATTCGTCACCAACCAATCCCAAACGACAACAACAACAGCAAACCTCGAATACCGCGATGTGGGGGTGAGTTTAAGCATTACTCCTATGGTGGGAAATAATGATGTCATCACCTTAATGATTGAGGAAGATATTTCTGAACAATTAAATCAGTTGAACTCAACATCCTCAGTCAGTAATGTCCAAGTCCAAGGGATTACAACCAATAAGTCGAGTACAAAAACTGTGGTAAGCGTTCCTAATAAAAGCTTTCTTGTCATCAGTGGTTCAATGCAAGATTCTAAAACATATCACCGCACAGGAGTCCCTTGCTTAGGAGGACTTCCACTCATCGGCGCAGCATTTAGTGATAACGAAAAGAATCAAAATGTCTCTAACCTCGTGATCTTTGTGCGGCCCCATATCATCAAATCCTTCGACACTTATAAAGAGATCACAGACAGGCAAGAAGATATCTATCGCTCTCAAACAAGCGCAGAAGATTTTGATGCAGGACTTGAGCTTGTTAAAACTCCTGATGATACCTAATTACCGCTCCTAACTCACGTCAATAGAAGCCAAGGTGGGTTTAACTTGATTCTTGAGGGGTCTAAGGTTAATTTCTCTACTACTAAGTAAAAGAACATAACTTGACAAAATTATTTCAAGAAACCTCTTACTCCAAAAGAGAAATTAAGATTCCTAGCCTTTATTCATCTTAAAAAAGGAAAAGGTCTTTTAGGAGTGGCTACTATCGCTAAAGTGAATCGAGATACTCTTCAAAGATGGAAAAGAAGTGTTCAAACGACAGGGATTGATGGACTTTGTGAGCAAAGAGGAAGGGAAAAAAAGCCTTTAATCCTAAACAATGAATAAGAAGCTTTTCGTTCAGCAATTTTAGATCTACAAAAAAATCGCAAAGGGGGATGCATAACTGGTAGGGACGTGCCCGACTAATGGAAGAGAAATATAGGCTTAAGTGTTCGTTGAAAAATGCTTACAATCACTTGGAGAAGGCCTTTCTTGTAGGGACTAAGTAGTAGATCTAAGCGTTTCCGCTCCGTAAAGCTGCACCCATCGATAAATCGTGGTGTGATCGAGCTTCGATCCATAGTCATTGATCCTTTTTTCCAAGTTTCTATAGCCTAGACAGTACTGTAAATACCGTCTTACGCATACCAAAATGATCTCTGATGAATAGTGTCTCCCTTTGACTTGAAAAGGTTACAGTACGGATTTTTACAAAAGATTTATTGCGATTTAAAAGAGGGTGTTCTTCGGAATCTTTGCTCATAGTTGGGTACTGGGTGACGAAAGGCAAAACCATAATTTTATAATAGCAGCTTTTTTAAGCGGCAGTTCTCTGTTCCTCGGATGTTTGCAACAGAACCTTACGAAATTTATTTACAAAAAAAAATTCATTATATACTTGCTTATCTATTTAACAGCTCGACCATCCCAGTCAGGAAATTCACGAAATTCCCCGATGGTTTGCCTCGAAAATAGTCAATTTTAGACTTATGCAAATTTTATAAGAGGAAAAAAATCATGACCAACCCAATGAATCTTGATTTACGAAACACAGCTACCTTTAATTTAGGCAGACCCATTCTCTCTCCAGATCAAGGAGCTGAAAGATTAAATATTTTAGTACATGAACTAGGCGTGGAAGCCTTGAGCCCAAGAAGTCACAAAGAAGTAGAGCAATTAGATGAATTGTATTCTGCTCCTCATTTACCCCCTGAAACTGTTACGATTAGAAGAGGGCCTGGGCAATTTTACAAAATAGACTGCACTATCACTGAACAAACTGCCTCGCTCCGCAGTCAAATTCGGGTACTTAACCAACAGTTACCTTTATTATCAGATATCCAAACAGGTATTGGTATTTTGCAAGCCCTTACGGATTCATCTCCTAAAACACGATCCTATCGCGAACAGACCCAAATGCAAATGAATACAATCTTTGGAAGTGATTTTGTAGATAGCCTCCAAGGAAGTTATCGCGCAAATATCAGTTTATTGCGAACAGCAGCACTTTTGCATCAAAATTCTGACATATTTAGTACTCTTATTGATCTACATCAGGAGGCTAATGGCTTATATGAAGTGCAAGAAACTTTCAACAGAAGTTGCAAGTTACACATTTTAGCACATGCAAAATCTTCAACAGAGTCGCTGAATCAACTAAAAAATTTGATTGAAAATGAAGGATATGATGCCCTTCATCCATCAGAAAAATTTCTAAAAACCTGCGCTGAAATCGTTAATAAAGAAGCGAATAAGACCATTGCTTTGCATAGAGCGATTCAAGAAAGTGCTACTCTCTTTATTGATAAAATTGAACCTTGCCTATCAAAACTCGTTTGCTCGGCAGAGGATTTAGCAAAAGCTTCTAAACCCTTAGCGATAGCAATTTTTCCAATTCACGAAATAAGGAGTAAAGTTCAGGATAAAATAGCAAAAGCAAAAATACAGATCAAAGCAATCCAAACTCAGATAAATTCATCTGAGCCAACTAGCGTAATAGGAAGAATTCGACAAAACGGAATCGCGGGAGCTGTGAATTACATGGAAACATTAGCTGAGAGGTTATACACTGAACATGCAATGTGGATGCAAAGTCATAGGCAGTGTTTTTTGATAAAGAGAGCTCGCAATCACGAAAGTGCAATAGTAGACAGCATGCAACAGGCATTGTTGTCGGATAGTGAAGGTATAACAAGAGAACTAATCCCTAAAATAGACAAGTATATAGAAGCCACTATGCCTAAACTTTGCATCAATGAAGTTCCTATGCAGTTATTGCTGGATGATGAAAAAATCAACTCACAACCGTGATACCGGTATGATGATCATTTCTACTTTTCCCCGCGGTAAGCCACGGGGAAAATTTTGTTGAAGCAAGTTTTCATCTATATTGGAGTAGATATTCGCTGTTTGTCTAGTGCAAGCTTTAACCCATTCTTTTTTGCTTTCTCTTTTCTTTTCTCTAATTGTTCTTTACTCGTAATTTTGTCACAATCTGACTCCTTGGTTTGCTTCAGCCTACCCAATCAATTATTTTTTTTGCCATTCGCATTAGCGTACCATCATTTCCCTATCTCTTTCTAGAGGTAATTTTTTAACTAGTATTGAATTAGTGAGATTTTAGGCGACTTGTCCCAATCCGCTGACTCTTCATTTAGTCGGCAGACGCAATGTTTGGGGATAAACAAACCCCATTTTAAGAGAGGCGACGCTTTCACTACACTATCTGAAATGGGAACACAAAAACTTTTCCTGGGAGAAAAGCTGCTTAAAGAGCTCGATAACGCATTATTTTTTCAAATGATTAATAAGTAAGGAGACGTTGAATATGAAAGGTGTTTTTAAAGAGAATGCGTTATCCTCAAATGATCAGATCGATTTGACTGAAGTTGTGGATCATTTTAAAAATTCTAATGATGGAAAGTTGGATTTAGATTAGCTAAGAGGGGAGATTGCTCAAAAAGAAGGCAAAGTTTTTCTTAACCGAAGCGTGACAAATCAATATTTAAATGGTTTATTTTCAGAAAACTCTGCTTTCAGGGGGTTATTTAATACTCTTCCAAATCTTGAGATAAATTTAGAATCTTACAATAAAATAACGGATGAAGGAATAATAAGTTTAGCAAAGAATTGCCCACAGTTGAGAAGAATCAATTTAAAATCATGTACGACGCTTTCAGATAGAGCCATCTCTTTTCTTGCTGAAAGCTGTCCAAGGCTTGAGGATATTGACTTAAGTTGGTGTGATATTTCTGAGCAAGCCATTTTCTCGCTTGCTAAACATTGTCCTGAGTTAAGAAAAGTGGGTTTTAGAAGCTGCTATGTTACAGATCGCTGTTTAGAAGCTCTCATAGCTAATTGCCCTCATTTACTCTCAATCTCTTTACAATGGTGTAAGAGCGTAACTGATGTAACAGCCTCGGCGATAGAAAACATGGCTCCTCAGCTTGAAAATATTGATATCCGTGGTTGTGAGAAAGTATCTAGTCAAGGTATGATTAGGATCATCAGGTCTCACCCCAGCTTAAGATCTATTCATTTTAAAAGATGCGACGCTGTAACAGATGAAGTCCTTGAAGTAATTGCTAGTAACTGCCAAAACTTAAGGAAGCTGAACTTGCGAGGATGTTACCGCCCCAAATCGATTAACGGGCAAGATAATTTGACTAATGCTGGAATTCAAATGTTGATCAAAGGGTGCCCTCAAATTGAGCAGGTTGATTTTGCCTGGCATTCCTATCTTAATGATGAAACCCTTATCGCGATTGCCCAAAACTGTAAAGAGTTTCAATCAGCAGACTTCAGTGGTTGCATAAACTTAACAGATATTTCTTTAATGAAACTTTCAGAATTATGCAGTAACCTCAAAAAAATAATTCTGTTTAATTCAACCAATATTACAGAGAAATCTCTCAATTGCCTTAGAAAAAATGAAATACTTGTAAAACAGTATTAGCTATGAAATTTAGCAAAATTATTTTCGCAAGTGATTTTAAGGGTATTGGTTTAAGAAAAAAACTCTTAGAATATGCAACTGGCCTAAATCTGTGTATAGAAGACATTGGAATATTTGAAGGATCCCCACTTGATTTCGTAGATATTACTAAACAGCTGGCACTCAAGCTTACTTCCTCGAATATCTGTGGCCTCTTGATTTGTAATGATGGCCATGGCGTTACAATGGCTGCAAATAAGTATAACTACATCCGTGCCGCATTATGCGGTTCTAAAAAAGATGCAGAAGCTGTTCGTAAAAAATTAAATGCTAACGTCCTTTGCTTAGGAAGTAAAAATCTACCTATAGATCAGGCAAAATCCTGTTTAGACATTTTTATCAGTACATCTTTTGAACCAACTAAATATAAAAAAGCCATTGAAAAGCTTAAAACAGTTGCTACAATTCACTCTGATCAGGGAGTTAATTTAATCGTTCGTGGCATCATAACCTGTAACGATCATATTCTCCTTTCTACAACAACTCAACATAACAAAGAATTTGCTAAGGATCTATATTTTCTTCCGGGCGGACATGTTGACTACAATGAGCCAGCAACCTCAGCTCTAGAAAGAGAGATTTTGGAAGAGATGGGATTGCAAGCAAAAGAGCTAAAATTTATGGGCGCGCTAGAGTGTAGCTGGAACAAGAAAGGGAGTCTATATCATGAAATTAATCTAATCTACCTTGTAAGTATTCCAAATCTATCTTTAAATGCACCTCCTCAATCTTCTGAACCATTTATTAAATTTGTTTGGTGTCCTTTATCAGCTATCTCAAACTATCATATCTTGCCAGAACAGTTAGGGATTATGTTGCAAGAAATGGATGTAAATGTAGATATAAGGTGTTTTTACAGTCAAATGGTGCAACAAATCTCTTAGATACTTTCTTCTTCTAAATCAAAATCTAAAAACAATGGAGAGTGATCCGACACTTCGTCAGGTAAAACTTTAAATTTATTAATTTTAATTCCTTTGGATAAGATCATATAATCTGCGTACTTTTCTTCTTTTTCATAGTATCGCGTTCTAGTGGATCTTACCCCATATTCAGTGATACAGTTTCTCATATCTGAATCTAAAATTCGAAGGCTTCTTGTTTGAAGCGTTAGGTTAAGGTCTCCACAAAGTATGTGAGGCATATGTAAATTATTGATCGTTTTTTTTATATTGCGCGATTGAAAAATTCTCTCAGGAGTATCACCCTTTCCTTTTCCATTCCATAAGCCATGAACATTAGCTACAGCAAAAACCCGCTCTCTATCGTTACATTTTATCCACTGCAAGTTTCTAGAGTGATGAGGCCCTACTTTGGAATAATCTGGATTTTCATACACCATAACCTCTCCCCTATCAAGAACAATAATGACAACAAAGGGATATGTAATCCCTTGATATTTTATATTCATCTAACTTACCAACAGTTGATTAAAAATTGTTAATTTCTATGGTTACGCAATTCTTACGCACTTAAGAAAAGTTTAAGAGTAAAAACCAAAACGTCACAGCATCAAAAAGTGGGTCGAGACAGGATTGGTCTATGAGTCACAGAAGTCACGAATGTCACAAACAAAAAATAGAAGAAATGAGAAAGGTAGAATTAGTTTTGCGCTGGTTTTGTCTGATCTAGTGCGTAAAAACTGCGGAAATCTGGGTTTGGTGGGTGATTTTTGAAGAAGTTCCTTTTTACGCAATTTAGGAGATAAATGCTCGGGGCGGGACTCGAACCCGCACGGACCAAGGTCCAAGGGATTTTAAGTCCCTTGTGTCTACCAATTCCACCACCCGAGCCTATGAGAGTGAGAAAAGGATAGACTATATCCTTTTCCTCTCTTAAGAATCAAGGCTCTTCATTTTCCGATGGAACGTGCGCCTCTTCATGGATATCGACGACTTTTTCATTAAGTAGAGTCTCTTCTGGAAGTGGTTTATCATCCTCTATTTTTGGAATTTCTTCGATCTTCTCTTCTCTACCTGCCATTTCCTCTGGAAGAAGCGCACTTTGCTCAACAAGGTAATTTTTATAACGATCGATTTGATCTGAAATCAGACTTGTTGGAGGAGGAAGGAGGGTACGTCTTCGTTGCAGAACTTCTTCCTCAATTTTTTCGGCGGGAGCTTCCTTTTTTTCTCTTGAAACTTCAACGTGTTCTTCTTTAGAAGAACGCTTTTTCCGTATCCGTTTTTTCTCACGCTTTTTAGGTTCTTCTTTTGGAGCTTCTTCATTTTCCTTCTTAGCAGCAGGTTTTTGCTTACCACCAATTTTTATAGACTTTTCCATTTGAGGGTTTTTAAGAATGGTTCGCGTCTCGCGAGATTCAACAACCGCATATTTAGTCATTGGCAGGAGAAAAGCCTCGGGCTTTTCTAAAGAACGGAAAAAATAGCAGTTGCCAAATGAGACAACCTCTACGGCTCCAACCGCATGTTCTTCTTGAGTCGTTCCGTTTGTTGCGCGGATGATGAGTGTAAATCCTTCTTTTGGAGTAATAACAGTTTCAACTAATGGCTCTCGTGTAAAATCCACTGATCTTGTTCCGGGTTAAGGGTTTTTCTTTAACGTGCGCTTTATTTCACGCCTCTTTAGTCGCTATATAGCAGATGAGATCGAGCAAACGACAGGAATAGCCTATTTCGTTATCATACCAGGAGATGATCTTAAAAAAATTGTCGTTTAGGGCGATGCCGGCATGAGCATCGAAAATTGACGAGCGAGTATCTCCAATAAAATCTGAGGAAACTACCTCTTCATCCGTAAATCCAAGGATTCCTTTTAAATTTGCATTCGCTTCTGATTTCATCTTCGCGCATAGTGTATCATAGTCGGTCGATTTCGTCAGCTTTACTGTTAAATCGACAACAGAAACGTTAGCAACAGGAACCCGAAAAGACATCCCTGTGAGTTTCCCTTGAACTTCAGGAAGGCATAGGCTCACTGCCTTTGCAGCTCCTGTCGAGGCGGGAATAATATTATAGGGGCTAGAGCGTCCTCCACGTAAGTCTTTTTTTGAAGGACCATCGTGCACGGGTTGAGTGGGAGTTAAAGCATGAACAGTTGTCATTAATCCCTCTTCGATTCCGAATTGATCGAGGAGAACTTTTGTGATCGGTGCTAAACAATTGGTTGTACAAGAAGCATTTGAAATAACAGTATCTGTTTCCGGATTATACTTTTCATGGTTGACTCCCATGACATAAGTTGAAACAGTTCCTTTTCCTGGGGCTGAAATAACAACTCTCTTGGCTCCTGCTTCTAAGTGCTTTGCTGCTTTATCTTTCTCTACAAAAAGACCTGTCGATTCAATCACATAATCAACGTTAAGGTCTTTCCAGGGAAGCTTTAAAGGATCTGTTTCAGCAAGAACATGAACGGTATGTTTATCATCGATGATAAATGCTTCATCATTCGATTGGATCGGTAGAGAAAAACGCCCATGAACCGTGTCATATTTGACTAAATAAGCAAGGTTAGAAGCAGGCACAAGGTCATTCACTGCTACAATTTCAATACCGTCAAATTTCTCAAAAGCAAGTCTTAATACAGAGCGGCCAATACGACCAAAACCATTGATACCTATACGTATTCCCATGATCAATCCTTATGTAAGATTTCTTTTGATTGTAATCGATGAAGATGTAAAGAGCAACGATTGGATGTATGAAATAGCGCCAAAGCTTCAAACAAGAGAGCTAAAATTAAATCCCTATCTTCCTTTTCCTAAGATAGGGTTGCGTCCTAAAATTCTTTACTATCATCGCCGTGGGTGGTTTGTTTCTTTTAGATGGGAAATTAGAAAGCGGCTTTTTTAGAAAGTAGACCGCTTTTTGGATGGATTGGCTATAGTTTGCAGCATAATTTTTTTTTACTGGACATACTCGATGATGCAAAGAGAGCAACCATCACCTTGACGGTTTTCCTTACGAATGATACGTGTATACCCTCCATCGCGGGCAGCATACCGTCCACTAAGCTCATTAAAGAGCTTTCCTATAGCATTTCTATCGGTGTTGTAAGGCGAAGTCTCTCCTTTCTTTGCAGAGCGCACTTGCTTTGGAGAAAGTGCATTATAACTAATCATCATTTTTGAAATCGCTGCACGACGACTTGCTAATGTGTTTTTCTTAGCAAGAGTGATGAGGCGATCCGCATGTCTTCTAAGCTCTTTCGCTTTAGGAACAGTTGTTTCTATACGTCCATGTTCTACTAGAGATTTTAGCATGTTCGCTACTAAAGCTCTGCGATGAGAAGAGTCCCGATTGAGTTTTACAGTCCGTTTCTGGTGTCTCATGATGTTTCTTGTCCTGATTTTTCTTTTAGGTATTCATCAATGATCTGGCAAACATTATCTCGTGTGATTCCATAACGGGAAAGGTCCATTCCAAGATAAAGCTCCATATCTTCTAGTTTTGCTTTAATCTCATTGAGAGATTTTTTACCAAAGTTTCGGAACTGTAACATCTCTGGCTCAGGCATGATGACGAGTTCAGCAATGGTGTCAATATTTGCTTGCGCCAAACAGTTCGTTGAGCGAACTGAAAGCTCAATTTCATTAATACGTAGAGCCAACTTACTCAAAAGTTCATCCCGATCGCTGTTAGATTCCATTTCTTCATGATCAAATGAGAGGTCCTGGAATTTAAGGGTGTCAAAAACGCCAAGATGAAGGACACCAATCTGGGTAGCAAATGTTAAAGCTTCTTGAGGTTTCACCCTTCCATCTGTTGTCACTTCAAGAATGAGACGATCATAATCGGTATCTTGTCCTACACGTGTGTTCTCAACGAAGTAATTCACAAGACGTACAGGAGAAAAAGCTGAGTCAATAACAATTTCATCAACAACTTTATCTTGAATGTTATGACGCTCAGAAGGGACGTACCCTCTTCCAATCGCAATTTTAAGGTCGATACGCTTTTTCATTGGCTTTGTAACCGTGAATAGGTAATGGTCAGGATTGACCATTTCAAAGTCAGACTCACCCATCACATCTTTAAATGTAACAGCATATTGTCCACCACCTGCATCCAGTATGTCTTGAGTCACATCAAGAGTTTTAGAAACAACTCTCGGTCTACGAGTATCCCTATTCTCTTCGAGAGGGAGCTTTCTAAGAAGAGCTTCTTTGAAGTTAAGGATAATATGAGTCATATCCTCAATGATTCCTTCAATAGCGGTATATTCGTGAGGAACTCCTTCAATCCTAACAGAGACAAAGGCTGGTGCCTCAAGAGAGTTGAGCATAATACGTCTGAGAGCATTCCCAACTGTATGTCCAAACCCCCTTTCAAAAGCTTCTGCAATGAAACGGGAATACGTTTCAGTTTTGGTTGCTTCTTCAATTTTGATGTTCATCGGCAATTCAAATTTGCCATACTTAACAGTCATAGGTTATTCCTCTTCTTATACGCGGCGTCTTTTTCTAGGACGACATCCATTATGGGGGATGGGAGTCTTGTCTTTAATAAGTGTGATGATGAGTCCTGCACTTTGAAGTCCTCGAACAGCAGATTCTCGCCCTGCTCCAGGTCCTTTCAAACAGACTTCAATTTCTTTCATTCCATGGTTCATTGCAATTTTCCCAGCATCCTGCGCAGCAACAGAAGCGGCAAATGCTGAAGATTTTCTTGAACCAGAAAAGCTTGTTTTGCCAGCACTTGCCCATGCAATCACATTTCCTGAAGGATCAGTAATCGAAACTATCGTGTTGTTAAAGGTCGCTTTTACATGTGCAGTTCCACTAGGAACAGTTCTGGTCGTTTTCTTTTTTGCTTTTGCAGAGGTCTTTTTAACAACTTTTTCTTGCTTAGCCAATTCTTAACTCCTATTTCACTTATGCCCGATTAGACGGCCTTTTTCTTCCCTGCAACGGTTTTCTTTTTTCCCTTCCGAATGCGGGCATTTGTACGCGTTCTTTGTCCACGAGTCGGTAGACCGACGCGGTGTCTCATTCCACGATAAGAACTTATGCTAATCAGTCTTTTAATATTGTTTTGAACTTGTCGTCTCAAGTCCCCTTCAACAACGTACTGAGATGTAAGCATTGCATTTAGCTTTGACACATCCTCATCAGAAAGGTTGTGAGCGCGCATATTCGGATCTAGTCCTAGTTTTTCTATAACTTCTTGAGAAACGGCTTTTCCCATTCCATAGATATAAGTGAGGCTGATCACTAGACGCTTATTTCCAGGAATGTCAATTCCAATCACACGGGGCATGAGTTAAATTCCTTCTTTGATTCATTAGTTGTGGATAAAATGTTAGCAGACTCAGAATATGAATTCAACGCTCTTTATATCCTACCTGTAATTCGTCCCTTCTTCATAAAGCCATCATAGCGCTTCATAAGAAGATGAGATTCGATCTGTTTCGTTGTATCTAGGACAACCCCTACTAAAATGAGCAAAGAAGTTCCCCCAAAAAAATGACTGATCGAGGCATCTATACTTAAAATTTTACCTACTAGTGTAGGTAAAACAGCAATAAGTGCTAGAAAAACAGCCCCTGCCAAAGTAATCCGATTCATGGTCGACTCCAAAAATTCTTGAGTGGGACGACCTTGTCTGATTCCTGGAATGAAAGCTCCATTTTTTTTCATATCCGAAGCAATCTGTTCGGGGTGAAACTGTGTTGCCGTCCAAAAATAAGTAAAGAAGAGGATAAGAACGACAAGTAAAGCAGTGTAAATCCAGTTTCCAGGAGCAAGGGATTGCACAACCGATGTTAGCCATGTCCCCTTACTTAGAAACTGAGCAATTGTTGCTGGAAACATCAAAAGAGATGAGGCAAAAATAACTGGTATTACGCCAGCATAATTGATCTTGAGTGGAATATAAGAGGTTCCGCCTTGGCTTTCTCTGCGTCCCACAACACGTCTTGCATACTGCAAAGGAATTTTCCTTGTCCCTTGAATAATCATAATTGTTCCCAAGATGATCATTACAAAGATAATGGATAAAACAACAATAAGAGAAAACGTTAGCTGACCAGGTTCTTGAGAATCAAGATTCAGCTGCCTCAAAATTACCCCCATTGTACGTGGAAGGGATGAGAGAATCCCAATCGAAATGATTAAGCTAATTCCATTTCCAAGTCCTCTTTCAGTAATTTGTTCTCCGATCCACATCAAGAAGAGGGTTCCCGTGCTCATTGTTGTCATAACAACAAGGTAAAAAAGCCATGAAAATCCAAAAAGTTGGGTAGAGAGGATTTGACTCGAAATAATTTCAGGGTGAGAGAGGTTTAAACTAAGAGCATACTTCGCAAAAAGAGCCGATTGAAATAAGGCCAAAATAATCGTCATCATTCGAATCCCTTTACCCATTTTTCTTCTGCCCGCATCCCCATTTTCTCTCATTTCACGTTGAAGAGAAGGAATAACAGCGACAAGTATCTGCATGATGATTGAAGCCGAAATATAAGGCATAACGCCAAGCGCAACCACAGTCATCTGCGCAAATGCACCTCCAGAAAAGATGTCAACGAGTTGAAAGAGGTTTTGAGACCCGCCGGTTAGTTGACGAAAAATTTGAACAACAGCATCTCCGTTGATACCAGGAACTGGAATGTATGCTCCAATGCGGCAAATCAAAAGCATCGATAGGGTAAAGAAAATTTTTGTCTTGATTTCCTGGGTAGAAAATATTCTTTTAAGTGCCTGGAGCATATAACCTAGATCGTTTTAAATTCAATGCCTTGCTTTTCAAGCTTGATACCTGCGTTTTTAGAAAAGCGATTTGCTTCAATCACAACTTTCTTTGTCAGTTCACCACCAGCAAGAACCTTAAATCCGCCGTTCATCCGACGCATTGGAAATCCTTTTTGCATCAGCGTTTCTTTATTGATGGTTTCTCCGTCATCAAAGTGTTCGTTAAGTCTTCCTAGATTAATCTCATAAACAGAGACTTTAAAGCGTTTATTAGAAAATCCACGGTGGGGCAATTTTTGGAAGAGTGGGAGCTGTCCACCTTCTTTTCCACCGCGTCTTTTATAACCGGAACGAGATTTATCACCTTTGTGACCTCGACAGGAAGTTTTTCCCATTTTTGAACCCGGACCTCTACCGACCCGCTTCGCTCTTTTTTTACGTTGTGTGTTTTTCAATTCTGATAATTTCATGCGATGGCTCCTCTTGCATCAAATGTCACTTGTCTGTTTCTGAGATCAGCAAGAGCTTTAAATGTTGCGCGCACCTGATTTAGCGGGTTGTTTGAACCAAGGCTCTTAGCAATCACATCTTTAATTCCACTTACTTCAAGAACGGCTCGAGGTTTTGATCCAGCAACAATTCCTGTCCCTTCTTTAGCAGGCTTTAGCATCACACGTGCTCCATCCCAGTCTGAGACAATTTCATGAGGAATTGTTGTTCCTTCAAGTTCAAAGGTGAGAACATTCTTTCTAGCGGCCTCACCACCCTTTCGAATAGCATCTGCAACCTCATTGGCCTTAGCAAAACCAACACCAATGCGGCCATTTCCATCTCCAATAACAACCAGAGCAGAAAAGCTGAACTTACGTCCACCCTTGACCACTTTTGAACAACGGTTAATGTAGAGAACTTTCTCTTCAAACTCCGTTTCAAAATCTTCTTCTTTTGTCCCTTTCTTAGCCATGAATTTTCCTAAAATTTAATTCCATTATCGCGAGCGCTATTTGCCACTTCAGCAATGATTCCATGATATTTATATCGACCACGATCGAAAACAACCCGATCAATTTTCTTTTCCTTAGCAAGCTCTGCGATCTTAGCGCCCACAAGCTTTGCACTTTCTTTTGATACTTTTTTTCCCTTCAGCTCTTTTGATAGGGTACTAAAGCTTGCAAGAGTCACCCCTTTTTCATCATTAATCAGTTGAACATTAAGATGATTGAGTGACTTAAAAACAGAGAGGCGGGGTTTTTCTGCGTTGCCTCGAAGTTTTTTCCGGACGCGCATCACTCTTGTTTTTCGAACTTTATTTCTCTTTGTTAGATTGCGATGCATTTTTTTACTTCCCTTTAGCTGATTTACCCGCTTTCTTGCGGACATATTCATCGACATAGCGAACCCCTTTGCCTTTGTAAGGTTCAGGGGGTCGAAGCGCGCGGATATTCGCTGCAAATTGTCCAATAACTTGCTTGTCAATTCCGCGAATTGTAATCAGTGTGCTTTTTTCAACAGCCACTTGAATGTCACTAGGAATATCTAGTTGTGACGGATGGGAAAAACCGAGTTGTAGATCAAGTGCATTTCCCTTTAAAGCTGCTCTATACCCCACTCCAACTAAGCTCAGTTGCTTTTTGAATCCTTCACTAACACCAACAATTGCATTGCTGAGCAACGATCGACAAAGACCAAACATAGGTTTTGCAAGTCCTGATTTCTCATCAAACTCAACGATCACTTGTGATTCTTCAACTTTTATGGCTATTCCTTTAGGGAAACATTTTTTAATGGTTCCTTTGGGACCTTTAATTTCAATTTCTCCTTTGCATCCTTTGACTTCTACCTCTTTTGGAAGAGGAATGGGTGCTTTACCTAATCGCGACATTCTTTATTTTCCTAATTTTACCAAACTAAACAGAGAAGTTCTCCACCTATTTTCAATTCTCTCGCTTTTTCTCCTTCAACCACACCTGCAGGTGTTGAAAGAATTGCAATCCCAAGGCTACTAAATACTCTAGGAATATCTTGATAACCAACATAACTTCTAAGCCCAGGCTTAGAAACTCTTTTTAATCCATGGATAACGCTATCCCTTGAATTTTTGATGTACTTCAAGAAAATACGGATTTGTCGTTTTTTTTCATTCACTAGAAAGCTTGTGACATACCCTTGTTGCTTAAGAACATCGATAATTGATTGATTCAGCTTTGAAAGCTTGACATCAACATATTTATGCTTCGCGTCTTTTGCATTTCTAATTCTTGTGAGTAGATCTGCGATTGTATCGCTAGTTGCCATTCTATCCTCTTTACGTTTAGTGCTTAAATGGAAGCCCAAGCTGTGTTAATAGTTCTAAACTTTCTTCATCGTTTTCTGCTGATGTAACAAATGTAACGTTCATTCCCTGCTCTTTTTTCACTGTATCAAGGTTGAGTTCTGGGAATGCTTGTTGTTCCGCTAGCCCTAGAGAATAACTCCCTCTTTTGTCGCCATTTTTATTGAATCCACGGAAATCACGGATCCTTGGACAAACAATATTGCAGAATCGATCAAAAAAATCGTACATTCTTTTTCCGCGGAGCGTTACCTTTAAACCTATCGCTTGTCCTTCTCTTAGCTTGAAGTTAGCAATAGATTTTTTAGCTCTGGTGATAAGAGGTTTTTGTCCAGAAATCAAAGCAAGTTGCTGCGCACAATCCTGCATGACATTTTTATCCTTAATCGCCTCTGCAACTCCCATACTAATCACAACTTTCTTCAATGCAGGAATTTTCATTGGATTTGAATAAGTGAACTTTTTTTGGAGTTCGCCTTTAATTTCTTCCTGGTATCTCTTTTTTAATCTAGACATTCTTTTTTTGCTCTTACGACTTAATCGGTTTTCTTAAGGTTCGATAACTCACTTCCTTTTCGTTATCGAGATAGACAAGATCTTTAGATCCATCTTTCCCAAGCTTGGTTTTAAGCTTGAGTTTCTTCCCATCAACGCTGCATAAAGCAACATTTGAGATATGAATCGGCTTTTCCATGCTAATGATTTCCGACTTCTGCTCTTGTTGCCGTGCTTTCATGTGTCTTTTGCGTACATTTATACCTTGCACAAGAATTTGAGAATCTTTTTTAGCTAGGACTTCGCCCACTTTTCCTCGATAGTTGCCACTGATAACCAGGACTTTATCACCTTTTTTGATCCATTTCTGCTTCATGTATTGATTCCTCTTTAAATCACTTCTGGAGCAAGTGAACTAATTTTAATAAATCCCCTGTCTCGAACTTCTCTAGCAACTGGGCCAAAGATTCGTGTTCCCTTAGGGTTTTGCTTATCATCGATCATGACGCAGCTGTTATCGTAAAAACGGATCATAGATCCATCCTCTCTACGAATATAACTTTTCGTTCTAACGATGACTGCTTTAATAACTGCACCTTTTTTTACACTTGACTTTGGATCTGCTTCTTTGACTGAGCAGACAACAATATCACCAACCTGTGCATACCGTCTTCGCGTTCCACGAAGAACCTTGAAACACTTAACGCGCTTGGCCCCGCTATTATCCGCTACTTCTAATTCTGTTTCTTGTTGAATCATTGTCTTTTAACTCTCATGTGTTATTTTAGGAAAGCACGTCCACTACAATCCAGCGTTTTAACTTAGAAAGAGGGCGCGTTTCTTCAATTCGAACGCGCTGGCCTTCTTTTAAGTCGGCTTTCTCATTGTGCGCGTAGTATTTTTTACTACGCTTAACAACTTTCTTGTAGCGCGGATGAAGTATTGTTCTTTCCACATTGATCACAGCTGTTTTGTTCATTTTTGCCGAAACAACAATCCCATCTTTAATTTTTCTTCTACCTTGTGCTTTCATCTTTTCTTACGCTGATCCTTTACTTTTCTTTTGACGCAAAACTGTTAGGATTCGCGCCCGATCTTTTTTTTTCTCTTTCAACTCGTGAGGCTTCTCAAGCTTTCTTGAAACGCGGAGTTCATTCGTTAGTTCAAAAATGTCGCGACAAATATCTTCATATTGTGCTTCAAGCTCTTCGTTCGATTGATTGATTAATTCACGTGCTTTCAACATCACTCCTGTCCTTAAACTTTTTCAACGCGTTCGACAAACCGTGTTCTATAAGGAAGCTTGGCAGCTGCCTTTAACAAAGCTTTCTTTGCTTCGTCCTTAGATACATTTGCAACTTCAAAAAGGATTCTTCCTGGTCTTGCTACAGCAACCCAGTGGTCTGTTCCCCCTTTTCCTTTACCCATGCGGGTTTCAGCAGGTTTTTTTGTAATCGGCTTATCAGGAGAAATTCGAATCCAAACCTTGCCTTTACGACTAAAATAGCGGGTGATTGCCACGCGACAGGCTTCAATTTGCTGATTCGTGATGCGACCACGGTCTAGAATTTGCATTCCATAGTCACCAAACTCAACAAACTGTCCGCCTTTCGCTTTTCCGCTCATCGAGCCTTTCATCTGCTTTCGATACTTAGGTCGAGATGGTATCAATGCCATTTTGCGTTTCTCCTACTTCCTTATCCGTGTTGTTCGCCCTTATTGATCCAGACTTTGACCCCAATTGAGCCATAAGTTGTTTCAGCGCGCGCTGTTGCATATTGAATATTTGCGCGGAGGGTGTGAAGAGGAATCTGTCCTTCTTTATACCACTCAGTGCGAGCAATTTCTGAACCACCAATACGACCTGAAATCTGAACTTTAATTCCAGCTGCACCAGCATCCATTGTGGCTTGAATAGATTTCTTAAGGACTCGCCTAAAAGCAACACGTCTTTCTAATTGTTTTGCGATTGCTTCAGCGACAAGCTTAGCGTCGAGATCAGGACGTTTGATTTCAGCAACTTCAATCCAAACGTCTTTTCCCGTTAATCTCTTGAGCTCTTGCTTCATGATTTCGATTTCAGCCCCTTTTTTCCCAATAACAAGGCCTGGACGCGCTGTATGAAGCGTTACTTCAATTTTTTCGCTCATCCTCTTGATCATAATTTCTGCAGTTCCTACGCAACAAGGTTTCTTCTGCAAAAAATCACGCATTAACTTGTCTTCAAAAAGGTGTTTTCCGAACTCTTTCTTATTTGCAAACCATAGGGATTTCCACTTTTTCTTTAGGGCTAGTCTAAATCCGATTGGCGATGTTTTTTGTCCCATGCTTCCTCTTAGCTTTCCATTCCAACAACGACCGTAAAATGTGACGTTCGTTTCAAGATAGGTACGCGGCCTCCTCGACTTTTTGACTTAGCCCGTTTGATCGTGGGGCCCGTATCAACACGTACTTCTCTAACTTTAAGGTCTCGTCTTTGAACACTGTGGAGCGTTTCTGCATTTGCAATCGCGCTATCTAGAGTCTTCTTCAAAAGACGTCCTCCCTTCAAGTTACTATAAAGGAGTTGTAAAAGAGCATCTTCAACCCCTTTACCACGAATCAAATCAGCGGCAAAGCGAGCTTTCCTTGGGCTGATGCGCACGTGTTTCGTTTTAGCTGTCGCTTCTCGCATTGTTGTTTTCCTTTATTTCTTAACCGGGTGACCTTTAAATAACCGTGTTGGAGAAAATTCTCCCAAACGGTGACCAACCATATTCTCAGAGATAAATACTGAGATAAATTTTTTTCCATTATGGACTTCAAACGTGTGACCGATCATTTCTGGAGTGATCATTGACCTTCTCGACCAAGTTCTAATGGGTTTCTTTGAACCTTCATCGCTTTGCTTTACTATTTTTTTCAATAGGTGGTGGTCCACAAAAGGACCTTTACGTAAACTTCTGCCCATTATTTCTTCCTTCGATCTTTGACAATCAACTTCTTCGATTTCTTCTTCGAGCGTGTGCGAAGTCCCTTAGTCTGCATTCCCCAAGGTGTTTGAGGAATATAACCATTGTGACGTCCTTCTCCACCACCATGGGGGTGATCAACAGGGTTCATTGCCGTTCCACGAACTGTTGGACGAAACCCTTTCCATCGTGTTCTCCCAGCTTTTCCCTCGACTCGAAGGGCGTTTTCCGCGTTCGAAACAATGCCAAAAGTTGCACGACAATTCTCTCTAACCATCCGAACTTCTCCCGATGGCATTTTAATGGTGGCATATCCACCACTTCTTGCCATAAGTTGAGCGGAAAGTCCTGCGCTTCTAACAAGCTTTCCACCACGACCAGGATACATTTCAATGTTATGGACTGTAGAACCTAGAGGCATTCTTTTAAATTCCATTGCGCAACCACGTTTGAACGGAGCGTTGTCACCGGAAAGTAAGATATCTCCTTTCTTGATGCCTGCTGGAGCAAGGATGTAACGCTTTTCTCCATCAAGATAACTTAAAAGAGCAATATGAGCGGAACGGTTAGGATCATACTCAACCGAGACAACCTTTGCTTCAATTCCATCTTTATCCCTTTTAAAATCAATGAGCCGGTAAGATCGCTTATGCCCCCCACCACGATGACGACAAGTGATACGACCGTGGTGGTTTCTTCCATTTGTTCTTTTCTTAGAAACAAGTAAGGATTTCGTCGGATTCATTGTTTGACGTTTCCCAGGGCTGCGCGTCAATTGCCCAAAGCTTGGCAAAATAAGCTTTCTCTGTCCCGGTGTTGTCGGTCGAAATTTCTTAACCATTATTTCTCCTAAACGGCTTCGTTAATTGAATCGCCACTCTCAAGAGTAACGATTGCTTTTTTAACTGCCGGGCGAAACCCTTTGTAGCCACGTACACGTCGTTTCTTTGGCTTCATATTTAGAGTGTTCACCGCTTCTACTTTAATTTTTTTTTCGGCATAGATTGACTCAATAGCCTGAGCGATTTCCACTTTGTTTGCTCTTTTATCTACAATAAAGACATACTTGGGAGTAGCACACTTTGCTGTGCACTTATTGCTCGTACTATGTTGAAGTCCTTCTAGAATTGTCGATTTTTCTGTAATATGTCGTGATTTTATCACGTGAAATGGGTTTTTACCTTTCACTATTTACCCCCCATAGCTCGTATTAGGTCTTTTTGGGCCGAATCAATGACAACAACTTCTTGGATGCGCATCAAGTCATAGCCACTGATGTTGTTGATCGGCATGAATCGAGCTCCAAGGATATTACGCATACTTAGGTAGAAATTACAGCGTTGTTTTTGCGTTTTCTCTCCATCATCACAAAGGAAGAGAACTTTGTTATCTTTCAATCCGGCAGCCTCTAGAAACCTGCAAACTGCTTTTGTTTTAGGTTCTTCAAACCGTTGGAGCTTCAACAAACGAATATTTCCATCGATTACTTTCCGTGCAAGCAGGTAGTGAATAGCTGCGCGGCGTTCTTTTCTGTTAATTTTAACATGTTGATCAAACTTTGGCTTGGGTCCAAAAACAACCGCACCTTTTCTATAGTGCGACGTCTTGACACACCCTTGCCTTGCACGACCTGTCCCTTTCTGAGGGTGGGGCTTACTGTTTGATAAAGCAATTTCAGAGCGACCTTTAGTGTTAGCGCTCCACTGGCGCCCGTTTTTCCGCACAGCAACAACATAATCTTTGATCAGCTGATGATTGACAGAGACCTTGAGAAGATTCTCGTCAATAGTGATTTCTTCAAGCTCTTTTCCTTCTAAATCATATTTCTTCAGTTTCACTGCGGCCATTTCCTATTTTTTTGCAGAGGTTTTCTTTATCGATTTCCGGATATAAAGAAGACTGCTTTTTGCACCTGGAACAGCCCCTTTGACTAAAATTATTTGTTTTTCTGCATCGACACGAATCACTTTTAGGTTTTCAGTTGTGACTTTCTGGGATCCCATTTGTCCCGCCTTCTTTATTCCTGGCAAACTGCGCCCTGGAGTGCTACGCATCCCAGTAGATCCTGCTGTTCTATGGAAGCCTGATCCATGCGACCTTGGTCCACCGCCAAAATTGTGACGCTTCATCACCCCTTGAAATCCTTTTCCTTTTGAAGTCCCGCAAACATCTACGAACCTAGTCTCGGAAAAATAGTCGATTCCAATTTCTTGACCGAGTTGAAACTCTTCAGCATTTTCAACGCGAGATTCGAGTAAATGACGTCTTGGCTCAACTTTTGCTTTTGCAAAGTGACCCACTAAGGGTTTTGAGAGATTTTTCTTTTTACTTTCAGGAACCTTGATAGCTCCAAGCTGAACCGCTTGATAGCCATCTTTGTCTTTATCTTTTACTTGGACGATGACATTGGGCTCAGCAGCAATAACAGTGCAGACGATCAGATTTCCTTTCTCGTCGTAGATGCGTGTCATTCCTTTTTTTTTCCCCATCAGCTTTAGTGACATAGTTTTCCTTTATTTATCGATTTTCAGCTTGCGCTTACTTTTACACTATTGAGCGGTAGTGGAGTCATCAAAATTGATACCACACTAGTCATGGCTAAAGCGGAAATTCTATCAAAGGATGGATATTTTGTACAATGAAAATTTCTAGAAGTCTAACTTTCTATTTCAATGAAAACTTTACTTTCTATTTCAGGGTCAATCGTTTCCCGCGTGATCCATGCAATCGTGATTAACAATCCAAGGATTGTAATGAAAAGTGTAATAGCGAGTCGCTCTCTTACTAGAAGCAATAAATACTCATCCTCTTTAAGTGTTAAAAGTCTATTCTCTCATAGTCAGAAGCAATGAAAACAAAGACAAAAAGTGTGGACTAAAAAATATCTTTCATTCGGAATAGGTTCTACCACATCCCGGAAAAATTCTTTCTCTTTAACGATAACTTTTTTATAAATCATCATCCGATTCAATTATCTAGTAATTCTTCAATAAGTTCAAAAAAACGGTAGTCTTTACTTTCTCCAATTTTTTCTATTTCATCTACCATCCTTAATAAAGGATCTAATTCTATAAGTCTTTGATTGATTTTTTTGCTTATCTTTAAAAGCTTTGATTGATTTGACTCTCTGTCACCCACCTTTAAAATTTCTTTGTATAATACATTCACTTCAGGAGGAATATTTTTTTGCAGATTGATTTCTTCTATAGAAGATTGATGGTGCTGCATAGGTAAATTTACATAATTTCTAGCAAAACTTTTAAGATGAGCTGTTGAATAATTATTGAATGGGAGGCCCAACGTCTTCCCTAAACGGTCCATTTCCAAATAAGGATTTTTCATCAAATTCTCATAACTGATAAAACAAGTATCGAAATCATTGGCAATTGATAGAGCAGAAATATAATAGTGCAGCCATAAATAATAGGATCGGACTGGATTGATTTTATTCCTACTATATAGCGATTGAGCAACACTAATAGGATTTCTAAAAATAATCACAACCTTTACTTTTATGTCTGAAAGATCTAGGAAAATCTCCTTCCACAAATTTATATTTCTTGCTGTCCTAGGATCCTTGAAACCAAAAAATGGTTTGTTGCTCATCTTATTCTTTAGCAAACAGACTCCATATTTGATCAAACCCTCTCTGTTAGAAATATCTGTTGGATAATTTTTTATCGAATCACAAGACAATTTCGATAGATAAAGTAGCGTTTCATTGTAGGAACCTATATCGATATCTTCATAAAATCCTAGAGCATTATCTTCAGCTCCTGCCAATAAATGGTCTCCAAAGTCTACACCTAATACTTGCAACCCTTTGGAAAGTAAGCTTGTACCAGAACGGTGCATCCCAAGTACAACCACCAATTTTTTATGATCTTTACAATCAAAACAATAAGCAGAAGAAATGAAAATGATAAACAGTATGATTCCTCTGAGCATCAAAACCCACTCTAATAAATTTCAATACTGGCATTCATAAGTGATACGACTTCTTTATCGTGTGTGTGTCGTGCACCTGACTTAAGCAAGCAAAAAAAAACTGCGGGTTTTTTATTTTGGCTGTGCTTTTTATATACAACGTATACAGATTAAGTTTTAAAAATGGAAGAGCAGCGCAAGAAAATTGACGCAAGATATATTTTATTTCAATTGCAACGGCTGATTGAAACCTAAAGCAAAATCTCTACAGGGTAAGCGCTTTTTTCCTTCCAGTTGGACTTCAATAATGGAGAGCGCTTTTTTGCCACAGGCAACAACCCATTCTTTTTGTGAAAAAGAAAGAGAAGATCCTACGGCACCCTCTCCTTGGACAACTTGACTTTTATAAATTTTCATTCTTTTCCATTGTCCATTGCGTTCAACCTCTGCCCAGGCTCCTGGGCGGGGGCTAAAAGCGCGGATTTGATTGTGAATGGTTTTGGCATCTTGATTCCAATCAATCCTTGCCATCGACGGATCAATTTTTTGAACATAAGTGGCCTGTTTAGGATCTTGCGGCTTTTTTTGAGAATAATAATGAGAAAAGTTTCCAATGACGCGTAGAAGGGTTTTTTTACCTAAGATGCAAAGCTTTTCTTCAAGCTCCATCCCATTCATCGCTGTTGGTATGAAAATTTGCTCCTGGGCAAGGATATCTCCTGCATCCATTTTAGCAACCATTTCGATCACAGTGATCCCGGTCTTTTTTGCTCCGTCAAGAAGGGCAAATGGAATAGGTGCAGCTCCGCGGTATTTTGGTAGCAAGGAGGCGTGAAGGTTAATGCACCCTTGCCTGGGAAGGTCTAGGAGTTCTTGCTTTACAATTTCCCCATAGGCAACGACAACAAATAGGTCTGCATCAAAGCGGCGAAGCTCTTTTTCAAAAGAAGCAGTCGAGGCTTTATCGGGTTGGTAAAGAGCAATAGCGGGGTAATTTCTTGCGACTAGTTCTTTAACAGCGGAAAAAGCTGGTTTTCCACTCCGTCCTCGTGGGCGATCGGGTTTTGTAACAATTGCTGCCACTTCGATGCCACTTTCCATTAAAAATTTCAGAACTTCAGCAGCAAAAGATGGAGTTCCAAAATAGACAATTCTCATTCTTCAAGAACGTCTTTTATATCGGTAAACTCATCAGCGGCTCCAAAGGGTTGAAGACCAATAAGCCCTCTTTTTGAGGTTTTACAAAAGTCTACCCAATGATTGATCGGCGGATTTTTCTTAATTTCGCTTTCGATCTGCTGCAGCGCTTCTGTAAATTGTATTCCTGAACGATAGGTGAGTTTAAACGCTTTTGTTAGAGACTTGCGGAGCTCAAGGGAAAAACTATGCCGTTTTAGACCGACAAGATTCAGCCCCGCAACTCGATAAGGGCTTCCAGCGCCCAACGTGTAAGGAGGAACATCGTGAGTAATACGACTCAATCCCCCAATCATTGCGTAAGCTCCAATGCGGACAAATTGATGGACAGGAGTCATTCCGCCAATGATTGCATACTCTTCAATTTCAACATGACCTGCTAGCATCGCTCCATTCGCCATGATGACGTGATTTCCAATTTTGCAGTGGTGAGCAATATGGCAATAGGCCATAATTAAGCACTCATTGCCAACCTCAACTGTTGACCCTTTTCCACACGAAGAATTGATAGTTACAAACTCTCGGATTTCACAATTTTTTCCAATTTTAACAAAGGTTTGCTCGCCATGATAATTTTTGGCTTGTGTTTTTGTCCCAATCACTGTGGAAGGATAAACGATTGTTCCGTCGCCAATCGTAGTATAACCGTCGAGATAGGCGTGAGACTTAATGGTTACATTATCCCCAAGAATGACATTCTCTTTGATGATTGCATAAGGTTCGATCGTTACATTTTTTCCAATCTGGGCTCCGTCTTCGATAATCGCTCCGGTGTGAATAGTAGACATTAAATACTTCCTAAATCTGTTCAAATCCTCTGAAGACAAAGCCGATAACAGCTTCTACTGCTAGCCTGTTATCAATCATCGCTTTTGCTTGGATCTTTCCACCTTTAGAACTAAGGTGGGTGCCATAAACATGCATAACAAGCACATCTCCAGGAAAAGCGGGGCGACGAAACTTGGCATTATTTACACTGAGTAATACTGCTGTTGTATCGACAAACCCTTTTTCATGAATCAAGATTCCACCGGTTTGCGCTAACGCTTCTAAAATAAGAACGCCCGGCATAATCGGTGCTTGGGGAAAATGTCCTTGGAAAAATTCTTCATTAATTGTCACACATTTTGTTGCGACAATATGATTATTTTCTACATCGATTTCAATCACACGGTCTACTAATAAAAAAGGGTAACGGTGTGGGAGAATATCTCGGATCTGTTTTGTATGTAAAATGACTTTTTCTTTTGAACCATCAGCTGACATTCGCGGTCTCCATCGTGAAATTACTGACGAGCTCTTTAGCAAATGAAGTGTTTGAGAAATGGCCTGAACGAATCGCAATCACGTGAGCAATAAATGACTGCCCTACAAGACAAAGATCTCCAATCAGATCTAATATCTTATGTCGAACCATTTCATCTTTATAACGCACCCCTTCTGGATTTAAAATTGCATCCCCTTTAATAATCACAGCATTGTCAAGACGCCCTCCCTTGATGTTCCCCTTTTCAATCAAAGGAACAATCTCTTCATAGAGAGAAAAGGTGCGGGCGGGAGCTATTTCAGTTTTGTAAGTTTCTTCGTCAACATGGACGGTGTAAAACTGGGATTTTAAAAGATCGCTATTTGGATAGTTCAAGGTGTAACTGATACGAAATTCTTCTGAAGGAAGAGCCACTAGATGGACATCTCCTCTCGACCAAAAAATAGGAGCTTCAAGGTGATGAATTTTTTTTGTTTGACTTTGTGTGAGAATTCCTCCTTTTTCAATAAGCTCCACAAAGGGCATAGAGCTGCCATCACAAATTGGAATTTCTGACCCTTCGATTTCAATAAGAAGGTTGTCAATTTCATAAGCTTTGATTGCAGAAAGAATATGTTCAACGGTTTGAATTTGAAAGTTTCCAGAGCCTAGTATCGTACATCTTGGAGTCTCCTGAACATGTTCAACAAGAGCTGAAAGTTTTGGTTTATCTGGAAGATCCATCCGTTGAAAAATTATCCCCGTCCCTTCAGGAGAAGAGCGCAGCTTAATCTCTGATCTCATTCCTGTAAAAAGACCTGTTCCACATAAAGAGACAGCATTTTTAAGAGAGCGTTGATGTCTTCTAGATGTTGAAAATTTGTCAGTTGGATACATGTAAAACCCAATTTGGGCAGTTGAATTTGAGTGAAAAAATGTTTTCTCCTAGCTTAAGTCACTGAGCGTTTTTCATCAAGGGAATTCTCTTTTCTCTCTTTTAAAAAGACCAAAGATCTAAAGAGATAGCAATGAAGTTTCTCCCTAAGACAAGGAAAGATTTTAAGAAAGAAAAAAGACATTTGAGTTTGGGGGTAGGTTCCTGCTATCATGTTTCGCATGAAACCTTTTAGAAAACATCACTTACTAAATAGTTTAAGAGAGTCAGAGAAAACCCCTCTTCCTTTGGATGTATTTCTAAGGAATTATTTTAGAAAGCACAAAGCTGTTGGGTCAAAAGATCGAGCAGAAATCTGTGCAACCTTTTACGGAATCATCCGCTGCAAGGGTCTTTTAGATGCAAGATGCAAAAAGCCGGTCAATTGGGAGGACCGGATTGAAGCCTACTCAAGTTCTCAGCATGACAGCCGCCAAGATTATCCACCTCACATTCAAGTCAGTTTTCCAAAGTTTTTCTTTACCTATCTGCAAGAAGCGTATGGAGAAAAAAGAGCCCTGGAACTTTGTTTGAACTCCAATCAACAAGCCCCGACTACAGTTCGCATTAACCCTTTGAAAACAACACGAGACGCTCTTTTGAAGAAATGGAAGCCTTTGTTCTCGGTCTTCCCTTGCAAATACTCCAAATTAGGGATCGTTTTTCCAAAGCGGATGAACTTTTTTGCTCTTCCTGAATTCAAAGAAGGACTCTTTGAAATGCAAGATGAAGGAAGTCAACTTATTGCCAATCACGTCAAAGCCCGTCCCAATGACCATATCCTCGATTTTTGTGCAGGATCAGGGGGAAAAACTCTTGGTTTTGCCCCACTTATGAAGGATAAAGGACAGGTTTATCTCTATGATGTTCGACCTCACGCTTTAGTAGAGGCCAAAAAACGTTTGAAGCGCGCGGGAATCCAAAATGCCCAAATTCTGGATGAAGAGAAATTAAAGAAAAGAGGCCTTCTAAACCGGATGGACTGGATTCTCCTCGATGTTCCTTGTTCAGGAAGTGGAACGCTCCGTCGCAATCCTGATATAAAATGGAAGTTTACACCAGAAAAGCTCGAACAACTCATTGAAGAACAGCGTAAAATTTTTGATAAAGTCTTGAAGTTTTTAAGGCATAATGGAAAAATTGTCTATGCAACATGCAGTATTTTTCCTAGAGAAAATGAGAGACAAATCAGCTACTTTATGGATAAATACCAACTCAAGCTCAGCGATAAGCCCTTTCAATCTTTTCCAAAAGATGGAGAGATGGATGGCTTTTATTGTGCGGTTTTGAGTAGAATACAAAACACTTGAAACTTAAAAGGATTGAGATGCAAAAAGCCTATTCTTTAATTTTTTTATTAACAGCGGTTTTTTCTTTAGGGTTTGCCGATTATGAAACGGAACAACCCTCTCAGGGACCTTCGAGTCAGTCAGGGTTGATGATCAACAACCGCCCTCTAGCAAAAATCAATGGAAAGGTCATTTCTCTTTATGATGTTGTAAAAAAAATGGATCTTTTCCTTTTCGAATATTATCCGCACCTCAATCTATCGCCCGTGGAAAAGTATCAATTCTATCTGATCCGATGGCAACCCACTCTTGACGATATGATTCACGATGAGCTCATCCTCTTAGATGCTCAGCAAAAGGAAATCAAAATTAGCGACGGCGAAGTCCGGGAAAAATTAGAAGAACGGTTTGGACCAAATATTATGTCTAACCTCCATAAAATGAACTATGACTATGAAGAAGCGCGCGCTATGATCCGCCAAGAACTGACCATTCAACAACTTATTGGAATAAAAGTTCACTCTAAAGTATTTCAAACAACAACCCCTCAAGTCATTAAAATGGCTTATGAAAAATATCTACAGGAAAACCCTCCTAAAGAAGAATGGAAATATCAAGTATTATCGATCCGTGGAAAAGATGAAGAGCAGTGCGCGGGTGTCGCTAAGAGAGCTTACAACCTTCTAAAAAAGGAAGAACAACCCATTGAAAAGCTCCCTTCGATGCTCGAAGAAACTGGGGTCACAATCAGTTTATCCGATGATTATAGCGGTGGACCACAAAAGCTTTCAAAAATGCACTTCGATGTGATTAAAGCTTTGTCTCCGCATTCTTATAGCCTTCCTGTTTCGCAAGTGAGTCGCTCTGATAACAGCACAGTGATGCGCATTTTCTACTTAAAAGAAATCATCGAAAATCTTCCTGAAACTTTTGAGCAAATGCACGATAAGCTCAAAAATGATCTCCTCTATGAAACTTCGGATAAGGAAAAAGCTGCTTACATTCAATCTTTGAAAAAACGATTTGGTTACGAAAACTATAACCCTAAATGCGAGCTTTCTGAAGATTATCAACCCTTTGCTATGCCTTGATTAGTAAAAAAATCTCATGGCTTTGTATAAACCTTCAGATCTCCATTCGTTTCTAAAGAAAATGGAGATTAAGCCCAAAAAAGGGCTTTCTCAAAATTTTCTTGTCGATGGAAATATCTTAAAAAAAATGATTAAAGCAGCAGATCTTCAAGAAGACGATGCGGTTGTTGAAATTGGTCCAGGACCTGGAGTTTTAACTGAGGCACTCTTAGATAGAGGAGCTTTCGTTATTGCGATTGAAAAAGATGAAAAATTGGCCCACTATTTAAAGCGTCTTCAAAATGGGAAACTTCAAATCTTAGTCGACGACTTTAGGAATGTTCTTTTTAAACGCCTATTGAAGGGAGAGCAAAAAGTAAAAGTCATCGCTAATATTCCCTATAGCCTCACGGGAATCATCCTTCAAGAGCTTCTCCCCAAACAAGATCTTATTACATCGATTCATCTGATGGTTCAAAAAGAAGTCGCAAAACGATGCACCGCAGATATTAAAACAAAAAATTACAGCTCATTTACAGTGTTTACCAATTACCATGCGGACGCAAAACTCCTCTTTACTGTTCCTAAAACATGTTTTTATCCGAAACCAAAAGTAGATTCTGCCGTTCTTCAGTTAAATCTCAAAAAACCTCCAGTGGACACGCCTTATGAAAAACTTTTTAAGATGATTCGTATCGCTTTTCAAAAGCGCCGGAAAATGCTCCGCGCTTCACTCAAGGAAATGGCTCCTCCAATAGCTATAGAAGCAGCTTTAGAAACTATAGGACTGACTAAAAGTGCGCGCCCTCAAGAGTTAACGCTTGTGGACTTTTCGACGCTTTTTCACAGTCTCAATTCTAAAAAGACCAAACAAACTCAATCCTACTGCCATACTTAAGAAGAAGATGAGAATCTGTTGAACTTTATCAGGGCAAACCCAATCTCCTCTCATCGCATCTACAAGAAGAGCTGTAAAAGCGCGATCCACATTTTCTGTAGCCACAAGCGGAGAGGTACTGACAAGGTTTCCCTGTTTATCAAGAATGTTAATGCAGCCAACAAAGCTTCCCTTTTCAATCGGAGCCACTCTGTAGTCCCAATTAAGTTCGATCGTGATCTCAGGCTCTTCAGCAGGATAATACGAAATTGCAACATCTTCTGTAAGGGTTGCCTTTAAAGAGCCTCTCGCCTGCTTTATCTCACGACTAAAGATATTTTCTTCTTTATTGAACAGGAGCCTCTCTTCTTTTTCTTCTGCAAAAGCTGCATCAAATAGGCGAATGGCATCTCGGAAACATTGATTATAGGAGGCAGCACACCCTAAAAGAATGGCTATTACTGTTCTTCCACGATCTTTTGCTACCCCTGCGTACGTGTAGCCTGCCTCTGAGTGATAGCCTGTTTTCATTCCAATAGCTTGAGGATAGAAGAATTTACCAGGTTGGATTAAAAGGTTCTTATTTTGAACTCTTTTTGCTGTTTGAAGGTTTGTTTCAAGCCGCTGATGTTCTTTGGTTGAGACAATGGAACGAATCAGATCAACTTGTAAAGCTTCTCTTGCTATACAAGCGATATCTCGAGCTGTGGAATAATGCTTAGGATGGTGCAACCCATGGGGATTTGAAAAGTGCGTATTTTCACATCCAATCTCTGTAAGATACTCATTCATTCCTTCAACAAACTTTGGAATACTTCCTCCCAGATAATAGGCAAGATAATTTGCCGCATCGTTTCCTGACGAAACCATAAGGCCGTACAAAAGTTCTAGAAATTGGAGTTTTTCCCCTTTTTTAATCATGTAATGAGAACCATCAGGTTCTAACAGATAAGCTGGATCTTTATACTCACGAGCAACTTTCACTGACTTACTCATGCGTCGAAGGCAGTGCTGGGGACAGGCCACAACTTCATTAAGATTTTTCTTATGCTTTTTTATTGAATAGAGACAGGTAGCAATTTTTGTAAGACTCGCAGGATACGCACGATCATCAGCTTTCTTTTCATAAAGAACGGCTCCTGTTTCAGCATTGATTAAGATCGCCGAATTTGCAGAAACAGTCACATCAAGAGATTTGCAAAAAGCTTGCGATGCAACCGAAAGAAACAAAAAAAGAAAAAGTAGCCGCATTTTTAATCCCAGAGTTGCTTCTAGTTCTAACAAATTTATCAATTAGAAGAAAGTTACAACAAAACAAACCTGCTAAATATTTTAAATATTAGATGTTTAAATGAAAATAAAAATTAAAAATAAATCACTACTTTAAAAAAAAGAAAAGTGTCCCTATGAAGAAAAAAATAAGCATAGAATGCTTGGTAAAGCTGAGTTTTGAATTTCGCAGGTTCGACTCTCAGAAAGATAATGAAGGAGCTAGCGGATCATTTATGAATCCCATACAATTGGATCAAGCCTACAATCAGTTCATCTCAAGTCTTCCGAGTTGGATTCCTGAAGGGATTATAGAAGTGGATATGGCACTTTTAGAAAAGACAGGTCTTCTAACTCATGACTCTTTTGAAGAGGATAAAAACCAAGAGCAACTGCCCCACTATTTTCATGTGATAGAAACCTCTGATAAGGTTACGTTATTCAATCACCAATTTGCAATTTGGGTTGTTCCCAAAGTTGTCGATGATCATCCTACAACAATCGTCATGATTTCGCTCATCACAAACGGGGATCCTCATCTCGAGATCGTTTTTTCAACAAAGGGTGTTTATAACACTCCAAAATTTGTGTTGAGACTCTTAAAATACTATCTTTCCGAAGTGATCGATACCGAAGAAGCGCTTTCCTCTATGGGGAAAAACGAGCAAACCTAAAGTCTACATCTCCTTTCGAGAAAACAACTCCAGTAAGCTGTGGTTTTTTAGAAATTTCTACTGTGTTGTAATAGATAGGGATGATGGGCATCTCATTCATTAGAACTTTTTCAGCTGCAATAAGAATTGCCTTCCGCTTCTTAAGATCCGCTTCATCATTTGAAGCTTCGAGTAGATCGATGTACTTTTGGGACTTCCAATTGACCAGATTCACCGTGCTATCCTTATGTTTAAAAAATTGGAGTACGTAGATAGGATCTATACTTAAAAGCAAGCGCTACGCTTGCGATCTGATCGTCTTTCTGTTAAATTGCAGCGATATGGGCAGGCCAGTCTGACTGGGGATAAAGTGACTTTGATTCCAAGAGTTTGTTGCCAAACCTGCAAAACTTCTTGTGAAATCTGAGAAAATTTTTCAGCATTAAAATATCTAATTGTTACCCTAGGAAAAGTTTCAAATGTTAACCCTTCCTCTGTTAAAGAGCCTTTTTGCTTCATCAAACTTTACTATCCTCAAAGCAAGCGGCATTTCCTAAAGCGAAAAAGGGTGAAACAGCTCCATATGCTGGACT
>JASJDV010000029.1 GCA_030064985.1 Simkaniaceae bacterium | reverse complement strand
GATAAACCCTGTGCCATATTGTCCGCGAACAGCAGCGGTTTCAAAGTCTTCATTGGTAAATGGGCGGAGAGCTTCAAGAACTTTGACTTTTTCATCATGAACAGCCTCAGCACTTAAATTGACAGGAGGCTCCATTGCAATGAGAGAAAAAAGCTGCATCATATGGTTTTGCATCATGTCACGAACAAGGCCTTGTTCTTCATAAAAGCGCCCTCGCATTCCAATACCAATAGACTCAGCGACTGTAAACTGAACATGGTCAATGTAACGGTGATTCCAAAGGTTTTCAAAAATTGAGTTTCCAAAACGGAAAACAAGGAGGTTTTGCACCGTTTCTTTTCCTAGATAGTGATCAATACGATACAGTTGTGTTTCTGAAAGATGAGCCAGTAAATCTTTTTGGAGCTCTAACGCAGAAGTCAGATTATGACCAAAGGGTTTTTCAATAATGACACGTGACCACTTCTCTTGCTGTTCTAAATGATTGTAAAGAAGTTTATGTTTTTTAAGCTTTGCTACAATTTTTGTAAAATAACTCGGTTGCGTGGAAAGATAATAGATGCGGTTTCCACTTGTTCCCATCTGAGAATCGATCGTGGCAAGGTGTTTTGCAAATCTTTCATAGCCAGCATCGTTGTCAAATTCTGATTGATGATAGAAGATTTGAGGAGCAAAGGTTTCCCAAACAGTCTCCTCAATCGGTTTAACTCGTGAGTATTGACTGATTGCTTTCTTCATTTCATCGCGAAAAACCTCATCAGTTTTTTCTCTTCTAGCAAAGCCGCAACAAGCAAAACTCGTGGGAAGTTGACCCTCCCGCTTTAAGTTGTAAAGGGCTGGCATCAGCTTTCGAGCTGTTAAATCACCTGTGGCTCCAAAAATAACCACGATGCAAGGATCTAAACTGCGTAGTGTTTGACCAGGCTCTTCAAAGGGATGTATGCTATTTTCTTTAGACATGACCTCAAAGGTAAGTCAGAAAGAATTTTTTAGCTAGAAAAAATCATCCATTCCCTCTTGAAACGAGAGGATGATTTCAAAACCCGTCTTGTCGGACCGCTTCTCGTGAAATTTCTCCCAGATCAAGAGAAAAAAAATCACTTTCCCAAAGACAGCTTTTTCTTTTTTTAGCTCTTCAATCTCTTTTTTTCATACAAAGCTTCCGCAACCACGGTCGGTTCCATCGAGATAATTTTGTAAGATTAATGTTGCGCTCATTGTATCTACATGACTTGAGCGTTTTTTTCTTGAGACTTGCCCTTCAATCAGTAGTTTTTCAACTTGCTTTGAAGTGAGGCGTTCATCCCAAAGAATCAGAGGAAGACCACTTTTTTTCTCCAAAATCTTAGCAAACTTACGCACTGCTAGTGTTGTTTCACTATCCTTACCAGACAATAGGAGAGGAAGTCCGAGAATGATTGTTTCCACATCTTCCAGCTCTTTGAGAATCAAATCAGCAGTTTCCTCAAGGCTCTTCCCGGCAAAAATTATTTTGAGAGGAGAAGCGATCATTTTCATGGGATCTGAACGCGCAAGACCAATCCGTTTCATTCCAAAGTCAATCCCAAGCACTCTACCCACTTAGGACCGCTCCAATAAATGCTTTGAATAAGGGATGGGGAGCCGTTGGTTTTGATTTAAACTCGGGATGGAATTGTACACCAACCATCCAAGGATGATTTTTAATCTCAGTGATTTCGCAAAGCCCCCTGTAGGTTCCGGCAATCACCAGACCGTTTTCTTCACATGCTTGTTTATAAGCATTGTTAAATTCAAAGCGATGCCGATGTCTTTCTTCAATTTTCTTTTCTCTGTAGGCGAAATAGGACTTTGTATCAGGAGATAAAGTGCATGGATAGGCTCCAAGGCGCATCGTTCCCCCTAAATCTTCGATTCCCTCTTGTTCTGAAAGAAGGGAGATAATGGGATCGGGAGTGTTGGGGTTCATTTCTGTAGAGTTAGCTTGCAAAAGGCCTAGAACATTTCTGGCAAAATCGACGACGAGAACTTGCATTCCGAGGCAAATTCCAAAGTAAGGAATTTTTTTTTCGCGGCAATGTTTTGCAGCCGCAACCTTTCCCTCAAAGCCCCTCTCCCCGAATCCTCCAGGGATAAGGTAGCCATCGCACTCTCCAATTTCTTGCGCAATTTCTGAGTCATATTCCACAACCTCAACCTTCGCATGATGAGCCATTCCTCCATGGCAGAGAGCTTCAACCACTGATTTGTAAGCATCTTGGTGGTTGATATACTTCCCCACAAGACCTACCTTCACCGTTTTCTTGGGATTTAGGTGGTTTTTTACCATTTTTTCCCAGTTGGAGATGGTAGCTTTATTGCACTTAAGATTTAAGAGGGAGCACAGTTCTGCGTCGAGTTTTTGTGCTATCATTGTCAGGGGAAGTTCATAAATGGACTGGTCGACGTCGACCTGTTCTATGACAGCTTGTTTGGGAACGCTACAAAAAAGGGCAATTTTATCTTTGACTTCTTTTTCTAAGGGATTTTCTGAACGGCAAAGAATGAGATCGGGAAAAATTCCAAGACTTTGCAGTTGATGTACAGAGTGTTGTGTGGGTTTTGTTTTGACCTCTCCAGCCACTTTTAGATAGGGGACATAGGTCATATGGATATTGACACAGTCCTTAGCATAATCTAGACGCAGTTGACGGATTGCCTCTAAAAAGGGTTGAGATTCCATATCACCGACAGTTCCTCCAATTTCGACTAGAAGAACATCTATTCCTTTTTCCTGGCTTGCAGCAAGAAAAATGCGCCTTTTGATTTCATCGGTTACATGAGGAACCACTTGAACAGTGTTTCCGAGATAATCTCCGTGGCGCTCTTTTTTGATCACTGTTTCGTAAACTTGGCCTGAAGTCGCATTGCTGGCTTTTGAAAGAGGGGCATTGGTAAACCGGTAATAATGGCCTAAATCAAGGTCTGTTTCCGCACCATCATCAGTCACATAAACTTCCCCATGCTGAAAAGGATTCATCGTTCCAGGGTCCACATTGAGGTAGGGATCCAGCTTAAGCATTGCTACTTTTAATCCATGGGACTCTAAAATCATTGCAATCGAGGCTGACGCCAATCCCTTACCTAATGAAGAAACAACGCCACCTGTCATGAAAATGTATTTTTTTGCCATTTGAACCTAACGCACTATATAAATATACTATAGATAAAGAGGAATTATGATCCAACATTTAAAGCGTCCTAAAAAGCGCCTTTTCTTAGCTATTTCTCTCATGGTGATTGCAGCACTTTCTCTTGCGATTCAAGCGATGTTTGTCAAACTAGCCTCTGATTATCTTAGTACAAATTTTTTAACGTTTGCTCGTTCTATCGTTAATTTGATTCTCCTCCTTATTTGGGTCGCCCTTTCGCCAACCGCTCCAAAAATTTCAGAGCTCTACAAAACAAAAAACTACAGATATCAAGCAGTGCGTTCGGTTTTTGGGGTAGCGGCGCTTTATTGCTTTTACTTTAGCATTAACCACTTCTCTCTTGCTACTGGAACCTTAATCTTTTACTCCTTTCCTCTGTTCGTTCCTCTTGTTTCTCGCATTTGGCTTCGCGTCGAGTTTGTTCATCGTCTATGGTGGGGTTTAGGAATTGCTTTCATTGGTCTTCTTTTCATCTTGGAAACTGGGGAATCCCTTTTCAATCCTCTATAAGTCATCCCCCTTGTCGGAGCGATCTTTGCTGCAACGACAGTTGTAGCTATGCGGGCCTTAAACTACACTGAGCCTTGGGAACGGATCATGGCATATTTTTTTACGCTAGCCGTCCTTATCACTGCGATTGTGTTTTATCTTTTTCCTGATGGTGGAGAGGTGTATACTTTTAAAAGTTTGAGTTTTGCTTTTCTAGCAGGCCTTTTTGCTGCGATCTTTCAAGCTTTGCTGACAATCAGTGCAAAATTTGCTCCGATGAGATTGATCAGTCCACTTGTTTATCTAAGTTTTATCTTTGGGGCCCTCATTCAGCTGTTCGTTTGGGGAGTGGGAGTTGCCCAAAAAGTCATCCTGGTTTTTTGTCTAATCGTTGTGGGAACGCTTCTTCTTATTTTTCTCTATCCTAAACATGATCTGCAATTCGTTAAGCGCAAAGGGAAGAACAAAAAAGTTGAGTAAGAGCAGCGCTTTTAAAAAAGATAGATCTTTTTTGGTCGATTCACTACTCTAAGGTCTATGACACCACTACAAAAACACCGCACAAAATATCAGCCAATCCTTCCTAAATCTTTGGAAACAAATACCATTTTTAAAGGACATGGATCGACAACATCTTTTGCAGATGAAAAAGAAATTGAAGCAAAATTTCCTAGAACCTTTGGGAGATCTCTTCTTTATCCTGAAAAAGGAGAAAAGCTCTTATCAAAGGCTTTAAGAGTAGGCGTTGTGTTCTCTGGTGGACAAGCTGCAGGTGGACATAATGTCATTGCAGGTCTTTTCGATGCCCTTAAAACGCTTCATCATGAGTCTCAACTGATTGGATTCCTCGGGGGACCTTCAGGGATGATTGAAGGGAAGACTTTAGAGCTTTCGGAAGATTTATTGCGCAACTATCGGAACCAAGGGGGTTTTGACCTCATTGGATCTGGCCGGACAAAGATTGAAACAAAGGAGCAACTTAAGCAGTCGATAGAAACGTTTAATCAACTCCTTCTAGATGGAGTCGTAATCATTGGAGGGGATGATTCGAATACGAATGCAGCGATTCTTGCTGAGTTTGCCTTGAGCAAAGGGTGTAAAACAAAAGTGATTGGAGTTCCCAAAACAATCGATGGAGACTTGAAGAATGACTTTGTCGATATTTCTTTTGGATTTCATACCGCTTGCACAACTTACGCAGAACTGATTGGAAATATTGCTAGGGATGCTTTTTCGGCAAAAAAATACACACACTTCATTAAGCTCATGGGACGTTCTGCTTCGCATGTAGCTTTAGAATGTGCTCTTTTGACCCAACCTAATCTAACGCTTATTGGAGAGGAGATTGCTGAGAAAAAAATGACTTTACAAGAGATCATCATTTCTCTTGCTGATGTGATTGAAAAAAGAGGAAATCAAGGAAATAACTACGGAGTTATTTTGGTTCCAGAAGGAATCATCGAATTCGTTCCTGAAATGAGAGTCTTGATTGACGAACTCAATACTCTCCTTGCTGAAGAAAAAGATGAAAAGGCTTTAAGTACCCAAGCAAAAGCAACCTTTGACTTTCTTCCTAAAGAAATTGCTCAGCAACTCCTTTTAGATCGAGACCCTCATGGCAATGTTCAAGTCTCTCACATTCAAACAGAAGTTCTTCTGAGTACACTTGTAAAAAAAGACCTTAAAAAACGCCCAAGTTTTACGGGAAAATTCAGCCCTTTGCATCACTTCTTTGGTTATGAAGGAAGAGCAGGACTTCCCACAAACTTTGACGCAACCTATTGTTATACACTTGGATATATTGCAGCTCTTCTGATCCGAGGGGGGCATACAGGCTATATGTGCGCTGTTTCTCAGCTGGTTAAACCTTCATCGGACTGGGAAATCTGTGCAATTCCTATGACCTGTCTTATGAATGTAGAAGTGCGTCAGGGAAAAGAAAAGCCTGTGATCCGTAAATCCTTGGTCGATCTTGAAGGAGCAACCTATAAGTTTTTCGAAAAGAACCGAAGGAAGTGGATGGAAGAAGACCATTATCTTTTTCCAGGTCCCATTCAATTTGAAGGCGATCTATCTCTTACAGATACTTCACCTAAAAGCCTTCAATATTAGAGTGTAACCTTTAAAGCAACCGCTCCGTGCTTACTGCGCGTTCTTTGAAAAACCCTTTTTATATTTCTCCTGTTCCATTCGTTGTATTTTTTACAAAATTTTCTTTTTGATTATTTCATTGTTTAGGTATCTGAAAAGGTAAGAACCCACCCCGAATGAAAGGTTTTATTTAATTCGGGGTAGGCTTAAGGGGGAAAAGCTATGAGACAGGGGTATCATAAGAAAGGCAAACGTTTTGCCAATCCACATATCGATTCGACAAAACGTTCGCTCATTGACATTATTCTTTGGCAATTAGGCTATTATAATGATAAGAGGATCCTCAACAAGTGTCCTGAAAAGTTTCACTACCCCAACTCGAAACGTAAACTAAAAGACAGCGCTCCACAAGTCACCTGGATTAATCACTGCACCTTTTTGGTGAATGTGGGAAATCTCTTTTTGCTTACAGATCCAATTTGGAGCAAGCGCTGTTCCCCATTTTCTTTTCTAGGGCCAAAGCGCAGACATAAAACTCCATTGACCCTAGAAAAACTGCCAAGAATCGATTTTGTTCTTCTAAGTCATGATCATTACGATCACTTCGATAAGAAGACCCTCCTAAAACTAGCAGAGCTTCATCCTGGAATTACATGGGTTGTTCCCTTGGGAGTAAAAAAGCGTCTTCATAAGTTAGGTCTCCGTCATATTATTGAAATGAAGTGGTGGGAAGAAGTGCAGATCGGTACAAAAAAGCAAGAGGTCGCAGTCACAGCTGTTCCAAGTCAACATTTTTCAGGCCGAGGTATTTTTGATAAAAATCGGACACTATGGGCGGGTTTTGTCGTTGATTTTCTTCAAAACGAAAAGGAGGAAAAAAGGCTCTATTTTGTTGGAGATACAGGCTATAATAAAAAAGATTTCAAGAAGATAGGAGAAGAGTTTGGAAAAATGGATCTAAGCTTGATTCCCATTGGAACCTACGTTCCTAGAGCCTTTATGGACCCCGTTCATATCAGTCCGCATAAAGCTGCAGCAATTCATGCTGAAGTGGGCTCTTTTCTAAGTGTCGGAATGCACTGGAAAACTTTTCGTCTTTCAAGTGAAGATCTTGAACAGCCTCCTTACGATCTTTATTGTGCTTTGAAAAAACGAGGAATCGATCCAAAAACTTTTCGCGTTCTTGAACCCGGACAAACGATTAATTGGTAAGAGGCAACGGAATAATGACAGCAAGGCCCATAGCCTGCTCTTTTCTAAATCATCCTTTCGAATCCTCTCTAAAACAATGAGGCCGGCAGTAGAACCTAAAGGAGCGTATTTCCAAGAAAGACTAGATAATGGCGATAAAATCATACAATTTTCTCAGTGAATCGACCAAGTTGAATCAGAGGAAAGAAAATTTATTTCAATTTTTTAGTTTTTTAACTAATGATTTTTCATTGACGCCTGTCAAATGTTGTTGCAAAATACTGTTTATGATTCAAATTTGGAACATGATCAAGTATATGCTTACTGATCGGAAGCTTCAAAAAGAAGTTAAAAAGCGCTATTATCACGATCATTCCTTTTCTCATCTCGACCGCGCTCTTTTGACTGCCTACATTTTTAAAAATCCCTATACGATCAGTAAAAATTATCTCAAGAATCGAAATGATAAAGAGATCCATACCTACGGCGAAACACCTCTCATGACTTATGAGAAAATTGCGCAAGAATCTGAACTGGAACCGACCGACACATTCTTAGAATTGGGCTCCGGAAGAGGGCGAGGAGCTTTTTTCCTCTATCATTTTTTCAATTGTCGAGTGATTGGGATTGAACGGATTTCTCAGTTTGTGAAATTATCCCGGCATCTATCCCATAAATATCATCAAGAACGGGTAACTTTCATCTGTGGAGATGTGCTCAAAGAGGAACTTCCTGAAGCAACAGTGATCTATCTTTATGGGACAGCGTTACCCGACCAAGAAATTACCCTGCTAGTTCAAAAGCTTAAAAGGTACCCCAAAAGAACAAAAATCATCAGTATCAGTTACCCCCTCACCGATTATGATGAAAATGCTTTTCAGATCGAAAAAACATTTCCTGTCAGCTTTTTGTGGGGAGAAACAGAAGCTTACATTCAAAAGGTTTGTCATCGTGAGTGAACGCATTAAGAAAAAAGGCAATCCCTGCGTTGTTGGAGTTTTTCCTTTAAAAGGAGAGAATCTTAAGCGTCTTTATACGCAATTGGGGGAAGGTTGGACAATGATTGAAGAGCATCACGCGGAACACCTGTTCCATTATTGTAGCCATATCCCAAGAAAAACTGCGCCCTTGCATCCCCTTTTTTTGCTTTCCTTTTGTATTTGGAAAAAATCTCCTCAGGAGAAGAGGTGTTTTCAACTACATCTGTCTTCGAATCTTTAACCGAAAAATTCTGAGGCCGAGAGAAAGAACACCAAATACCGATGAAAAAGCAAAATTTACCGTAGCCTCTCATGCTGCGCCAGCACTGTTGTTTAGGTTGCTCTTTTCTTTTTGGAACACAGAAAAAGGATCGCTCAAGGAGACAAGCCAATTCAGAAAGCCGTTGAAATTCTCTATCTCCCTTTTTCTTTCTATGCGTAACAACACCTTTGCCGCTTGGGCAAGTTGATCAAAGCCCTTGTGCAACAGAAAAAGCATTGACTCTTCGGATACATCGAGTCCTTTCTTTGCAAGGGTCGTTAGATTTCCGATTCCTTCAGCGATATAGGGTGAAGAAAAAAAGGGACTGGCGGCAGAATTTCGCGTTGCGAAAGCCCCCAAGCAGCATATAGTCGCATACCTCCTAGCTAATTTTCTGCGGAAGCCAGCCCCAGAATCTTTGAGTGCCGCTGAAATCCATCGGAGCGGCGCCCTAACCCGGTAGCCCTTTAAGATTTTTTTGCGGAGAAGAAGAAGCGTTTTTTGAAGCAGTTTGGGGTTTTGAGACCACCAGTTAAGGCAAAGCTGCAAAACTTTTTCGAAGACGCTTTTGCGCTCTTGCTGAAAAGAGATCATCCACTCTTTGAGAACTGCAAGCAAGGCATTGTCCTTTTGCCTCTTTTTTTCTTGTTTTGAAAGGGGAATTCCAAGAAAACCTTTGCCTTTGTCGGTCAGGCAATAGATGTTTTTGCCGTCAAGAAGAGGTTTGTATCTGCGGCATTTGTAGGTGGTTGCTTGCTTGGTGATGTAGCTGTTTTCGATGTCTCTATAAAAGCGGTTGATCGCTGTTCTTTTCGTTGTGCCAAACCTTCGCGCTGCCTCTTCTATGAAGTGGATAGTTTCAAAGAAAATGACTTGATTCTCGCTGCTAAAATTGAAGCAGCATATCTCTCTCATCAAGGTTAAGTTTCTTCTAGGCTTCTAGGATGGAAGAACCTTATCCAAAAAAAACCAAAATCGCTGCAATCGATGGTAAAGACAATAACAACTTTCCTTAAGAGAGAAAAAAAAGGGAAAACTTGGTAGACTTTAGCAGCATGAAAGTTTTAGGAATTGAAACATCTTGCGATGAAACAGCTGTCAGTATCGTTGAAGATGGTAAAAGAATTTTAATCAATTTGGTTGCTTCTCAGGTTGAAATTCATAAGGCCTTTGGAGGCGTTTTTCCAGAAATGGCTTCACGTGCCCACATTGATCGCCTTCTTCCCCTTATAGAAGAAGCAACAAAAAGCCATGAAATTGATCTTATTGCCGTAGCAAATGGTCCTGGATTACTGGGAGCGCTGCTCATGGGAGTCACAGCAGCTAAAACACTTGCCTATGGCTGGAACAAACCTTTAGTCGACGTCAATCACGTAGAAGCTCATATCTATGCAGCAATGATGGACGTCGAACCTATCTTTCCATCCTTAGGAATCGTTGTTTCAGGAGGACATACCTTTCTAGCAAAGCTGACTGGAGTTTGCGCTTATGCAGTTTTAGGAACAACTGTTGATGATGCGGTAGGTGAAGCCTTTGATAAAGTCGCAAGTCTCCTTGGACTTCCTTACCCCGGAGGACCAGAAATTGAAAGAGTTGCCAAGAGCGGCGACCCTGCAAAATATCCTTTTAAAAGCGGACAAGTCAAAAAGCGCCCTCTAGATTTTTCCTTTAGTGGGTTAAAGACTAGCGTTCTCTACCAAGTCAAAGGGACAAATTGTGGCCGAAAAGAACCAACAATTATTGAGAAAAGTGAAAAAAAACATCTAGCTGCTGGCTTTCAAAAAGCTGCATTAGAGGACATTCTGAATAAAGCTTTAAAAGCAGCAAAAACTTTTGATTGTAAAGGAATCTACTTGGGAGGGGGTGTTACCCAAAATGGAGAGCTAAGGAGACTATTTAAAAAATCCCCTTATCCAGTCTTTTGGCCTCCTAGAGGGCTTAGCCTTGATAATGCTGCAATGATTGCAGGCCTAGGTTATCATCTCTATCAAAGAAAAGATTTTTCTAATGATGTTCAACCCTTCCCACGCACTCCCCTCTGAAAGACTCAAATGAGGTTACCATCTCTTCTCTTGATCTGCTAGACATTTTTCATCATTTTTAATAGTATGGTTGGCAAACAAGGAACTATAGTATGGCAAAAAAAGGCGCACGCGAAAAAATCCGACTAAAGAGCACCGCAAGTGCTGAAACGTATTGGACTTTTAAAAATAAACGCAATAGTCCTGAACGGCTAGAGCTTAAGAAGTTCGACAAAAAACTTAGAAAACACGTTATTTTTAAAGAAGCCAAGTGATTTTTGAATTTTCGATTGCACGCAAATACCTCATCCCGAGGAAAAAGCAGCTATCGATGTCGCTCATAGCCCTAATGTCAGTTGGGGTTATTTCATTAGTAGTCTGGTTAGTTCTTGTCTTCCTATCGGTTACCGATGGGATTGAGAAGAATTGGCTTAAAAAATTGACCTCTCTCAATGCTCCGATCCGGATTACTCCAACTGAGAACTACTACCATTCCTACTATTATCAAGTAGATAGCATCAGTCAGGAATCTGACTACACCTACAAAAGTATTGGTGAAAAAGCCTCTAGTTCACTCACTGACCCTTACTCCCCCGAATATGATCAGGAAGTCCCGAAGCGATGGCCGAACAAATTGTGTAACGCAGATGGATCTACGAAAGATCTTGTGAAAGAAACCTTTCATATTCTTCAAGGATTAAACCTTTTGGCGCAGGATTATGAAATCTCTGGCGCTATATTAAAACTCCGCATGGTTCGCCCACGAGGAATCCCTTTTTCGAGAATGCAAGAAAAAGGACAAGGGTTTAGCGCACAAGTATCCTATATCTCAACCTTCAACGGGAAAAACCCTGAACTTCCAAGTCTCATTGAACCGCCCCGCACAGAAGACCTAAACCACCTCTTCTTTTTAGCTGACGTTTCTTCAAAAGGAATCAGTGAAGACTCTCCCCATGATCTTGCAAAAGCTTCCACCTCTGACTTTCGGAAAAGGTTGAAAACACTTTTGAGCTACATCACCATTGAGCAAATGGAAACAACTTCTCATCACTGGCAAGCTCTAGGAGTTCTAGTCCCAGAAGGCCTCGAGTTTGATGCCTACGCACCCATTAAGCGCGGAAAAGTGACCCAAGTTGTTTTCCCTGTAGACCAAAAAAAGTGCAATGGGAAAATTGTCAAAAAACAAGGCCGTTTTCAGTACATGGGAAGTGATGGAAACAGTTATGATGTCGCCCTTTCAGTTCCTCTTTTTATCGAGGGAAAAATATCCATGGATGTTGAGCTATGTCCAACAAATTTGGAGGAGATCTGTTCATTGAATGATCTGCGCTTCGAAGTCAAAACTGCTCTCCAAGGAATTCCACTCAAAGGGAAAGTGCCTTGGGACGGACTTGAGATCAAAAAAGGGAAAGTAAAAACATACTTTGAAAGTGCACCCGAAATTTCCCCTTTATGGCCTTATTTTCTAAAAGACCAAGTTTTTCTACCCAAAACCGAAGCAACCGCTATTGTTTTACCTAAACACTTTCAAAATAGCGGTGTTCAAATAGGAGATGTTGGTTATTTTTCCTACGGAGCCGCAACAAGTAGTTCGGTTCAAGAACAACGCCTTCCTGTGACAGTCTGCGGTTTTTACGATCCCGGTGTCATGGCGATTGGAGCAAAAATGATCCTAACAAGCCCACAACTCCCCCATACAATCAATGCAGCTTCTCAATCAATGATTGACCTTAACATGGTGAATGGGATTCAAGTCTACTCGGGAGATTTAGGTGCAACCAAGGAAATGAAAAGAAAAATTGAAGAAGCGTTTGAGCAGCAAGGACTCTCTCCATACTGGAAAGTCACAACGTTCCATGAGTATGACTTTGCAAAAGATCTTCTCCAACAATTTCAAAGTGATAAATATCTCTTCACGCTTATTGGAGTGATTATTCTTCTTGTTGCTTGCAGCAATATTCTTTCCCTTTTAGTTATCTTGGTGAATGATAAACGAAAGGAAATTGCTATTCTCCGCGCTATGGGGGCCTCTAAAAAAAGTATTGCACTTATTTTTACCCTGTGCGGCGGGGTCATGGGAACGGTTAGCACTCTGATAGGAATGCTTGCAGCAATGCTTACCCTTCATAGTATTGATGGTGTTGTGAGCTTCTTGAGCTTTTTGCAGGGACATGAGGCTTTCAATACTGCCTTTTATGGAACATCTCTTCCAAACCAGTTAAGCCACCACGCATCGACCTTTATCTTGACAGCAACACCCATTCTTTCTCTTGTTGCCGGCTTAGTCCCAGCCTTAAAAGCTACAAAACTCTCGCCTTCCCAAATCCTGAGGTCCGAATGATTATCCTCAAAGCAAGACACTTAAAGAAGGTTTTTAAAGGTCCTGGAAAATGTGAAATCTTAAAAGAAGTTTCCATAACTTTACATGCGGGTGAAACAATCGCAATTATGGGCTCTTCTGGTGCAGGAAAAAGTACTCTACTCCATATTTTAGGCACCCTAGATACTCCTTCAGAGGGGACCTTGGAAATTGCAGGTAAAAATGCCCTAAGTGCACAAGCAGCAACTTTGCGGAACCAGCACATTGGGTTCATCTTTCAAAACTACAACCTTCTGGATGAATATTCGGTCATCGATAATGTCTTAATGCCGACAAGAATTGCGCGCATGAGCGATAAAGAAGACCACGCAAAAAAACTCCTTCGAGGGGTTGGATTAGAAGATCATAGGCACCACTTAGCGAAACAGCTTTCCGGTGGAGAAAAACAACGCGCTGCGATTGCCCGAGCTTTCTGTAATAATCCTGACCTTATTTTGGCCGATGAACCGACGGGGAATCTTGATGATGCAAATTCTACAAAAATTCATGAGCTTTTAATTTCTTCTGCTAAAACAATGCACAAGGGACTAATTGTTGTGACTCATAGCGATGAACTTGCCAAACAGTGTGATGTTATCTATACTTTACGTAGTGGCTACTTAAAAAAACTATAAGAATGAGGTCGATTCGTGGAAATTCTAGTCATTGGAATGGGATATGTTGGGTTGGTCACAGGAACCTGTTTTGCAGAAATGGGACACCATGTGACCTGTTTAGATATCGATAAGGGTAAGATTGAGCGGTTAACTAAAGGTGAAATTCCCTTTTATGAACCGGGTCTCAAAGAACTCCTCTCCCGAAATGCCTCAGCAAAAAGACTTCAATTTACAACAAGTTATGAAGCTGCAAAGACAGCTGCAGTCATTTTCATTGCAGTCGGAACCCCACCTCAAAAAAATGGCGCGGCAGATCTTAGTTATGTCGAATCAGCAGTAGGCGCCATAGCAAAGCATTTAACGCAGTATGCTGTGATTGTTAATAAATCAACGGTTCCTATAGGAACTGCACGAAAACTTAAACAAATCCTTAAAGATGCGTTAGCAGAAAGAGAGATGAATATCTCTTTCGATATCATTTCATGCCCTGAATTTCTACAGGAAGGATCCGCGATAGATGATTGCATGAAACCTGACCGGATTATTATTGGGAGTGATAGTGAAAGAGCAACACGCATTTTAAAAGGATTATATTCTTCATTCACCCTGAATCGCGACCGGGTTCTCATTATGGATATTGAGTCCGCAGAACTGACTAAATATGCATCGAATGCGATGCTTGCCACCCGCGTATCTTTCATGAATGAGCTCTCAGGAATCTGCGAAAAGGTTGGGGCAAATATTCATCAAGTACGCCTTGGAATGAGTGGGGATCATCGCATTGGATACCACTTCCTGTATGCTGGGGCCGGTTATGGTGGTTCTTGTTTTCCTAAAGATATCCGTGCGCTCTGTGCAATTGCAGAAGACTTGGGCTGCGAAACACCCCTCCTTGAAGCTGTGGACACTGTTAATGAAAGGCAAAAAAAACGTCTTTCCAAACGTGTTTCCGAGTATTTTTCTAAAAAGGGTGGGATGAAAGGAAAAACAATTGCAATTTGGGGGCTCGCATTTAAACCCAATACAGATGATATGCGAGAAGCTCCTTCTTTAACACTTATTCACTCCCTTCTCAAAAAAGGTGCGAACCTGCGCTTGCACGATCCTATCGCAATGGATAATGCAAAAAAAGAGCTCAAGGGGAAAAAACATATCCATTTTTGTTTGAATGAATACCAAGCAGCGCTTAATGCAGATGCCATTATTTTAATGACCGAATGGAAACAATTTCGGTTCGTGAACTTAAAAACTGTTTTAACAAAAATGCGCGGCAGGGCATTCTTTGATGGTAGGAACCAATACCATCCTAAAGAAATGGTCCTTAAAGGATTTCACTATTTTGGAGTCGGAATACCAAAGGTATCCACAGATCTTTTGAGGGAGCTTCGTTCTAGTTATCGAAAGAAGGAACTTAACTATGACACAAGTGTCTTTGAAACCGACCCTGCATTCATTGATCGATGAACGCTTAAGTCAACTGATTACTGAAAAAGACGGTCCCCAATCTCTTCTATATGAAGCTGCTCGCTATTCTCTCCTCCTCCCAGGAAAAAGGCTCCGACCTCTTCTCCTTCTTAAAGTTCTAGAAGACTACGGAATCCCCATTGAAAAGGGTCTAGACGCAGCTGCTGCAATTGAAATGGTCCATACATACTCCTTAATTCATGATGATCTTCCTTGTATGGATGATGATGATCTAAGGAGGGGAAAACCTTCTCTTCATAAAATTTATGGCGAAGGTCAAGCCGTCTTAGCTGGAGATTTTCTTCTCACTTACGCTTTTGAAGTCCTTGCAAAAAGTTCTCTTCCGCGTGAGATCATTACCATCATCGCTAAAGCAGCAGGTAGTAAGGGAATGATTGGGGGGCAGGTTGTCGATCTTCTTTCGGAAGAGACAAAACCTGATTGGGATACCCTTCTTTTTATGTATTTGGGTAAAACCGCAGCCCTTTTTTCTGCAGCCCTAGAATGTGGCGCTGTTATCAGTGGCACTTCATATTCAGAGCAAACAGCTTTTAGAAATACCGGAAAATATTTTGGACTCGCTTTTCAAATACATGACGATATCCTTGATGTGACTTCAGACGAAAAAACTCTGGGAAAACCGGTTTTTTCAGACGCTAAAAATAAAAAATCAACCTGCCTATCACTTTTTGGACTAGAAAAAGCTAAAGCTATCAGCTCTTCATTTCTTGAAAAAGCTTTAAATGCCCTTCCAGAAAAAGCCTTAAACGTTCAAGGGCTTCTCCAGTTTGAAAAATAATAAAGGGCATGATAAGGTGCATAAGTAGAAATGGCCATAAGAAAACAAACCTATCCTTTTTTCAAGCGCTTATTTGACATTATATTTAGTCTTGCTTTCGTTATTCTCTTCTTGCCTATTTACCTGATGATCGCCCTCTTAATAAAGCTCGACTCAAGAGGCCCAATTTTTTACGTTGGAAAACGTCTGGGAAAAGGCCAAAAACACATCAAAACTTACAAATTTCGGACAATGCATCTTGATGCCGAAGAGCGCCTTGAAGAGGTATTAAGAAACGATCCCAAAATAAAAAAAGAATGGAACGTTTATCAAAAGCTTCAAGAGGATCCTCGTTGTACAACCATTGGAAAATTCTTAAGAAAAACATCCCTTGATGAATTCCCCCAATTTTTCAACGTTTTAAAAGGGGATTTAAGCGTTGTAGGACCCAGACCTCATTATATTTACGAATTAGAAGAAAAAGAAAGTAGTCCCCTAAAAAAGTATGCGCATAACGTTCTTTCCGTAAAACCCGGAATCACAGGGCTTTGGCAAATCTCCGGGCGTAGCCACCTCTCCTATAAAGATCGAGTGAAGCTCGATAACCTCTACTGCAAAAAACAGTCCTTTTTCTATGATCTTTATCTTGTCTTAAAAACCATTCCCTTAGTCTTACGATCCCATGGAGCTGTATGAAAGCTGTTCTTGTAACTGGGGGAGCAGGTTATATTGGAAGCCATGTGTGCAAAGCGTTAGCAAAAAAAGGCTACCTTCCAGTCACAATTGATAATCTCTCTACGGGCAATCGGCAAGCCGTCAAATGGGGTCCATTTTTTGAAGGGGATATTGGAGACAAAAAGCTCATTCAATCTCTTCTTGAACGGCATCCTATTTGTGGAACAATCCATCTAGCTGCCTATTCAAATGTCCGAGAATCTCATCAGATTCCATTGAAATATTTCCGAAACAACGTAAGCGCTACCCTCAAACTTCTTGAAGTCCTTCATGAAAAAAAGATCACTCTAGTTGTTTTTTCAAGTACTTGTGCCATTTACGGAATGCCTCAAAAAGTTCCGATTGATGAAGGCCACTTAAAAAAACCCATTAATCCTTATGGAGAATCCAAATTAATGGTGGAAAAAATTCTCCAAACAGTCCCAAGTCTTCAGTACGCAATTTTACGCTACTTTAATGCTGCTGGAGCTGATTTAGATGGGGAAATTGGAGAATCCCACGATCCTGAAACTCACTTGATTCCTCTTTTGATCCAGACTGCTTTAGGACAAAGGGACACATTTACACTGAATGGTGAAGATCATGAAACAGAAGATGGGACCCCCGTTAGAGATTTCATTCATGTTGCAGACTTAGCCCAGGCACATATTCTTGCTCTTGAAAAGTTATTAGAAAAAAAGGTAAATCTCATTCTAAATCTTGGGACAGGAAAGGGCTACTCTGTCCGGCATGTCATTTCTTATGTCGAAGAAAAAGTGCAAGCAAAAATTCCCATTCTTAAGGGATCTCGATTTCCTGGAGACCCCCCAATTTTAATTGCAAATGGCACTAAGGCCGTGGAAACTCTTCATTGGAAGCCATCGTTTGACCTTGTAAAGATGATTGAAACTGCCTGGAATTGGCATCAAAAAAAAAGCGGAACAGCTATTCAAAAACTGCAGACATCAACTCAATCCTTTCATTCTGGCTAGGTTCATGAAGCAACAAAAAACATGGCCTTTTTTCCTCATAGCTTTATTTTTTGCTCTGACTTCTTTTTTTCCTATCCTCCCTTTTTCCCCCTATTTAGCCATTCTATATTGGCGTAGCAAATGGATGAAAGCTCTATGGGTTTCAATACTTTGTGGTTTTATCCTCGATCTTTTTTCCACATCCCCTTTTGGACTCCGCGCTTTACAACTGCTTTTAGTTACAATCAGTCTATACAGCTTTCGCATCTATTTTGTTGATAAATCAAGTGGACTCGCTTCATATACTGCTCTAATCTCTTTAGGATCAACCCTAATTTCTCGTTTATTATTAACTCTTTATGATCCAGGCCTTCCTTTTACATTTAAAGGACTGATCACCGACTTTCTCCTGATGCCTCTTGCAGATGCTCTGTATGCATTTCTCTTTTTTTCTTGTCCGCTCATTTTCTACCGTTTACTGCGAAAGCTTTACTTTCACTTTACTTTTTTGAAAAAAGAAACCCATAAGAGGAAAGAAAAGCACTCTTAAAAGACCCGATCATCATACCAGAAAAACTCGATCTCGATCCCCTTCGTTCACGCCTTGCTGTGGTGGCCACACTTTCTGCATTGAAAGCTAGAGAAATTTTGAGCAAAGGCTTTGGAAGCCCTACGCATCACTTTGATACAGGTAATGATTTTGCAAGACTAGTTAACAAATTGGACTATCGTACCCATCACTTACTATTTTTCTATCCACTTTCCATCCAAAGATCCAGCTTTATTTTCCCGGTTCCTTTCCTGGCTTTAGCCAGCAATCTGTTTTAGTATAAAAATGTTTTTTAATACATCTGCGAATGAAAAAAATCATAAAAATTCTTTATAATTTAGATTATTGCAGGTTAAACCAACAAAAAGAGGTTTTATCAAGAACCTGTCCAACTAAATACCCTAACCACATATAGATGAGCCCGAGCTTGCTAAAAGCTTCCCATAAACCCGCCAATCGCTCCCATCGCATCAGGAGCCTCCGACCCTTC
>JASJDV010000025.1 GCA_030064985.1 Simkaniaceae bacterium | reverse complement strand
TACTTCAATTCATATTTAACATACATGTTCATCTGGTCTTTTACCCACAGAAATTGAGCATATCTAATACTAATGCCTTTTGGTCTCCAAGCTATTTTTCTGCCTGTCGTGACGGTTCCTCTATCGATATTGTGAAGAAGTATATTAAGCACCAAAAAAAACATAAAGCCTCCACCTGAAGAAAGAGGTTTTACGGCGTGTTTTGATAAAAATTTCCATCAGTAGGGATGTTGTTTGAAGCGCTCTCTTCGAAACATTTTCGCATGCAATGGGACGCAACTTTCTGTTCGCCTTAGATCAAAATGCAAAAAATGACCCTTCAGCTATTTTTTTTAAGCCCCTTCTTCTACGGAAAAATGCATCACTTTTCTTTGTAAATTTTGCTTTTTCATTTTTTCGCTCCGTTGAGATTTTTAAGCTCTTTTTCGCTCAAGCCCGTTGCCTTGGAAATGCGTTTACTGTTAAGGCCTTGCTTTAACAGTGCGCTGGCAATCTCGATATCTCTTTTTTTGCGTCCTTTCTCTTCGTCCTTCTTCAGTGTATTTGCTTCGATTCTCAGTTATTTAAGCTTGCCTTACATAGATCTAAGGCATTTTGAATTAAGGAAGCAAGCTTTGCATGAAGCTTCTGTCTCATGGGAACGTTTAGTTTTCCAGAGAACAGTTTTTCTAGCTGTTTTCTTCTATTGTTGCACCAATCGAGATAGTCATGGATAGAATCTTTAAAGGCTTTTTCAATTCTAGGGTGAGATCTATGAAGTGCAGTCTCTTCTCTATTGACAGCAACCCTTAATCTAGAGCTGCGACTTTCTTTTATTGCTGCATCTTAAGCGAACTAGAAGAGTTTTTCTATCTTTCCATTTTACATTTCAAAGTGGTGGAATCGCAAATATGTCTCTTAGAGTTTGATCGCGCTTTCTGCTCCTCTTCTATATGGTGCTATATTTAGACTCATATAGTCAGGAATTATCTTAAAAGTTAGTTTCTTATGGGATAAACAGAGCAATCTTAGGGTTTAGCCACTTTAATCAAAGCCCCTTGACGGGGGCTCAATGATTCAATCGCTCAATCCCAACTAGAACCTCCGGACCACTGCCAGTCCAACCTCATGATCTCTTTTGCTGATGAGGTGGTCGCTGATTTGCAGCCCATAGGACTCAAAGTCTCCAACAAGCGCATGCTTTTGCATATTAAGTGCTTCTTGGCAAAAAGTCCAAGTCCGAGGTTCATTTGAGTAAAGCCTCTCTCCTGCTTGGACATGATGCATGAGTATCCCTGTCGCTATTTCTAGAGCTCGTGGAATTGCGTAAGGATTTTTAATGAGGGCTTGCTTCTCAGAATAAGTTTTGCATTTACTACTGGGTAATGTGTGTTTTGTCATCAGCGCCCAGTAGGAAGGGGGTGCAGGCCGGCTCCCAATATGTTGTCGCGTCAAGGGGCTGTAGTAGCTATATTTTGTTTTATGTCCTCCTCCTTGTGGACTTTGGATCATCCCTTCCAGAAAATTCAAGGTCAGAGCTCTTCCGTTAACGAATTGGGGAATGAGAACGAGCATGTGGGTCTCTCCAACTGTTTTTCCTTCCCAGTAAGGACAAGGACTTTGTAAAATCGATGCGAGGTCTTTAGGAAATGGGGGTTCAACTCCTACCTCTCCAAAATACTTTTCCCATTTTTCTTTGCCAAACCAAAGGTGCGAGAACTCTTCTCGCATTTTTCTTTCAACTAGCGCTTGTTCTCTCAAAGGTTGCACCACTTGTTCTAATGAAACAATTTGCGTTTGTTGCTTTAAAATCTGCTCTTGTGCCAGAAGATACATTCTTTGGTTGAGATCTAACTGTTGCAGATGGGGATCGATTTGTTTGATTCCTTGCGTGCAGAGGGCAAGTTTGTCGCTATTTTGTTCTAGCAGGGCTTCTACAGCAGCTTCGTAGTAGGTGTGCACACTTTCTCGGGTTTTGTCAGAGGCTTTGAGGGTTTCTGCTAAGGCTATGGCGTCTGCAAACTGGTGGAATCTTTCAAAGGCTTTTTTGTAGGTTTTTTCGGCTAGATCGAGTTGGCTCCTTTCTCGATAGGCTTTTCCCAGTTGGGGCCATAGGTTTTGGAGTTTATGTCCATTCCAGGCGGTATAGATCTTTTCGAGGTTTTCATAGAGAGGGACTCTTTGCTCCAATTCATGGACTTTTTGAAGGGTTTCTTTGGCTACTGTTTCGGCTTGTTCCCACTGCTGCTGCTCTATGAGTAGGGCCGTTAAGGTTAAGGACCAGGCAAATTCTTTTTGGGGCTTTTGCAGGGTTTGGTAGGCGCTAAGAATTTTTTGGCAGTGGTCTGGATTTTTGTCGAGTTGAAAGAGCATTTTGTAGGTGGAAAGGAGTTGCTTTGTGAGGCCTTTTTTTTCAAAGGCGTCTGCTAGATAGAGGAGCTTTTGTTTAAGGCGCGGCGCAGGGCCTTGTTTTTTAATGAGATCTAAGGAAACCAGGCTATCTACAAAGGAGTCTTGTGAGTGGCTTTCTGCTTTTTGGGTGAGCTTTTCTGCTGCTGCATAGTCTCCGTGTCTAATTGCTTCCAGGGCTCCTTTGAGAAGAATGTGCGCTTTTTCTTGGGGGCTTTCTACGAGGGCTGCTAAGCTAGAGTAAGAAGATAATTCGGCGGGGTGATCTGTTATAAGACGTTTATAGAGTGTGATTGCTTGTTCGGGGTTTTGTGTGGAGAAGATTTCTGCGGTTTGAAAGGAGAGGGCTAAGGCTTTTTCAGGTTGAGCGCTGCGGTAATACAGCTCGATGAGAGCAAGATTGTTTTGGAGAGAAAAGGTGTGGCCTCTTTGGCAGCTTTCTAGGGTTTCTATGGCTTGTGATGTCTTGTTTGCTAAGAGTTGGTATTTGGCGAGATAGAGATAGGCAAGGGTAGCTTTGTCGTAGTCTCCCATCAACTCGAACAGGGTGGGAAGAAAGGCGTAATCCTCGTCACTTTTGGTGGACTGCAGGGCTTTAGCATAAAAGTCTAGGGCTTGTTGGTATTTTTTTTCTTCGACATAGGTTTGAACCATTTGCAAGTTAGCGCTTGCAAGCCTAGGATTTTCTTCTTTGAACAGTGAAAAGTTCGGAACAGGGTCTGGCTCTTGCCAGTTTTGGATAATTTGCTTTAAAGAGCGGTTAGGGATTAAGGAATGTATGGGTTGACGGTCAATAGGGCATGCATTTTCTCTTTGGAGATAGGTTTCTATGGCGCTTTTTTCAAAGGTGTGCCCATGCTCATCAATCACAGGATCTAGGAGAGTTTCTAGTGTCAAGGGGCAAATAAATTCTTCTCTTTCGTTTCTTGCAACGAAACGCTTAAGTGTAAGCTGTTCAATGATTTGGTCGAAGAGTCTTTCACATTTTTCTGGAGTGACTTCTTGCGGATGAGCAGGAAGATGTTCCTTAGGAAAAGACTGTTTTTCAACAAGTCTTTCTAAGATGGGGGAAAAATTGCCTTTGGCAAGCAGTTGAGAGACGGGCAAAGAAAGCTCTGCAGCTGAAAAAGCTTTTTTAAAGAGACATTTTTGGGCAAGATCTAATACCTTTAAGGATATTTTCCCTTCGTTGTTGACTTGGAAGAGGTAGGTCCGATCAAAATCGCGACGTTGATACGGTATAGAATTTGAAGTGCTCATTTTTGTTCTCCTCGAAGGGTTTGGTGTTGATTGGGGAGGATGGTAAAGGTAAAGAATTTTTAGGTCAAATTTCTTTTTGATTTTTTAGAATTTTTTTTACACAGAGGTTCAATAACTCAAGGCCATATTCTCCATGGGTTGGGATGTAAAGGTTAGAGAGAATTAGATCGCCATGAAAGTACTTTTTCTGTGCTGCTCGGCAGTCTTGCCACGAAGAAAGGATTTTTACTAGCCATTTGATAAAACAGTTCCAAAAGTAACCATGCGAGTAATTTTTAGATAGGGCGGCGTGTTTAGATTTTTTACAAAGGATCAAAGGGGGGCATGAATGACTTTTATAAGCACATGTAACGATCTTCTGATTCTCAAATCTAGTTGGTTGATGAGCTCAACTCTTTCGGTGTTGGAAGCTGCTGGCTTCGTTTTATCTGACATAAGCGACTTCAAAAGGAAAATCTTCATAGGCGGCTGCAGTTATCGCTTGATATATCCATTGTGAGCGCGATGCCAATTGTATTGAACTGCCTCCTTTGTATTACGATCATAGCGGACCTGAATAGACAGATAAGGGTAGGAATGATCGTTATCAAAGTCCCGTCCTTCTGTTGGATGGAAAAGGGTAATCGCAACTTCTTTGTTGTACCACGAAGGGGTGGAAGCATCGGTTAGGGTAAGCGTTCGCAGCAGGGGTTCTTCATAATAGGAGAAAAGGGTATCTAGGACAGCTTGAGGGTTTTGTTCAAACCCTTCTACGTAGAAATCAACCTCAGCACCAATAAGATGCTTAGAGGTTTGTCCTTTTTTTGAGGGGTCGGCATAAAGATTATGGATAGGGCAGCGATGGCCGCATGTAATGATCACACGTCGGTCTAACTTTTCTTGGACAAAGTTAAGTAGCTTTATCAAAATAGGATAGATATATTCTTCACCATTTTTCAAAGGGAGGCTGTGCAGTTCGGTCCCTCCACAGTCTTGATGGTAGATGAAATCCTTTTGTCTGTGAATTTGAATAGGAGGACTTAAGATACTTCCTCGACACCGAAAAAACTCTTTTGTTATCCGCAGCTGTTTTCCGATATGTTTTGCTTCCCATGGGTACGGGGCTCTTTTTTTTAAAGAAATTGGAGGATAGTTAAAAAGAATCTCATCAGATTGACGTTGAATAGGTGCAATCATAAAATTCTGGCTTCGGACTTTTTTTTCTTCCGATTTTTCTAGTCCCGAGCAACTTACTAAAGTGCTAAAAGTGAGAAGTAAGAGTGTGTATCGCATCTTCATCTAGCTGGAGTATATCGAAGTTTGCAAAAAAATTTCGACCCTTATATGGGATGGTATAAGGAAGAGGAAGGTTGGAATGAAGAAGGTTCTCATTATTGAGAAGCAACCCTCGTCAAGGGAGCTGCTCTTTAGTCTATTGAAGGGAAAAGAGTTGCAGCTCTTTACCGTCGAAGATGGCATGAGTGCGCTTGAACTTCTTCAACAACGTTCTTTCGATTTTATATTCAGTGATTTACAAGGAATAAAAACTCTCGATCGTTCGAATCGTCGTTTTTTGGGAACTCCCATTGTTCATCTATCCGATGATCAAGATCCTTTATTGAAGGGTATCGATCATGTTCTACGAAAACCTTTTTCTGAGAAAGGGGTGCGTGAACTTCTTTTTCAGCTAATCGGCATGGGAAAAACGAAACAAGAGGTGATCGCTGAAAATCCCCAGATGAAAAGAATTTTGCGGGAGGTTGAGAAAATTGCTAAGAGCCATTCCAATGTTTTTATTTTTGGAGAATCTGGAACGGGAAAAGAGGTGATTGCAAGTCTCATTCATGACCATTCTAGAAGAAAAAGGCAGCCATTTATTCGTGTCAATTGTGCAGCGCTTCCCGATGCTCTGGTTGAATCGGAGTTTTTTGGGCATGAAAAAGGGGCATTTACAGGAGCTTATCAAAGAAGAATTGGCCGTTTTGAACGCGCTGACAAGGGAACGCTTTTATTGGATGAAGTCTCAGAGATTTCTTTATCTCTTCAAGCTAAATTGCTCCGTGTGGTCCAAGAGCAGGAATTAGAAAGAGTGGGTGGGGCAGAGGCGATTCATGTCGATGTCCGTCTTGTTTCAACTTCTAATCGAGAGATGCAAGAAGCAATCCAGGAAAAAACTTTTCGCGCGGATCTTTATTACCGACTCAATGTCGTCCCGATTTATCTTCCTCCTCTTAGAGAAAGAAAAGAGGATATTCTTCCTTTAGCTCATCATTTTCTAGTAGAAGTGTGTCACAGAAATCAAATCCCTATTAAAACATTTTCAAAAAAAGCAGCAAAAAAACTCCTGAACTACACTTGGCCAGGAAATATCCGAGAACTGCGCAACGTTATTGAATACGGGGTTGTCATGGATTATTCAAATAGTATAGAAGCGGAGCACCTTTTGTTGGATCCAAAAGGATCAGATAAGGAACTCTCCACTATTACCATTAAAGAGCTTGAGAAAAAGCATATTTTGAGAATCCTTGATCAATTTGATGGAAACCGTACCCAATCAGCTAAAGCACTTGGGATCAGCATCCGCACTCTTCGCAATAAGCTGAATAAATATAATACGTAAACCTTTTGCTTTTTAAGAGCTATGGGGTCTGTAGAGGAGGTTGTTCCCCTAAAGAGCTTTCAGTTGCGTTAGATGTTTCTTGTAGAAGAGACTTCTTTGTTATGATCGCGCCAAGCTCTATTCTAAATGAACAGAAAAAAGCCCCTCTCTTCAGAGAGGCTTTTTGAAAAGCTGGGAAGTCCATTTTCAAGTTGTTGAAGCAGGTTCAGCAGAAGCTCCCACTTTGGCAGTAGGGCCTCCCTCTTCTATTTCTTTTTCTTCTTTTTTCTTTGCAGTAAGATCGAGAAACTGCTTATTGAGAGAGCGTGTGGCAACGATCCAAATGAAGATAATGCCTAGAAGAATGACCGCTACATAAGGAGCAATCACACTGACAACAGCGGTATTGAGAGCAAGGAAGAGGCCTTGTTGGATGAGCGATCCCCCCGATTTTCCCAATCTTGCACCCACAACGTCGATGGCGGCTTTGCCTTTAACTTTTTCTTCTTGGCCCAGAGGGATGTAAGCCATTTCCTTTGTAGGGTCGAAGAAGGAATATTTAGACGATTTACTCACAATATTTTGGATGGTACCGAAGATAACAGCGAGCATTAGAGGTGTTGATCCTAAAGCTTGAACCATCGCTTGAAGGCTTCCACCAAAGATGATAAATGAGAAGAAACCAACTCCTGTTACCATTAGCATGACTGGAGTGATCAGAGCTGTTTTACCCCACCCAAAGCGACGGACAATGTTTCCTCCAAGCAAGAAGGTAACGGCGATCGTAATGTATCCTGTCATTTTCGAAAAACGCCCCATAAAAGCTTGGTAATCGTTATAGTCGGGGTATTGGTGATGGAGTTGATCTTTCCAAGTCACTTCAACAAGATTGATTGAAATTCCATAAGCCATCACTAAAAGTGCAATACAACCAAGATATTTCGAACGGACGAGATACATAAAGCTTTCTTTCATCGAAAGTTTTGGCTTAGATTTCTTGACTGTCTTTTGCTGACCTGGATCATACAAACGTTTATCTGTTAAGACATACTTATTGATCCACCAGTAGATTCCAAGAACTAACACTCCGGCAACTACAACCATAGACATGGTGTAGTTAAGGGTCACTTGCCAAGGATCTGCAGCTGTGATCTTTTCGCGGATAGTTGCGGCCCACTGAATAAACGACCCTGAGATAATCAAGGAAATATTTGCGAACATCGAAAAAATTGTGTAGAACCGTCTAGATTCAGAAACTTTATTGATATCGTTTGCAAATCCCCAGAATAAGAGGGAGATGGCCATACTTCCCCAGAGCTCTGACATCACGTAGAACAAAGAGAATGTCCAGTTACGGATGACATCGATCAACCCTTTTGCGCCCGATGGCATGAAAGATTGCGCTTCAAGCCAATCACAAAATGCATGTGGATGGAGAGAGTCTCTAAGAGGATAGAGAACCGTACCAAAAAGTCCGAAGAACACAATGAAAGGAATCACTGTGCTGTAAAAAAGGACAGGTTTACTGAGTTTATTACTCAGTTTAGCATAAATCAACATAAAGAGAACTGCACCGGGCAACACAGCCCATAGTTTTAAGAAGGGGATAACCTGAGATCCTTTCGCTGCAGTCACAACGAGCGTATCTTTGGTGTCTCTTAGGATTGTATAGTTGAAAAGAATGAAGAAGAAGAGAAGAACCATCGGGATGAGCTTTTTCAGTTCAAAGCGATGAACTGGCCAAAGACGCGCTCTCCACTTCCCAAAGTCTTGTGTAGTTGATGCCATAGTTCGTTCCTTATAAAATTATTTTTTTGAAATATTCGCTAAAACTTTTAAATCATCTTTAAAAATTGTAGGGAGCATTTCACGTTCAAACACTCTTATTATAGAGCATTTTTGCTAGAAAGCAAGAAAAAAGCGTAAAACAATGGATGCTGATGAGCATCCATTGAAGTGCGTCAGGAGTTAAGAAAAATTTTACTTTTCACTCATCGCTTCTGCCCCAGCTGAAATCAGAGACTGCTGAGCGTTGACAGCCTCAACGTAGGCATTCCAAAGCTCGTGATCCACACAATCGTTTCGAATGCTTTGCATGAGTTCCCGCTTGCATTGAGCGAGAGACTTTTTTGGGCTAAGAAGAGCAACCATTTCCCTATCACCAGAAAGTCGCGCTATGTTGAGCAATCTCTCTAGCTGAAGCTTTGAAAAAGCGGGTTGATCTTTCTTTTTTCGCGACCCTCGGGCAGCTCTTTGTTTGGGTGGAACGACGAGCGGTCTGTCTGCCTTAATAATAAATTTTTCAATCATTGAAGAAAGCTCGCTAGGACTTTTGTGTTTCATTTTACGGAGGGTAAAATGGTGCATGTATCCTCCTGAGTTTATAGGGATATATTTGCAAAGGTCGTTTTCTTTCCTGCCTCTAACTTTTTTAATGGCTTTTGAAATAACACCTTCAAGCTCTTCAAGCTTTTTAGTGTTAGTTTTAACAGTTTCTTGTTCGGTAAAGCTCATGCTAGCCCCTTTTCTTAATAACAGTTTATTTTTGTAAAATGTAAAAATTACCTTTTCACTATTTATTTTCTAGTTCTTGACATAGTTTACTATCCAAATTTTTTAATGCAATACTTGTTTTACTTTTCAACATTGACAGTTCTATTTCTATAGAAATAATTCAGTATTTTGGTCAATTATTAGTAAATGAATATTTTTTGGGCAAGAATGAATTGTTGCATAGGAATTCCTTGAGTGAATAACCTCTAGACTTAAGACTGTTTGTGAAGAATACTTTAATTTGTTGGAGTCAATTGTTTATGGGTGATCCCACTTTACATAAAAAAAAACTGCAACCTGCCCCTACTATTTTAGGGGTTTTAGCAGGAAAAGGAGGAGTCGGAAAGTCAACAATTACGGCTGAGCTGGCTTTAGCTCTAAATAAAGAGGGCTATAAGGTTGGGGTTTTGGATGCAGATATCTACGGCCCCTCTATCCGCCATCTTGTCGGTGAAGATGCCCTTCCTAGGGCCGTAAGGGGTAAAGTGCTTCCCGCTGATTCCAAAGGGATCTCCCTGATCTCCTCAGCCTACTTCCCAAAAGGAAGAAGCCCCATAGGTGTTCGAGCTCCAATAGCCAATCAAATCATTGCTCAGTTTATTGAGGAGGTGGAATGGGGCTCCTTAGATATTCTTCTAGTTGATTTCCCTCCCGGGACTGGCGATGTTCAAATCACCCTAATGCAAAGACTTTTATTTAATGGGGCCATTGTCGTCACAACTCCAGAAAAGCTTTCGCTACTAGATGTAAGAAAGTCGATGAACATGTGCCTTCAAATGGGCGTTCCTCTTTTGGGAGTCTTGGAGAATATGAGCTTCTTTCCTGTTTCTGGCAGCAAAACACGCCATTATTTATTTGGAAAAGAGGGGGGGAAAGCCTTAGCTGAAGAATTTGGCGTCCCTCTGATCGGTGAAGTTCCTATTGATCAAGGGCTGAATCAACAGCATAGGGAAAAGATTTCTACCCCTTTATTTAAGAAATTGGGAAAAACAGTTGTGGATCAGATGCATCGAGAAAAAAGGTGTAAAATAAAGAGGGTAGATCGCTATCATTTTTCTATTGAGTGGCTAGACGGTAAGAAAAGTCTTTATCCATTTAGTTTTGTACAAGGAAAGTGCCCTTGCATCGAGTGCATCATGAAAAATGAAACGAGTCCAGTGGCTGTGGAAGGAATAGAAATTCACCCAATAGGAAACTATGGGGTTCAATTTAGCTTCTCTAAAGGCTGCTCCAAAGGAGTTTACCCATTTTCCTATTTAAGAAAATTAGATCGATGAAGACCTGGATCATCAGACTCCTTATCTCTTGCAGTGCTTTTGCTTGCAGCAAAGCACCAGAAAACTCTTTTATGTCTGAAAATGGAAAAGTGAAGGTTCTTGCGACAACAGCAATGATTGATGATTTGGTTGCTGAAATCGGAGGTGAAGAGATTGATCATACCTGTTTAATTGTGGGAAATTTAGATCCCCACAGTTACGAACTTGTCAAAGGAGATGATGAAAAGTTCTTTCGAGCTGATTTGATTTTTTATAATGGATTGGGGCTAGAGCATGGAGCCAGTCTTTGTGAACATTTAGAAAAACACCCCTCTGCAATCGGTCTGGGAAACCTTTTGATGCAGGAAGATCAAAAAGCATTCCTTACGGTTGATGAGCAACTAGACCCTCACTTTTGGATGGATATCGAGCTTTTTTCGCGCTCCATTCCCCCTATCGTTATCGCTCTTTCTGAAAAGGATCCAGACCGCGCAGCACTCTATAAAGACAGAGGAGAAACTTTAAGAAATAAAATGCTTGAAAAGGATCGGGTTCTTTTGGAAAAAATTCAAACAATTCCTCCTGAGAAGCGTTACTTAGTTGCGAGTCACGATGCATTTTTCTACTTCGCAAGAAAATATTTAGCAGAATCGAAAGAAGAAAATTGGGCAAAAAGATTCATTGCACCCGAGGGACTTGCCCCTGATGGTCAAATGAGCGTTCGTGATATCCAAGAAGTCAGCACGTTTCTTTGCGAGCATCAAATCCCCGTTGTTTTCCCAGAAACAAATATCAACCGTGACGCTCTAAAAAAAATCGTCGCTGTTTGTCGAGAAAAAGGGCTCCATGTTAAGATAGCGCCTACTCCTTTATATGGAGACACAATGGGAGTAAAAGGGACAGGGGCTGATACCTACCTTGAGATGATCGAACACAACGTTCACACCCTTGTTGATCAACTTTCTAAACAATGATTTATCATAGAGAAATAAGGCCATGAAATATGCGATCGACATCCATCAGTTAACGGTAAACTATGAGAAAACTTCAGCGCTTTGGGATATCAATGTTTCGGTTCCCGGTGGAAGCCTTGTGGGGATTATTGGTCCTAACGGCGCAGGAAAAAGCACTCTTCTAAAAGCTCTCCTTGGACTCGTTACCCCTTTATCAGGGAGCGTTTATTTCTTTGGACAACCTTTTCCAAAGGTTAAGGATCGGGTTGCTTATGTGCCGCAAAGAGGGACGGTTGATTGGGACTTTCCCATCACCGTTTTTGACGTTGTTTTAATGGGAAGGTATCCTAAGCTTAAGAGGTTAAAGTGGTACAAAAAAGCGGATAAAGAAGCTGCTAGAAAGATCTTAGACCGCTTAGAAATGGGCGCTCTTGCAGCTAGACAGATTCGTGCTCTTTCAGGGGGTCAGCAACAACGTCTTTTTATTGCTAGGGCGCTTCTTCAAGAAGCAGATATCCTCCTCCTCGATGAGCCCTTTGCTGCTGTGGATAAAGCAACAGAAAAGATCGTGATTCGAATCCTTAAGAATCTCAGAGATCTGGGAAAAACAATCCTAGTTGTCCATCATGACTTAAAAACAGCCCATGATTATTTTGATCAAGCACTTCTTATCAATACTTCACTTGTTTCCAGTGGAAAGACAAAGGATTCGCTATCGCCCGACAATCTCGCTCGCGCTTATGGGCAAAAAGGGGAACTTTTAGGTGAAGCAACACATCTTTCGACTGTTGAAAAAGCAGGGCTTACAACATGACCCTTTTTGACTTTTTCGCAGATCCTCTTTATCGCGCTCCTTTTCTCGGTTCGATGTTGATGTGTCTATCTGCGGCGATGATGGGAGCTTTGATGTTTGTGAAGAGGTGTAGTCTTTTGGGAGAAACACTTTCTCATGCAACCTATCCCGGTGTTGTGTTTGGAGCTCTCGTGGGCGCCCTTTTTTCAGAACCCACCTCCCTTTCCTCAGTTTTTATTTTTTTAGGAGGAGCCTTTCTTGTTGCCTATTTGGGACTGGAGATCATTGAACGTCTAAGAGACCGCTTTCGTGTGCATTTTGATGCAGCCCTTTGTCTTGTCCTCTCTATCTCACTGGGACTAGGTGTTGTTTTTGCAAGTCGCATCCAATTGACTCATCCTCTTTGGTATCAACAATCGCAAGTTTTCATTTATGGTCAAGCGGCGACTATGACAAATAGGCATATTGTGGTTTATGGATTGTTGTCCTTACTTGTTGCTTTTTTTGTTCTCTATCGTTTCCGAGAAATTGAACTTGTCTTGTTCGATACCCTTTTTGGGAAAAGTATTGGAGTAAATGTGCACCGTGCATTTAGAGGAATCTGTTTTCTTCTGATTCTATCCATCATTGTAGGGATTCGAAGTGTAGGGGTTGTTCTAATGGCGGGGATGTTAATTGCACCTGCGGCAGCTGCTAGGAGTTTTACCAATCGTCTTTCTCATCTCATTGTTTTATCAGGACTCTTCGGACTCGTGAGTGGGTTTGGAGGAAACTATCTATCTGTTAAACTTTCAGAGCAAGGGCTTATTTATCCCACAGGTCCGATGATTCTCCTTTTTGCAGCTTCCATGACTGTTTTATCTCTAGTCTTTGCACCAAAAAGAGGCGCAGTTTCCAGGCTCCTGCGCATCTCTCGTTTCCGTCATCGCTGCCAATCGGAAAATATTTTAAAAACTCTTTGGAAGGAAGGGAAAAAGACTGCCCACGCCCCAGCAGGAATCTTGAAGTGGAATCAGATGAATAGGCTCCGATTTAGAAGGATCCTTTTTTCGCTGAAAAGAGAAGGGTGGATTGCCACCGTTTCAAGAGGAGAAATTTTACTCACGCCCGATGGCATAAAGCGCGCCGATCGTCTTGTACGCCTCCATCGCTTATGGGAACTTTATCTAGTTTCTTGCTTAAAAGTTGATGAAGAAAGAGTCCACCACAGCGCTGAAGAAATGGAGCACATTTTAACCCCTAGCCTTGAAGAAAGGCTGAGTGAACTCCTCAATCATCCGAAAAAAGATCCCCACCAAAAACCGATTCCACAAGGAGACTTTTGATGAATCCTTATGCGGGCCACTCTTTTTTCACTTTTTTTGGGGTTCTCTTTCCCCGCATTTTCCTCTTCTTGAAAGGAAACTTGACTGAACTTGCTTCAGATGAGGTTCAACTTTTAGTGCTCTCTTTGATCGCTCTTTCCTCTGCTTTAGTCGGAACGTTTCTTGTCTTAAAGAAGATGACGATGCTCGCCAATTCTCTTTCTCATACAATCCTTTTAGGAATTGTTGGAGCCTTTCTGATTGGGAAGTATCTCTTCTCGCAAGATAGAGGTCTGTGCACCTTTCATAATCCCTCTCTGATCATTGGAGCTCTGATTACAGCTCTTTTCACAACGTTTAGCACAGAATTTCTTCATAAAAAGCTCGGTCTTCAGGAGGATGCCAGTATTGGGCTTATTTTTACCGCACTTTTCGCTTTAGGGGTCGTTTTAGTGACGACCCTTTCTCGAAATAGTCACCTGGGTATCAAGGCCATTATGGGGAATGTTGACGCGCTCCATCCCGACAATGTGAAACAAGTATTTTATCTGTTCCTTTTTAATAGCGCGAGCATCTTTTTCTTCTTCCGTCGCTTAGAGATCATAGCCTTTGATTCTCAACTCGCTAAGAACTTTGGCATCTCTCTTATCTTTTTTAATTATTTTTTAATGTTCCAAACAGCACTGACTGCTATCGGTTCTTTTCGAGCAGTCGGGGCCTTTCTCTTTCTTGCTTTCTTAGTTGCCCCTGTTTTAACAGCCCGGTTTTTTACCCATCGACTCAAACCCCTCCTATTTTTAGCAGGAGCAATTGGTGTGATTGCCTCGATCGTTTCTGTAGCCCTTTCCAGACATTTCTTTTCTATATATAATATCCCTTTGGCAACCTCAGGACTTGCGGCCAGTATTCTAGGTTTATGTTTTGCTTGTGGAGCCATTTACCATGTAAGAAACCGTTCAAAACAGGTTCCTAGAAAAGTGTGATGAAAAAGATTGCTATTCTCGGCAGTACCGGATCGATTGGGGAAAATACTCTTGCAGTTAGCGAGCATTTGGAAATTGAAGTCGTCGGTCTTTCTGCACATTCAAACATCGACCTTCTTCAGCAGCAGGCGCTCAAGTGGCGCCCTAAATGCGTTGCTGTGTTTGATAAGCACAAAGCCTTTGCACTGCAAAAACGTCTTCCAGAAATGACTGTTTTAGCTGGGATGGAAGGGGTCATAGCGATCGCGACTATGGCTGAGGCAGATTTCGTTGTTTCATCCATTGTTGGGGCAAAAGGGATCCTTCCAACCCTTAAAGCAATTGAAGCGGGAAAAACGATTGGACTTGCGAACAAAGAAGTTTTGATTGCAGCTGGCGAACTGATACTGAGCGCTGCCAAAAAACAAGGAGTCAACATCCTTCCAATCGATAGCGAACACAGTGCAATTTTTCAGTGTTTACAGGGAGAATGTCCGACTGGTATCCGCCGCCTTATCTTAACAGCTTCTGGTGGCCCTTTCAGAACCCATTCGTTTGAAGAACTAGAAAAGATTACCCCAACTTCCGCACTCAACCATCCAACGTGGAAAATGGGGAAAAAAGTAACAATTGACTCTTCTACTTTGATGAATAAAGGGTTAGAAGTCATCGAAGCCAAATTTCTTTTCGACATTTCCGTAGAAAAAATTGATGTAGTCATTCATCCCCAAAGTATTATTCATAGTTTGGTAGAATTTATTGATGGATCCCTTCTGTCTCAACTGGGAGAACATGATATGAAAATTCCCATTCAGTATGCTTTGACCTACCCAAAAAGAAAAAAAGGAATTGTTCCTTGTTTCGATTTCGAGAAGTATTCTAAACTAGAGTTTTTTAGCCCAGATCTGGAAAAATTTCCTTGTTTAGCTCTTGCTTATAAAGCAGCAAAAGAGGGAGGAACGTTGCCCTGTTTTATGAACGCGGTAAATGAAGTATTAGTTGACCAGTTTTTAAAAGGGAAAATTAGCTGGATAGAGATAGGAAAACAATTAGAAACCCTAATGGCGACACATCGAGCGCTTCCTCAAGAAAGTTTTGAAACGCTTCTTGAAGTGGATAAAGAGGCGCGGGCCATGGCAACGCTACACGCATCATTGAGGTAATTTTGCAAAGTATTATTTATATTGGACTCGCAATTCTTGGATTGAACCTTCTCGTTTTTGTTCACGAGTTAGGTCACTACATTTTAGCCCGTCGAAACGGGATGAAAGTTGAAGTCTTTAGTATTGGTTTTGGCAGACCTCTCTTTAGTTGGATGTGGGGTGAAGTGAGGTGGCAAATCTGCCCGGTCTTTTTTGGAGGGTATGTCCGCATTACTGGAATGGAAAAACAGGGAGATCTTGAACCCTATGAAGTTCCCGATGGATACTATTCCAAAAAGCCTTGGGCACGTATTCAAGTCGCTTTAGCAGGCCCAGTTGTTAATCTTGTCTTTGCACTTGCTGCCTTTTCTGTCATTTGGGCTCTTGGAGGAAGAGATAAACCTTTTGCCGATTTCACGCAGGTCATTGGTTATGTCGACCCCGATTCTGAGCTCTATCAAAAGGGGGTACGTCCAGGAGATATCTTATCGGAATATAACGAGAAACCATTTGGAGGATATCAAGACTTGATTTACGCCGCTTTAGCAAATGGTCACCCTGCGAATCTAGAAGGAGTAAAAATCGACTATTTCACCCAAGAACACGTTCCCTACGATTATACAGTCACTCCCTATGAAAGCCCACTCACTCCTAAGGGAATGAAGACAGTCGGAATCTTAGCTCCTGCGAGCTATCTCATTTACCATTCTTCACCGTATGACCATCTTCCGCTTGCACAAAGTGGTATCCAGCCCCACGATCGGATCGTTTGGGTCAATGGAGAAATCCTTTTCTCTAATGAACAACTCATGCAGATTCTCAATAGCGACAAAGCTTTATTAACGATTGAAAGAAATGGAAAGACCTTTGCTGGAAAAGTTCCTCGTATTCCCATCAATGATCTGCGCCTTTCCCCTGAAGAGACGGTAGAGATTAACGATTGGAAATATGAAGCCGGGTTCCATAGGAAAGGGGAATCGTATCAATTCATTCCCTACAACCTTTCCTACGATCTCCATGTTGAGAAGGGACTTTATTATATCAATGAGGAATCAAAAGTTGCGCGCGCGTCATCTGCACTAAAAACCTCTCCCCTTGATGTGATGCTCCAGCCGGGCGACCGTATCATTGCTGTGGATGGCATTCCAGTCGATACATCTATTGCTTTTCTAAAAGAGATGCAAACCCCACGCATACAAATTATTGTTAAGCGGGGAGAAAATCTAGACAAAATCTCTTGGAAGGAGGAAGACTACGTCTTTATGGCAGGAACCGATTGGGACAATGTATTACCTATTGCCTCAACAATTGGGCGCGAGAACGGAGTGAAAAGCAGTGGAAAATTTCATCTCTTAAATCCTGTAACCCCCATGCGACTCATCGATTTTCCGATGACAGAAAAAGAGCGGAAAGACTTTGACGAAAAAATGGAAAAACAGGTTGCTAAAGCGCAAAAAATTTCAGATCCAGAAGAAAAAGAGCAAGTGCTAAACTATTTGAATACCTATCAAAATAGGCTAATGCTAGGTGTTGCGTTGACGGACCGCACTGTTAATTACAACCCCAATCCCTTTATTCTTTTTAGGAATGTTTTCAGCGAGATTGCCCGCAATCTTACTGCCCTCTTTACAGGATCTCTTTCTCCAAAGCAATTTGGAGGACCCATCTTCATCATGCAAGTGATGCATAAAAGCTGGGGCATTGGAATAAAAGAAGCCCTCTTTTGGTTGGGGGCGATTAGCCTTAACCTAGGGATTTTAAATCTTCTTCCCATCCCTATCCTAGATGGAGGACACATTTGTTTCTCAATTCTTGAAAAACTGCGCGGGAAACCCTTAAAGGCAAAGACCATGCAACAGCTCGTGATTCCATTCGTTGCACTGTTAATTTTTCTCTTTATTTATTTAACCTTTAACGATATCATCCGCATCTTTAGCCGGTTTTTCTAAGCCGCAGAGTATACAAAAGGAGAATAAGAAATGAGAATAGAAAAAGTAAACAACCACCCTGCTTCATCAAGGTGAATTATACCACTGCGACTTCTAGGAGAGATAAACGTAGACCCTGGTCCTAGAATTTCTCTTTGTTATGGGCTGAAAAATAAGGGAAATAACTGCTTCATTAATGCCGCTCTTCTATTAATTTTTAACATTCCAGAGCTGATTAAAAATGTTGTGTTTAAAAACATAGGAAATCAGTGCCTTCTGGAAGCCTATCAACACTACATAAGCTACGTAAAAAATCGCCAAGTTGGAAATTGTTGTTCTGCCCCTGATCTAGCAAGCCCCCTTCGAGACATCTTTCCAGAATTCAAAGGTGATGGACAACACGATGTTTTTGAATTTATCCTTAAGGTTTTTATTGATCGATTAGACACCGAAACCAACCCTCTGTTTTTTGCATGCGAAGA
>JASJDV010000026.1 GCA_030064985.1 Simkaniaceae bacterium | reverse complement strand
GATTTGGGTTTGCATCGTCATGGAAGGGCTCCTTCTGAGTAGATTTGTCTTTATAGTAATGAATTTTTTACAAGATAAAACCTTAGTGGATTTTTGCAAATCATTTAGTGAATTTGGAAATAAAAAACTTTTTTGTATAGAATTAGATACTTGTGAAGATTGTTTTGAATAAAAATAACTACTTTTAATGACTTTTTATGCTTTATGAATATGTTTGAGAGTTTATTAGGGGATGATTTGGAACTGAATGTCATCTTGTGACACTCTCAATCCCCCAAAGGGGAGGGCTTCTAAGCTGATACAGAGGAATGACCTGTCGCTTGCGGAAGCACCTACAAGAGGTGGGCTGCCTCCTCTGCAATCATTTAGACAATTTTGGCCCGCGGCCCAGGCTACTACTACTTTTCCCAACTGGGATACGTAGATACGTGAGATCTTTTGGAGCTGCTACCTTCGTATCAAAAGCGAGCGGGCACCTATTGTAGTGCTCCAACAACATCTCTATGGCCCTCAAAACCACAGCTTCTACACTTCCACCCTCTACCGTTTGGTTTCTTTTGTTGCCGCATTTGGGACAATGACTCAAAGTTCCTTTTTCAAAGCCATTGGAGCTCTTCATACCAGCTTGTTTTGCTTTATAGTTTATCAAAACACGTTGTAAAACCTCTTCTTTCAGGTCGAGGATATAAGGCGCTTTCCTCATGTTGGAGTTTTTTGGCTCTCAATACATTTTCTCCATGGCAACTATGAGTTGAAGTATTCACAGGCTAAGAGTATAGTCTAAGATACTTTAGCGGCAGGGCATGTTGTGTTAGTCTGTGGAAAAATGCATTGGCAACCTCTATGTTAGCAGGAACCTCCTGAATAGGGGGGACTGAGTTTCACCCTGAAAAACCAGGAATCTTTTTCCTTTAGAGAGGAAGAGGATGTCAAGAATCTGTCTAGAACTGGAGGGCTCATCCATGTACAGCTATAAAAGAATGATTAGGGTTCAAGATACCGATGCAACTGGGGTCCTCTATTTTGCAAACCAATTGCAGATCGGTTTAGAAGCATTTGAAGATTTTCTTTGCACCCAAGGATTTTTTATAGGGGAAATGATCAAGAAAAAACAGTACTCTCTTCCGATTGTTCATGCAGAGGCCGACTTTTACGCCTCCATTCATGTGAGTGATGCCTTGGAGTTAAGACTGACTTTTCCCAGCATTGGGACAACTTCTTTTACTCATGCATCAGAAGTACTTAGAAAGGGTAAAAAAGTTGGAAGAGTTGAGATTGTTCATGTGGCCTATTGCCCGAAGAAAAAAGAAGGAATCCCCATTCCTGAAGAACTCAAAGGTAAAATTCTAACTTGCGAATAAAGTTGAGTGTTGGGGATATGTTCGATACAATTGGTTTATCGAGAACATTGTCTGCGGAAGGATCTAGACAAAATAGCCCCATTTTAAAACGCCTTAGCTACCCTTTATGCGATCGGGCTCTGCAAGAAGGAATAAAAGAAATAGGAATTTTAAACTTGGGTAGAAAAGAGCGCAAATAGTCTTTAAGTTCCTCGTCTCGATAACTTTTTTCACTTTCAATGTAAGCCGTTGGGCGGAACCCAAACTCTTTGTCAGGAATAGGTCTGACTTCAGCTCGAATAATGCCTTCGATGTTTGTAAGAAGTTTTTCAATTTCTTCAGGATGGATGTTCTCACCACCACTGATGAATAGACGATCTTTTCTTCCCCAAACTTGAAGCCCTGTTTTGGCGCAGTAGCTTCCAAGGTCGCGTGTTGCAAAGTACCCTTCAGAGTTTAAGGGAAGAGCAAAAGTTCCATCGCCTTGAAGATAACCTTTAAATAAGACCTTTCCCTTCACAAGAATTTCCCCCCCTTTTCCTATTTGCAGTTCGCGATAGGGAAGGGGGTGGCCTAATGAAAAAAATGCTTGATCAAACTGGGTTGCAATCTGAGAACTCATTTCAGTCATCCCGTATGTAGGGTAGAGGTTGATGTTGCGGTTTAAGGCTTTTTGATACAGAGAAAAGGGGATCTGAGCTCCTCCAATAAGGATGTGTTTGTAAGGAGAAATCGTCTTTTCATTCAAAAGGCGTTTCAGTTGAGTCGAAACTAACGAAAGGTGGGTAATATCTTTTACATGTTCACTGAGAGCAACCGTCGCACCAGCTAAAAAGGTTCGAAAAAGAAGAGCAAGACCAGCAATGTGATAAAGAGGAAGGGAGAGGTGGTAGCGATTCCCTTTTTCAATAGGGAGATAGGCGTTTGAACCAAGAGCACTATAATAATGATTGCCTAGGGTATGGCAAGCGATTTTGGGTTTAGCTGTTGTTCCAGATGTAAAGAGGTAAGTAGCCCTTTGGTTTTTTTCTAGAAAATTTGGCCCCGAGAGTTTTCCCTTTCTAAAAATTTTAGAAAAGGGGAGAGAGATTTGTTTGATTTTTGGAAGTTTTATTCCATCTGGATAAAGAAGAAGGGGAGCTCCGAGTTCATCTAAACTTTGGGAAAGGGTTTCTAAGGGATAATAAGTATTGATCGGACAGGCTATGGCTCCTAATCTAAACAAAGCGAAAAAAATAACGGGAGTTGGAAATTCTTTGTTGGGTAAGATCGCTATAGGATCCTGGGCTTTAATTCCGCAGTCTTTTAGTGAAAATACCATCCCTTCGATAACTGTTTCACAGTCTAAATAACTCCATTTCTCTTCTTTAGAGATGATGGCAATGTCCTTTGGCGTTTTTCTAGCGTAAAAAGAAAAAGGACACTCAAATACATTCATCAAGGATAACCTGCAGTCTCTCCATTTTTACTCTCCACTCTTTGGGAAAGTGAAGATTTCCATTTTTATAATAGGGCTCTTCTTCAAATAAGGAATCTTCAAAAAGATGACAAGTTCCTAGCCCCATAGGCTTCAAGGGGAGTTCCAACCGGTAGGCAAGCTTTGCAAGTTGATAAATCCCTAGTTCACTCTCATAGCTACTACTTAAAATAAAATCGATCCCTTTTACTTTTTTTGGAAGGGGATACCCATGGAGCATCGGTTTAATACTATGCATTTTTATCTGAGGATAAGGGGGAGCAGCTCCGCTGCGCAGTGATTCATCAAGGGCAACTGGATAGGGAAAGGCAGAAGCATTTTCGCCAGGTTTTAAGGGTTCTTCAAAATAGTCGAGATGGGGAAAGTGTTTTGCTAATGCTATCGCCTCTTCTAGCTCCCACTTTTGATTCATATCCACTCCGCAGCAATCACTGTTTTCCACTTTTTTAATCGCTTCTTGCAGCGTGAGATGACCAATTTTTATCTTTTCTTTTTCAAGGATACGGATAGGAATCGCATCGACGTCTAAGGGCTCTAAGAGATCAAGCATCGCCGCTGCTTGGCCCCATTGGACTGAAGGATAAGTAGAAGCGTTTCCTTCAATCAAATCTTTAACAGCTTCATCAAGAGTTTCTTGGCTAAAACCGGGCAGAGGAGCAACCTCTCCCCATCCCACTTTCCCGCTTTCTGACTCTAAACGCATTAAGACCCCTTCTCGAATGCTCTGATTAAAACGGCGAGAATAGGAGTAAAGTGTCCGGTGCATTCACTTGTCCCCTTTTTAAAAGACCCATCCAAGGATAAAAAGAAGGGTATAGAGCGTTAGCAATTTTCCAACTTTTGGAAAAAGGGGGGCAAGACTCTTTGGATCTGAACGATTAAACACATTTTTCACAAGAGGAATTCCGAGTCCTAACGTAGCTGTAGCAGTCAAAGACCAAGGATGGTTTCTAGTCACTCCAAAAAGAATCACAGGAGTGAGGATTCCAAGAAAGATACAAAGGGCAAACTCCCACCGCCCAAAACGCATTCCAAAACGGACAGGAAGAGATTTTTTATGTGCCTGTTTATCACTTTCATAGTCGCGGAGATTATTCATCACGAGAATAGCAGTTGACAAAAGTCCAGGAGAAAGTCCCGCAAAAAGCGCAATAGATGACATTTCTCCCGTCATAAGATAGACAACCCCGCAGGTAGCAATAGGCCCAAAAAAGATGAAAACAAACAGGTCACCCAATCCTAAATAACCTAAAGGGTAAGGTCCCCCCGTATAGAGGTAACCCAAAAGGATAGCAAGAAGAGCCAAAAGACCAATTTGCCACCCTCCAACAAGCATTAAATAGAGTCCAGCAAGCGCCGCAATTCCAAACACCCCAAAAGTCACTTTGCGCATTTTTTGAGGAGAAACAAGCCCCACTTGAACCAGGCGTCGGGGCCCTTTTCTTTTAGGGGTGTCTGTCCCTTTTAAAAAGTCGATATAATCATTTGCAAAGTTGGTTCCAATTTGGACTGTAAGAGCAAAAATAATACAGACCAAAAAAACCGCGATAGGAAAGCTTTTTTGTTCGAAAGCAATGGCTCCTCCAATTGAAACGGGAGAAAGAGAGGCAATCAGCGTGTTAGGGCGGGCACCTTCTATCCAAATATTCATGGTCTTTTAGGGAATTTTGAGAAATCGGGTTTTCGTTTTTCTAAAAAGGCACGGTGTCCCTCTTGGGCTTCATCAGACATGTAGTAAAGAAGTGTGGCATTCCCTGCAAGTTCTTGAAGACCGATTTCGCCGTCACAATCGGCATTAAGGCCCGCCTTTAAGCAACGGAGGGCTAAGGGAGAGTGTGCTAACATTTTTTTGCACCACTCTACAGTGACTGTTTCGAGATCTTTAAGGGGGACCACGTGATTGACAAGTCCCATTTCTAAAGCTTCTTGAGAGCTATATTGGCGACAGAGATACCAAATTTCGCGGGCTTTTTTCTGTCCAACAATGCGCGCCAGGTAGCTGGCACCTAAGCCTCCGTCAAAAGATCCAACTTTTGGTCCTGTTTGTCCAAAGACCGCATTATCTGCCGCAATCGTTAAATCACAAACCACATGTAGAACATGGCCTCCACCGATAGCATAGCCTGCAACCATAGCAACAAGGGGTTTCGGGCAACTGCGCATGGCCCTTTGGAAATCAAGAATATTGAGTCGATGGACACCTTCATCGTCTGCATATCCCGCCTCGCCTCGGATGGATTGATCCCCACCAGAACAAAAGGCTTTTTCTCCAGCTCCAGTTAGAATAATGACGCCGATTGTATGGTCATTGCGCGCAGCTTCTAAAGCATGGAGCATCTCTTGAACTGTTAGGGGGCGAAAGGCATTGTGCATACGAGGACGATTGATCGTGATTTTTGCAATTCCCTCCATTTTATGATAGAGGATATCAGTATATGCACCAGAAATTTCCCATTGGAGTTTCTCTTCAGCCCTTTGTGTCATAAGATCTCCGACTAATGATTTCAGCCATAGTCTTAGGCGCTTCGAGGTGAACAGAATGGCTTACACTAGGAATCCACATCACCTCATGGTGGTCCATAAGACGTTTTTCTATCTTCTGCTATTCCATAGCATTTTCACCAAATAAAAACAGTAGAGGAAAGGAAAAATTTTTTAGGTGAAGACGCAGGCTTGGAAGTTTTGCATGGCTCAAAGTCCATAAGACTTCACTAAGAGCGTTTGGATCGTGTTCTTTCTTCTTTTTCTAGATTCCAGTCTTGGATTTGCAACAAGGATAATGAGCGATACAATTTTTCCGGGAAATTTTTGGGCAAAATTCATAGCTAGACGCCCTCCTAAAGAATAGCCGACAAGGATGGTCTTTTCAGGCCTTTTCTTTTTGAGGAGAGTGAGGTCTAAAGGTTTGCCACAATGCCTAAGAAGTGTTTAAGGATTTGTAAGGGTGTTTGCTCTATGAAGTTAGAGGGTTCTAGTCGCTTGGAGAACCTAAAAAACCCTGGAGAAAAATCATCATACGCGACACCCTTAGCTAGACAGCTTCGTTATTGTTATTGGACTGAGAATTTCTTTGATATGGCTCAAAATGGCTTGGTGGATCTTTTGATTTTCATTCGGTTGAGTTTTGACTTCAATAATTTTACTTTTTGAAGAGGAAAGAGCTTCCTGCAAGTCTTCTATTGTCTGAGGGTTTTCATAGTCCATTCCAAAAACGCTCCCTACGTTCTCAAAAGAGAAGTTATGGGGTGCTACGAAATAAGTTTTAAAGACATCCTTTCTTTCACGAATAGGGAGAAAAAAGAAAAGGTCGCCTCCATTATTGTTAATAACGATGAGTTTAACGGGAAGATTTTTGAGAAGAGGAAGAGAGTTGATATCATGCAGAAAAGCTAAATCCCCAATACAAGCAATCACCGGTTTCCCACTTCCTTTAGCAAGCCCAGCAATGGTTGCAATAGTCCCATCAATACCGGAAAGTCCTCGATTTCCATAGATTGTCCCGATCGATTCTTCCGGGGAAAAAAAGGCATCTCCATTACGGATACACATGCTGTTAGAGAAGAAAAATAAGGTAGAGGGGCTTCCTTGTGTCATCAAAGTGTGAAATAAGAAAGGCTCACTTAATGAAGAGTGCTCTTTGAAGTAGGAAGCAATGACTTTTTTAGAAAGATGATCGAGCTCTCTCCATGTCTCTACCCATTTTGACTGGGGATGTTGAGATAAACAATTCACAAGCTTGTGAATAAAGTCTTCGGGATCTGTTGCCACTCGATGAGTTACAGAGTGAGTGGGGTCTTTGCGCTGAATATGAGAAGCGACATGGCAGTAAGCTTTGGGTTTTTGTATCGCAATCCAATCCATCAGTTTACTGGAAACAAACCGGTCCCCTACTTGCAGTAGTGCATCTGGAGCAAACGCTTCATGAGTTCCAATGGCTTGAATGATGAGATCATAGTAGGCCACTCTACCTGAACTCCATCCATGATTTCGAATGGGAGATAAAATATCGGGAAAAATAGGCCACTGCAACAGGTGGGAAAGCGCATAGATTTTTTCACAGTCTTGCAATTGTTCTGTTCCACTTACAAGGATGATCCCTTTTTCATATTTAGCAAGCTCCTGAGCAATTGGCTCGAAAGTTTTTTCATCGATTCGAGGTTTTCCTATAAAAACCCTTGTTTTTGCGCTGTGAACGGAGTCGTTTGATGAATGAAGGGAAGGGGGAAGAGTTTTGCCTATTTCATGAAGGGGCTTTCGGAACATGCAATTAAAATGCACAGGTCCTTTGGGCTCAGATAAAGCATGACTGATCCCCTGGGCAACGGTTGTCCCAATAAAAGCTCGAGAAATTTTAGGGTCGGGACAAGGAAAATCACAGTCCCAATGGACAAAATTCTGAAAAATTTTTGTTTGATCTGTGGCTTGATTGGCACCCGTATCTCTGAGTTCAGGAGGGCGGTCGGCTGTCAGCAAAACCAAAGGGATATGGTCGTGATAAGCTTCCATGATTGCAGGGAGCAAATTTCCGACTGCCGATCCAGAAGTGACGATAAGAGCAACGGGCCTTTTACTTCCTTTAGCATATCCTAAGGCATGAAAAGCAAGACCTCTTTCATCATAGTGGATCATTGTTTCTGCTAGAGGGTGATTTGCTGCAGCAAGCGTTAGTGGAGTACTGCGAGAGCCGGGAGCTATACAAAATGTTCGCACTCCATGATGGATGAGTTCTTTGATGATTGATTTGGACCAGAGCTCATTTAACATTCCCACTTCTTTCATAGAGGGTTTCCCCCCAAAAGGTGTACGTATTGTTTGATTTTATGCTCTAACTCCTCCCATTCTTTTGAGGGAATAGATCCCAGAACAATTCCTGTTCCAGCAAAGAGGCGTAGTAAGTTTTTATCAATAAGTGCTGAACGAATGCCTACTAGGTGGTGCGCTTCTAGAGGTGAGATCCATCCGATGGGAGCTGCGTACCAACCACGATCAAACGGTTCTCTTCGTGCCATTTCATCAAGGGCCTCTTTTTTCGGAAAACCCCCAACAGCAGGTGTGGGATGTAGGGCCTCAATGAGCGCAGCATCTCGTACCCCTTCTTTTAATGTTCCTTGAAAGGTGTGGTACAGATGCTGCACTGTCGGTGTTTGTAAAACTGTTTGCTCTTGGATTTCAAGGTTTTGACAAAGAGGAAAGAGGGCCCCATAGATGCTGTTTTTAACCACGTGAACTTCGTGCTGTTCTTTAGGACTCTTGATAAGATCGTTCATTAACATCGCATCTTCTATCTCCATCTTTCCTCTAAGACGGGTTCCTGCAACAGCAGCACTTTCAATGCAAGATCTTTTTCTTCGGTAAAGCGTTTCTGGGGAGACCCCAATAAAAGCTGTTTCAGAGGAAAATTGAAAAGAAAAACGATTGTTTCCTGCTAAATTTTTCAGTAGGACGTAGGGAGAGGGGGACTCATGAAATGTAAATTCAGTGAGACGAGCAAGAACGACTTTTGAGTAATCTTCCCGCTTAATTTTTTGCAAGACTGTATTGACTGCATCTTTCCAAGTGGGAAAAGAAGGAAAATCGAATCGATCAATCGTGGTTGTAAGAGTTTTCAAGGGTCTTTCTTGTAGTAATTGAAGATCTACATTCTCTTGAACGCGGTTGATGCAAAGAAAGGTTCCCCTTTCTCTTTTTTCAATTTCAATAAGAGGAAGAAAGTAGGCTGTTTCAGGAAACTTTCCCCAAGTATCTCGAGATCTTTTCATAAAATCAGAGCCTCCAAAAAAGCGGGGCCCTTCTTGTGATTCAAACAAAGGGAAGGAGTCTAACGCAAGTGCGCTTCCCAGTCCTACAATGGCGCCATCTTCTGGATTTTCCCAGTAGACTTTCGGGTAGAGCGTTTGAGCCTCCAAAAAAGCAAAAATATCCTCAATCTCGATACAGTTTTCAAGGCGCATGTAAGGAATCTCTCGTCCATTCACAATCAAGGGTTCTGGCTTGAATGGGGTTTTTAACAAAGCTATTAAGATTTCATTGAGGGGAGTTATAAGTCGGTTCCGCATGGCACCTTTTCTCCTACATACAAGGTGGCTGCACCAAAAGTGAGTGGGTAAGCTTTGACGCGATAAAAGCCTGCATTTTTAATTGTATCACAAAAGGTTTCTCCGTGAGGAAAGCTTTCGATTGTTTTATTCAAATACTTATAAGCTGAAATATTGCGAGAAACGCAGCCTGCAACATAGGGGAGAATGAAGCGTAAATAGATCAAATGCAACCCTCGAATCAGTCGATTTTTGGGAAGAGAAAATTCTAAAATCATCAGACGTCCACAAGGAGCTAAGACGCGAAAACACTCCCTTAAGCATTTATCTACATCGGTAACATTGCGGATGCCAAAAGACATCGTGATGCAATCCACAGCAGCATCATTTAAGGAAATGTCTGTTGCGTCTCCTTCCATGAGAGCGACTTGATGGGCATAAGGTTTGTCAATAATTTTTCCTTGACCGATACGGATCATTTCTTGGGAGAGGTCAAGGCCTAAAGCGGTTTGAACCTGTTTTGCTTTTTTTACAATCGTAATGAGTTGGTCACCTGTGCCGGTTGCCAAATCGAGTAGGCGCAAACCTTTTCCTTTTGGCAAGTAGCGAATGAGTTGTCGTCTCCAGTAGAAATCGGCGCCGAATGAGAGAAGATGGTTGAGTAAATCATAATGGGGAGAAATTTGATCGAACATCTTCCAAACAGTTTCTCTAGATTGTTGCTTGGCATGATTATCCACAATAACTCCAATGTAATAGCTTATTTTAACAATTCTTTTTGAAAAATACAAGGGGCAAAACCCTTAAGCGGGGTGGCTTATAGAGTATATTATGCCTATGAATTTTTAGAGCGGCACTTTTCTTCAGGTATTTGCCAAACCTGACCCACTAAATGGGACCAAAACGGGTAAATAACATTGAGAAGGACTCTTAGCTTTATTTGATTCATTTTTTACTGTAACACACTCAGGTTGAGAGAGAAGTTATATTAGACAAAGGGATTTTTTTACAAGAAATTTCCTCCAATTTTATCCCGTTTTTCGGTATAATCGATGCAACTTATCGCCCATTTTTTGAGTGGGTTTAGGCTGATAATTGACTTGCGCTTTTGCTCCTTTTTTTCTATAGTGGGGAAAAGGTAGCTCCTTGCAATGAAAAGAACACCAAAAAATTATGATGGCAATACGCCAACAGGAAAAAAAATTGGAGATCTTCTACCGGAGATCTTAACGAATCTTTCCGGAAAAGTTAGTGACCAGCCCCATTTAATTCTCGAGACGTGGCCACAAATTGTTGGGGAGCGGATAGCAAAAATGTCTCGCGCAGTAAGTTTTGAGAGCGGAATTCTCAAAGTACTTGTAAAAAATTCAACCCTTTTAAGTTTGCTCGTGGAGCATGAGAAACACCGTCTGATGGCACTGTTTCAAAAGAGATTTCCGAAGGTGAGATTTCAGGATATCTTTTTTAAAATTGGATAAAAGTAAGTAGGAAATGATGACAATGACAAAAGAAAAAGATCCCAAGGAGCAGGAATATACTGCTAGCTCGATCACTGTTCTTGAAGGCCTTCAAGCGGTGCGAGAAAGACCTGGGATGTACATCGGTGACACAGCAGTCAATGGACTTCATCAACTTGTTTATGAAGTTGTCGACAACTGTATCGACGAAGCGATGGCAGGGTATTGTTCACTGATTCAAGTGACTGTTCACGAAGATAATTCTGTCACTGTCGAAGATGATGGAAGGGGAATTCCCGTAGGCAAGCATGAAAAAGAATCTAAAAAACAAGGGCGCGATGTATCAGCAGTTGAAGTCGTCATGACGATTCTTCATGCGGGGGGTAAATTTGATAAGAGTACGTACAAAGTCTCTGGTGGTCTTCATGGAGTCGGTGTCAGTTGTGTGAATGCTCTTTCTAAGCACATGGAAGTCGAAGTTTACAAAGAGGGGAAACACCACTCGATTCACTTCTCGCGTGGAAAAGTGACACAACCTCTGAAAGTTCTAGAAAAGACTGATAAAAGAGGAACCAAGGTACATTTTGTTCCAGATGAAGAGATCTTCTCTGCGACTGAATATGACCACGGCATTCTTAGCAAGCGCTTAAGAGAACTCGCATTTTTGAATCGCGGAATTCAAATCTTTTTTAGGGATGCAAGGGAGGAAGATAAAGAAGGTGTCGTATTTAAATACGAGGGAGGAATTTCCTCTTTTGTTACCTATCTCAATCAAAATAAAACGGTTCTTTTTGATAAGCCCATTTATATCAAAGGGGAAAAAGCGCTTCACGACGGCCCTATTGAGTTTGAGTTGGCCATGCAATGGAATGGCACCTACAGTGAATCGATCTATTCTTACGTCAATAATATCGCAACAAGGCATGGAGGAACCCATGTTTCAGGCTTTTTCTCAGCCCTTACCCGTTCATTGAACCAGTACATTAAAAACAACAATCTCCTTAAAAACTCTAAAGTCTCTGTTTCTGGTGAAGATATGCGGGAAGGGCTGACAACAGTTCTCTCAATCAAAATCGCCAACCCTCAATTTGAAGGTCAAACAAAGCAAAAACTTGGAAATAGCGAAATTGCCTCTGTTGTGCAACAAATTGTGGGAGAAGAATTCTCAATATTCCTGGAGGAAAATCCTCAAATTGCACGGACCATTGTTGACAAATCTATTCTTGCAGCGCAAGCAAGAGAAGCTGCCAAGAAAGCTCGTGAGTTAACACTTCGCAAAACAGCTCTTGATAGTAGCCGCCTCCCCGGTAAATTGAGCGATTGTCAAGAAAATGACCCGACAAAGTGTGAAATCTACATTGTCGAGGGAGACTCCGCCGGTGGATCTGCAAAATTGGGGCGCGATAGACGCTTCCAAGCGATTTTACCGATTCGAGGTAAGATCCTAAACGTTGAGAAAGCAAGACTCCAAAAGGTTTTGCAAAACCAAGAAGTGGGAACGATGGTTTCAGCTTTTGGTTGTGGAATTGGAAAAGACAATTTTAACATCGAAAAGCTCCGCTATCACAAACTTATTGTGATGACAGATGCCGATGTCGACGGCTCCCATATCCGTACCCTTCTTTTGACGTTCTTCTATAGACATATGCCTGCGCTGATCGAAAACAATTATGTTTATATTGCGCAGCCACCCCTCTATCGGGTGTCGCGTAAGAAAACAAGTCGGTACATTCATTCTGAAAGAGAGATGGATGAGTATCTTTTACATTTAGGGATCAGTGATCTTACTTTAAGACTGGCTTCTCATAGTCAAGCTCTTGAGCAGGCTGAAGTGAAAACGCTCCTTTATGCAATTCTTGAAGTGGAACAACTCATTGCCTCTATCGAGAGAAAGGGGATTCCTTTTCGGGAATTTTTAGCTGCTCAAAATGATGAAGGACTTCTTCCGCGATTCCATATCATCTTAAGTGGAGCGCACAAATTTGTTTATTCAAATGACGAATTTAAAGAGCTTAAGCAGCACAACGAAGAAAATCAACGGAAGGAGCATGAGAACACATTAGCCTTGATTCCTCAAGAAGAACAGACGGAAGAGATGAAAGAGTTTATCCCTCGAACTTTAACTTTTGTTGAGCTATATGAAGATGGAAAACTCAAAGTGCTTAGAGAAAAACTTGCCAACTATAGTTGCGCCTTAGACCAGTATGTAAAAGCAGAAGGCAAGCTCCTCGACATTGTTGAGGAAAGTGGAGCTGAAACACCGATTTACACCCTCAAAGAGCTGATTGAATTCCTCCGAGTGAACGGAAGAAAAGGCATTGAAATCCAGAGATATAAAGGTCTCGGTGAAATGAATGCGGATCAGCTTTGGGAAACAACAATGGATCCTGCTGAAAGAACTCTTGTACAAGTAACGATGCCTGATGCTGTTGCTGCAGACCATATGTTTACAATGCTTATGGGAGATGAAGTTGCACCTCGCCGTGCTTTTATTGAAGCCCATGCCCTTTCGGTTAAAAACTTAGATATTTAATAGGAGAAACCATGTCCTACACAGAAGGAGAAATAGTCGTCCCACGTAGCGTGGAAGAAGAAATGAAGGAAAGTTACCTTCGTTATTCTATGTCGGTCATTATTGCCCGCGCTCTTCCCGATGTTCGTGACGGGCTCAAACCGTCGCAACGTCGCATTCTTTATGCAATGCGTCAGTTGAACTTGAGTCCCGGGGCTAAACACCGGAAATGTGCAAAGATTTGTGGTGACACTTCTGGGGATTATCATCCTCATGGTGAGCAGGTCATTTACCCGACTCTTGTGCGGATGGCGCAGGATTGGGTCATGCGCTACAAGATGGTTCAAGGACAGGGAAACTTTGGTTCCATTGATGGTGACCCTCCAGCTGCGATGCGCTACACCGAAGCACGTCTTACGAAACCGTCCATGGCTCTTATGGAAGATCTCGATAAAGAGACCGTTGAATATGTTCCGAACTATGATGAAACGAAAAAAGAGCCAACAGTTTTCCCCGCAAAGTTTCCGAACCTCCTTTGTAATGGATCATCGGGGATTGCTGTTGGAATGGCGACAAATATTCCTCCTCACAATTTAACAGAACTTTGTCGAGCGACAGAACTTGTCATCGATCATCCCGCTGTGACAATTGATGACATTATGCAAGTGATGCCAGCTCCAGATTTTCCAACGGGCGGGATGATTTGTGGTTATCGTGGAATTAAAGAAGCGTTCCATACAGGGCGGGGGAAACTGACCCTTCGGGGAACGCTCCATGTTGAAGATGTCAAAAATACCGATCGTCAACGGATTGTTATCGACGAGGTTCCTTATAACATCAATAAAGCACGTTTAATCGAGAGAATCGCTGATCTTGTCAATACGAAAGCTATCACAGGGATTTCTGATATCCGGGATGAATCAGACAAGCAGGGAATGCGAGTAGCGATTGATCTGAAAAAGGGAGAAATTCCTGATGTTGTGATCAATCAGCTTTATAAGTTTACCGATATGCAGGTGACTTTCGGTTGTAACATGCTAGCCTTGGATAAAGGTCTTCCTCGCATTATGAATATCAAGCAGATGATTTCTGCTTGGGTGGATCACCGGATTGAAGTTGTCCGTGCGCGCACACGTTTTGAACTGAGTAAAGCTGAGGCCCGTGCTCATATCCTAGAGGGATATATAAAAGCGCTAGATCATCTTGACGCAGTGGTTAAAATGATTCGCCAAAGCGCGAATCGCGGGGAAGCAAAAGTCAAACTTGTTGAGAGATATGCATTTACCGATCGACAAGTGAACGCTGTCCTTGATCTTCGCCTTTACCAACTTACAGGAATGGAAAAAGCTAAGATTGAAGAGGAATATGGCGATCTTCAGGCTAAGATGGCTCATTATCGCGCAGTGCTTGCAAGTGAGACGCTTGTAAGAGGAATCATTAAAGAGGAGCTTCAACAAGTTCAATCGTTTGATAAAACAGAGAGAAAAACGCAAATTGTTCCTGCGGAAGAAGAATTCCAAATGGAAGATCTCATTGCAGATGAACCTGTGATTTTAACCATTTCTAGCGATGACTACATTAAGAGAATGCCAATTAGTACGTTTCGAGAACAAAAGCGTGGCGGTCAAGGGGTCATAGGTTTTGATCAGAAAAAGGAAAATGATACGATCAAAGATCTATATGTTGCCTCAACCCATGACACGCTCATGTTCTTTACCAACTTTGGCCGCGTTTATTGGGTCAAGGTTTGGCAAATTCCTGAAGGGAGCCGCCGCTCCAAAGGAAAGCCTCTTGTCAATCTTCTCGAGGGACTCAGCGAGGGGGAGCAAATAGCAGCACAACTCCGTGTCCGTAATTTCCAAGAGGAAGAAGCTACAATTCTCCTTGCTACAAAGCAAGGGGTTGTGAAAAAAACACTGCTTGACGCATTTAGTTCTCCACGTCGCAAAGGAGTCTACGCAATTAATATCGATGATGGAGATGAAGTGATTTCGGCTCATATTTTAAGACCCACAGAACAAATCATGCTTTTTACACGCAAAGGAATGGCTGTTCGTTTTGATCAAGATCAGGTGAGAGCGGTGGGTCGTATTGCTCGCGGTGTGCGCGGCGTTAAACTCAAGAGTGAGAGTGACCACGTGGTCTCTTGTGAGGTCGTTACAGGACATGAAACGGTTCTTGTTGTCTGTGAAAATGGGTTTGGAAAGCGCTCAAGTGTTACCCAATTTAGGCAGACTAACCGGGGCGGTGTCGGTGTCCGATCGATCATTACCAGCAAGCGGAACGGTCAAGTTGTTGGAGCCCTCTCTGTGGGAGACAAGGACAGCGTTGTTCTAATGGCAAATACTGGACAGACCATTCGCCTGAGCATGTCGGACATCCGCGTTATGGGTCGTTCTACACAAGGTGTTAAAGTGGTTAACTTGAAAAATAGTGACATCTTAGTTGCAATGCAAAAAATCGAATACCTCAAAGAAGAAAAAATTGAAGAGAAGAAATAAAGGACTTTTTGTCACTTTCGAAGGAGGAGAGGGGGCGGGAAAGACCACTCTGATTCAGCGCGTTTACGCTGCCCTTTCTGATAGGGGATGCCGAGTCATTAAAACCCTCGAACCAGGAGGAACCCCTCTTGGACGTGAGATTCGAACCCTTCTTCTTCATGCGCAGACCATCTCGATGTGCGCAAGTGCAGAGCTTTTTCTCTTTCTTGCCGATCGTGCGCATCATGTGAAAACAGTTATCCTTCCAGCTTTGGAAGAGGGAAAAGTTGTTTTATGCGATCGGTTCAATGATTCAACGCTTGCTTATCAAGGAGCAGCTCGCCACCTTGATATCAAACTTCTTCGCTCGTTTTGCTCTGTTGCTACAAGTGGACTAACGCCAGATCTCACCTTCTATCTTGATCTTGATCCCAAAGTAGGTCTTGAACGTGCAAGAAAAAAGGATATCCCCGATCGTCTTGAGAAAGAAAATATAGCATTTCATACTGAGGTGAGACAAGGATTTCTATCTTTAGCAAAACAAGAGCCTGAACGGTTTTATGTCATTAATGGTGAAAAAGGAATCGAAGACGTTTATCAAAAAGCAATGACTGAAATTGAGTCACTACTATGTCTAACTTAGAAAAACTTCCTGCTAAACTCAGAAAACTCCTAGAAAAAACGCCCCACTGCCTTTTATTCGAAGGGCCCAAAGGCTCTAGGAAAGAAGAGTATGCAGAAGTCTTTGCCCGCGCTCTTCTTAAATCTGAAAAGAAAGATCCCCCAGACCTACGTATTCTTTATCCTGAGGGAAAAGGAAATTACCATCCGATCCAGGCCATTAAACAGTTTATCGAAGAGACGACCTTTCCCCCTTTTGAAGCCAGTCAGAAGATCTTTATGATTTGTGAGGCAGATCGGATGCTTCCAACAAGTTCCAATGCCCTTTTAAAAACCCTGGAAGAGCCCGTTTCTAAAGTGACCATCATTCTCTTGTCAGCCCACGTTGAGTCTTTGCTTCCCACAGTAGTTTCTCGATGTTTTCGAGTCTTTTTTGACAAAGAAGAGGTGTTAGAGGAAGAAGGGCTATCGGAGCAGATCTTTCATATTGGGGTTAGATTGATCAGAAAAGATCTTCCTTCGAGCAAAGAACTTTCAGAAATGGATGATCCTGAAAAGGCGCTCTCTTATCTTTTTTATTTCTATCGCGATCTTCATCTTGTCCAATTAGGAGGAAATCCCTCTCTTCTTTTTTACAAAGGAAAAGAAGAGGTCTTTTCTTCAATAAACGTTCCAGCCCCTTCACTAGATTTCGTTCAAGAGAAAATCGAAGAGCTCTTCCGCGCGAGTACGCTTCATGTTCCGTTAGGACATGCTTTAGCAAAACTTATTTATAGCTAAAAGGTAGTGGAAAGATCGGAATAAACGCTCCCAATTTTAAAACACTTTGGCTATAGCTCAGAGCCTTACGTTATTTCATCAACGTCGGATTTTGTTATATATTGAACCTGATCGATCCAATACTGAGGCAATTGTCCAGACTCTTTAATTTTTTGCAGGACTTTGTTACCGGGACACTTGATTTCGCAAAGAACCCTTTTTTCGCAGTCAAATCCGTCCATGGATGCTCTTACAAGTCAACTACCCCGCCCTGAAAGACGAAGCTTTTAGCTGAATCTTAAGATAGGATTAGTTGACCAGCCTGAGCACTTAGAGTGCTACGTTAGATAGGTCAGGACACCCTAGAGTGCTTCTCCAGCTCTAGGCTCTGTCGTTAATGGTTAAACAGTACGGTGCGGAGATACGGACAGTGCTATTAACGTAAAAAGCCTTTCTAACATTGGCGAGGAGACTTTTACCAGCTTTAGGCTGAGAGTTG
>JASJDV010000005.1 GCA_030064985.1 Simkaniaceae bacterium | reverse complement strand
TCTCTTACTTCAAACAAGGGTTGAGATACATTCTAGAAGCTATTATCTATCTCAGAAAAATCGAGCCCTTATGGAAATATTTGAATTTTGTCAGGTGTTAAGGTCGAGTGTAATATTTTTATGAAAATGCCCTGCGAAAATATTCGCTTCTAAAAGCTTACATTAATAGTTCATAACCAAAGTCTTAAGATTTGATTTTTCTAGCGAAATAATATCTGGTTTGTAGTATTATAGAACTAGGGGGAACACATGAGAAGTATTGATCCGGTCCCAGACTACCAAATGCCAGGGATCACACCCAAAGCAAGTGCTTCAGCCCGAGAAACACAATCTTTTCAGGGACAAGCCGAAGCTTTTTATTCTTGGTATCAATCGATTCGACAGCCAACCTTCCCTACGGAAGGGTTTCGGGGACTCCAATATATTATGCAAATAGGAGAAAAAGGGACCGCGACAGCAGCAGAAGCAAGCGCTGCAAGTGAAGAACTTAAGGATCTTATGGAGGAGATTGATTGCGGAAAAAAAACTCTCGACCAAATCCCCTATGAAATCGAGCGAATCGTTGATCATCTAACCGAAAATAACCCGAAAAGTTGTGTTGTAATGCAAGCCACTCAGATTGAAATCGCTGTCAATCTTTCTCAGTTAGAAACTCCTGAAGATCTAGGTGAGATGATGGGGTCTCTTTTACAAAGAGTTAATCCAGAAATGTCTAATATCCAAGCAGCAGCGATCAGCCACGTCCTTCAAGAGGGGCTCAACCAAAAGGACATAGATAGCAAAGAACTTAAAGGAAAGATTTTTTCTCTACTGAATTAATTCCTCTTTCAGTTGAGTGACATAGGCAAGCTTAGGAACCCTTAAGTCTACAATAAAGTCCCCTTCTTGCACAGTTGATTTAAGAAGCTGATAGTTAAGAAGTTCTTCCTTATACCTTTTTGTAGAAAGGCGCAAGATATGCTTCGCATCATTAGAGAGTCGTAAAACCACAACAATTTCTCTTTTCCCTAAAGAGCTTTCATTGATATGAGAAAGATCAATCCGATCAATTGCGCTTTTCAAGAGATGGTAGAGCTCTGTAGCTAAAGCCAGCTCTTTTCCCTGAAGGGGTTTTTCAAAGGGGAGGATTTCTTTGAGCCCTAAGTAGAACTCGGGAAGTTTTTTCGGAGTGAAATAGGGGGTTAAGGGAAAGAGATGCCCTTCAAGATCGAGTGCTGTGTTTTCAAAATCAATCAATGCAAAAACAGGATTTCTCAGGGTATAGTCAACATATAGGGTTTCTGCATTCAAATAAGAGGCAGAAACATTTTTAATGCATGGGCTTTTTCTTAAGACCTCTTCGACTTCCTCAGCGCTCAAATATTTTGGGCGATCTACAGACAAGTCGAGAAGCTCTGCAAGAAAATCTGTTTTAAGCCCCTCTTTAATAGGACCTGTTTGGGCAATGACTTTAATCTGGATTCTTTCGGGCCCTCTTTGCTCAAAATAAGAGAGGGTATAATAGAAGGCTCCAACGCAGAGGAGGGAAAAACAAACTAGCACTACAAAGCGTATGTACTTCATGAGAGTTCCTGAAGAAGCTTGGGGCCGACTTGTGTAATATCTCCAGCTCCAATTGTCACAAGGATATCTCCAGGCAATAACATTTTTGGAAGATAATCAAATAGAAATTCTTTTTCCAAGAAAAGAGCGTTTCTTTCCTCTATTTGTTTAAAAAAAATCTTATCAGTAATTCCAGGAATGGGTTTTTCTCCAGCAGGATAAATAGATGTGAGAATCAATAAGTCAGCACGAGCAAAAGCCCCTTTGAAATCAGAAAAGAGTTCTTGGGTCCTTGAAAAACGGTGCGGTTGAAAAAGAGCAATCAGCCTCCCTTTCTTCCCTCTTTTTGTTAGACTCTTTAGTAGCGCTTTAATTTCCGTTGGGTGATGAGCATAATCATCATAAATTGTGATCGAATCAATTTCACCAATCTTTTCATGTCTTCGCTTGATTCCTTTAAAACTTACAAAGGCTTTTCGTATCACTTCTGCAGGAATTCCAAGTTTTAAAGATAAACCAAAAACAGCCAAAGCATTGAGTGCGAGTTTTTTTCCCATTAACGGAAGTTCAATATCTTGATAAACGCTTTCTTCAAATTGAGCTGAAAAAAAGGTTTTCTCTCCCTTTTGCTCACACGATAAGAGGTTCAAATCTCCTTTTTTTCCGTAAGAAATTCCTGGAGGATTGATTTTTTTCAAAAGGGGATCATCTTTACACCAGAAAAGAAGATTTTTATTCTTTATTCGAGATATAAAGGTTTGGAAGCCTTTTACAAGCTTTTTCTCACTTTTCCAAAAAGCTAGGTGCTCTTTTTCAATGTTGGTTACAATGGCTCCTTCCCCTTCGTAATTCAGAAAACTTCCATCGCTTTCGTCAGCTTCTAAAACAAAGAAACCTCCTGGCCCATATCCTCCATTTTTCTGCAGGTTTTGCAAAATGCCTCCTACAGCAAAGGAAGGATGAAATCCTGCAGAAATGAGGACCCAAGATAGGAGGCAAGAAGTGCTCGTTTTTCCGTGAGTCCCAGCAACCAAAAGTCCTTTTTTTCCTTCGAGTAAGGTATGGATCAACTCAGAACGATGAAGAATCGACCGCCTTTCCCTTTTTGCTTGCAGTAAAGCAGGGTGATCTGAAGGAATCGCTGAGCTGTAAATAATTTTTCCCTTATCGGGTAGAGTTTCTGAGCGCTTAACCCCTAATGTTTCCAAAAATGAGATATCAGCAAGATCAGAACCAGAAACTAGCATCCCTTTTTCTAGAAGAATATGGGCAAGGGCGCTCATTCCACTTCCTTTAATGCCTAAAAAATGAAACGATTCTCTCATAAACCTAACCCAACCATCCTAATGTTTTGAGGACTACTGAACAAAGATCTTGTTTGGTTTTTTCTTTTTTAAAGTTTCTTAAAGCGCCTTTCATTTTTTTTAATGCTGCTCGATCATTTTCAAGCAATTGACCAATCGTATCAGCTAAAATACATCCTTTGAGATCTTTTTCTTCTAAAGTCACAGCTCCTTTAATCTCTTCTGTAACAAAGGCAGCATTTTTAAATTGATGATTTTCTGTGCCAAAGGGGTAAGGAATAAGAATGCTTGGAATAGAAAATTCAATCAGTTCTGCTAAGGTTGCAGCACCAGCCCTTGAGATACTGAGATCTGCGGCGGTCCAAGCATACTCCATTTTGTCTTCAAAAATCTTGACTGAAGAGGGAATTTGGTGTTTTTTGTAGATTTCTCGAAGCTTTTCTATCCATTTAGCTTCGCCAACGATATGAACGACTTGGAATTGAATTCCTTTTGAAATCAAGGGTTCTAAAGCTGCGCAAATAAAATGATTGATCGATTGAGCTCCTTGCGATCCTCCAAAAATAAGAACGGTTAACCTTTCTTGCTCTAAGCCAAAATAAGCGCGTGCTTCTTTTTGGGACAGATCACCCTTCTTTTTAAGAAGAGGCATTTGAACGCAAACGCAATCAGACTTTAAATAAGCTCGGGCATGGGAAAACTGGATCGCTGAAATGTTAGCCCATTTAGAGAAAAAACGGTTCACTCGTCCTGGAAAAGCATTGCTTTCAAAGAGAATCATCGGAACTTTTTTTAGTTTTGCAGCATAAACTGCTGGAAAGGCGTGATAACTCCCAAAGCCTATAATTAGGTTAGGCTTCTTTTTTTTGATAAACTGTAAACTACGTTTTAGCCCTTTTGAGATTTTTACAAGGGCTCTAAGGTTGTGAATGGGATCTTTCTTAAAAGGTGTTCCACTTTCAATATCTACAAAAGGAAAAAGGTCTTTTTTAAAATAGGTATTTTTTTTAAGTCCCGCTCCGATAAAAGTGGTACGGATATGGGGATGTTTTTGAATCAGTTCTAAGGCTAATGCTTGTGCTGGAAAAAGGTGTCCTCCTGTCCCTCCAGCTGCAATGAGGAGATTTACGTCATTTCTAGGCTCTTCCACGTGTTTTTCCGTTCTTTTACTTGATTTGCACTCATAATCAAAGCAATTGCAATGCAATTTGCTAGCAGAGAAGAGCCTCCTTGGCTAAAAAAAGGGAGGTTTGTCCCTTTGCTGGGAAGGAGTCCTGATACCACCCCTAAGTTTAGGAAAGCCTGAAAAGAAATCAGAAAAATCATCACACTTGCAACGCAAAATCCTCCCTTTGTTCTCGCTTTTAGTGCAATATAAAAACCACTATAGGCAATTGAAAGATAAAGGAGTACCAAAAAAAGAACGCCAATAAATCCGAGCTCTTCTGCATAAATAGCAGCAATGTAATCACTGCGCGCTTCAGGCAAATAGTTTAATTTTTGGAGGCTTTCTCCCATTCCACGCCCAAAAAGACGTCCCGATCCCGTTGCAATTTTAGCTTGATAAGGTTGATGCCCTTTTCCTAGTAAATCAACTTCTGGATGAAGATATACTCGAATTCTTTGCTTCACGTGAGGCATCTGAAACGCTGCTAAACCTCCAAGTGAAACTAAAAAGAGAACAGGAAGAAGCCAATAGTGCCATTTTACACGACATAAGAAGAAAAGTGCCATCATCGTTGCCATCATGATTACAACAGCTCCGTTATCGGGTTCAATCAGTATTAAAAATAGAGGAACAGACAAGCGCAAAATAATCAAATAAAACTGCTTTAGAGTCATTTTATCTGTTTTTAAGTAAAGATGGATAAAATAAAGTGGAGCAATGACTTTCATAAACTCTGAAGATTGAAAAGAAATAGGTCCTAAAAAGATCCAACGATGAGCTCCGTTAAGTGCTTTTCCAATCCCTGGAACAAAAACCAAAAATAAACACGCAGTACAGAGATAAAAAAGATAGGGAGAAAACTCTAAGAGTTTTCTATACCCAAAGAAGTAGACAAGGAGCGCAAAAATCACTCCTAGGCAGCCATAAGCAAGCTGCTTGATCAAGACGTGGTGGGTGCCTACATTCAGATTTTTATCGATCACCTCAGCAGAGGTGGTATCGAAAACCATTAAGATTCCGATTACAAAAAGAATCGTGACGAAAGAGAAAAGAAAATAGACACTTTTCATTGTATCTTTAAACGATCTCCAGGGCGGAGTCGTTTAGCTTTTTTCTCATCAATATTATTGAGCTTGAGAAGCTCTTCGACTTGCATGTGATGTTTTTGAGCAATTGTCCAAGGACTATCGCCGCCTTTCACCACATAGTATTCTCTCTCTTCTTCTTTTTTCGAATCAATTTTTAGGGCTTTCTTGTCAGGAAGTTTTAATTCTTGTCCAATTTGTAGACGAGAGTTTGAAAGATTGTTCAGTTTCATGATTTCATCAACACTGACGTCGTGACTTCTGGCAATCTTTTCAAGAACATCTCCTTGTTCCACAGTCACAACCCGAAGCAGACCCTTTACAGGAGGTTTGAAAACAGGGGTTTTTTCGTCTTTTTTTATTGGAGTAAGGACTATGGGAGGCGGAGACTCTTCTTTTTTTTCTTCGACTTTAGTCATGGCCGTGTAGCGGCTAATCACCTGATCCACTTGGTCTGCTCCTTTTTCTTTCGGAGGAGTCAGTTTTGCTGCAACGTCAACCTGCTCTTTACTCGGCTTAGAAGATACGAGGTCTGTTCTACTCTCTTTCTTTAAAGAGCTGACAAAAAGGGTCACAACAAGCCCTGCATTGATAAGAACTGCGACAATGATGATATCTCTTCGGTTCATTATTTTTCCTTCAGCTGTTTCACGTAGTCTTTAAACTTTTTTCCCCTCTCTTCATAATTTTGAAACTGGTCAAAGCTGGCAGCACCTGGAGAAAGAAGGATTGTGTCTCCTTTTTTAGAAGCATGGTAGGCTTTTCTAACCGCCTCTTCTAAGTCACTGCAAACAGTAACGCTTTTGAGTTTTTCTTTAAGCTCTAAAGCAAGCTCTCCAATTGCAAAGATTTTTGTCACCTTTCTCTCGAAAGGCTTTTTCCAGTTTTCGAAGGTCTCTCCTTTTCCTTTTCCTCCCGCAATTAAAAGGATAGGACCTTTAAGTTGGGATAGTCCATAAAGAACAGCATGACTATTTGTCCCTTTACTATCGTTAATAAATGTTACTCCCTCAAGCTTTTGTACCTTTTCCATTCGGTGCTTAGGGCGTTTAAAACTTTTGATTCCTTCTAAAAACTGCTTCCAATCCATTCCCAATTTTTGTGAAATGACCCAAGCAGCGCGCAGAACAGGATCACATTTTAGTTCCCAGTATCTCTTGTTTTTTGTTAGTTGTAAATAAGAATTCTCATCAATAATTTCTCCTTCTTTTAGTAATTCACCTAATCGGTATTTTGTTTTTTTATACTGTTCAAAATTTTCATAGCGGTCTAAATGATCGGGAGATACATTTGTAATGATACCATAATCAAAGCCTTTTGTTACCATTGTCTCCAATTGATAAGAACTCAATTCTATCACTAGAAGTTCCGTAGGATCAGGATAGCAAGCATACTCTGCAATGCTTGCTCCAATATTCCCTAAGGCTCGGGCTTTGGCCCCAGAAAAATTCAATAGATAGGTTAAAAGAAGAGTCAGTGTTGTTTTCCCATTTGTCCCTGTAATTCCAATCGCACGATTTTTTAAAAAGCGCATGGCAAGCTCGGCTTCTCCAATCACTTCTCTTCCCTGAGCTTGGGGATGGCTTCGTGGAATTCCAGGAGATAATACTGTCAGATCCACTTTTCCAATGTTTGCAGTTTCAGGGAGCACTTCAACCCCCTCTATGTGCTGAGGATTTTTATCGACGGCAATCACTTCATAGCCCTTTTGAAGCAAGAGTTTTGCAGCTCCCCTTCCGCTCATGCCTAGGCCAATTACGAGACAACGTTTAGAACCTATTTTTGATCTTAATCGATCCATCTTTTTATCCCCAAAATTCGCCTTACCTACGAAACAAACCTTGCCTAATGCTGCTCTTACTGAAACTTAATGGAAGCAAGCCCAATAAGTGCAAGGATTAGACTGATAATCCAAAATCGGATGACCACTTTTTGTTCCGGCCATCCCTTAAACTCAAAGTGATGGTGAAGAGGAGCACACCGGAAAATCCTCTTCTTATTGCGATAGCGGTAACTCAAGACCTGCAAGATGACTGAAACAGCTTCAATGACAAATATTCCTCCCACCAGGGCCAGCAAAAATTCTCGTCGCATTAAGACAGCTGCTGTGCCTAAAATTCCTCCGAGAGCAAGGGATCCGGTATCGCCCATAAAAACTTGCGCTGGGTGGCTGTTGTACCATAAAAACCCGAGGCATGCACCTCCCATAGCACATAAATACACCGCAATTTCTGCGCACCCTTTAATGTATGGGAGGTTCAAATAACGGGCCATTTCGCTGTGATTCGATAAAAACGCAAAGATCGCAAGCACAGCAGATACTAAAATAATGCATCCAGAAGCTAAACCATCAAGGCCATCTGTTAAATTCACCCCATTTGAAGAGCCTGTTACAACAACTGCTGTGATCGTGAAGGCTAAAATGCCCCCCACTCCACCTAGAGTAAAAAGCGCCCCTTTTTTAAAAGGGAAAAAATACTCTCCATAATTCGCAGCGGGAGGGGGAAACCAATGGCCGAAATGAATTGTCTCACTAAAAGGGGGCCATAAAAGATAAAGTCCTAATAAAGCCACAAAAAGAAGCTGTAAGGCAAACTTTTTTTTTGCTGGAAGCCCCTTAGAGTTTTTATGTTTCATCTTCAGGTAATCATCTATTCCACCCAGAAGCCCTAACCAAACCGTCGCAATGCATAGAATCAAAGTAAAAGAATTGCGTAGGTCCATCCACAAGATAAGAGCAATCAGCATCGAAATGAGGATTAAAAATCCCCCCATTGTCGGTATCTCTTTTTTCTTTTGATGCAGCTTAGCAAGCGTAGGACAATTTTCCACTCGGATCGATTGCCCGGTCTTCAAAGCATAAAGCTTGTTAATAAAGCGGTGCCCTATGAAGATCGTTAAAAGAAGTGTTGTCATGGCCGCTAAAATCATCCGTGTTGAGGCGTAGAGAAAAACAGCGGGAATCTTCACTGCTGTCTGATGGGCTAAATACTGCAAAGACAAGTAGATCAATCGATTATATCTCCTTTAAAACTGTCCATAACTTGAGGGAATTCGATCCTTTGATCAAGACAACATCACCAACTTGTGTGATAGCTTTTAGATGCTGTATTGCTTCTTCTTTAGATACAAAAAGTTTTGCTAGCTTTCCGTTCTGTTTGAACAGATCCACCATTGGTCGACATTCTTTTCCAACGCAGAGAAGCTCATCGATCATTGGCAATGCACATTCTGCAACTTCTACATGACTTTTTGTTTCAAAAGTCCCTAATTCTTTCATCGCACCAAAAAGAGCCAATCTTTTTTTGCCTTTGGGCAGGCTTTTAAAAGCTGCTTTTGCTGCAATTGGAGATGCGTTATAAGAATCATCGATAAACAAAATGCCTTTTTTTTCAATTTTTTCTCCGCGGTGCTTAAAAGGTTTCAGCTTTTGAATCCCTCTTAGGATTTCTTCCTCAGTCAGTCCTAAATATCTAGCAATACTAACAGCAGCTCCAAGATTTTCTAAAAGCTGGGGCTCTGAAAACGGCGCTTTCAGTGTGCTGTTGCTAAACCATGTTTTGGGGGATGGAATGGCTTGAACAGCTTTGAATCTTGCCGTATCTTGGTTCAAAAAGGCGTGTTTTATCTTTTTTGATTGAAAAAGTTCGCATTTTGCTTCTGCAAGTCCTTCCAAGTCATCAAAAAAGGCAGCATGGGCTAAGCTAATTTTTGTTAAAACACCTAGTTCTGGTGGAGCAACTTCAATCAATCGAGAAAGCTCTCCCTTTTGACTCATCCCCATCTCTAAAACAAGAATCTCATCATTTCCCTCCCAATTCAAAATCGTCAACGGCAAGCCAACTTGAGAATTCATACTCCCAGGGGTTTTTGCGACTCGAAACTTTTCATTTAAAACGGCTGCAATAAATTCTTTCGCTGTTGTCTTTCCTACAGTTCCAGTCACACCAATAACTAAAGGACTTTTGTCCTTGAGGACTTCACAAGCTAAACTTTGAAGCGCCTTTTTAATCTCTAAAACAGGGATCAGTTCCATCCCAAAACTAGGACCTGAGTACTCTTTGGAAACAACCGCAGCAATAGCTTTTTTTGTAGCAACTTCTTCTAAAAATTGGTGACCATCAACTTTCTCACCAGGAAGGGCGAAAAAAAGTGTTCCTTCTTTTACCTGCCTACTATCAAAAGCTGCATGTGTAACTCTGCTCTTTTGATTGGAAAAGAAACCAAAAAACTCTGCAATTTGCCTGATCGTTTTATTCATCTTATTTCCAAAATATCTAAGTCAAACTTTTGAATCAAAGCATTCTTAAATCGCCATAAACTATCACCTTATAGAGAAGTCGCTGAAAGAAGGCTTTGAGGGATTCTAATCCTCACAGCAAAAGACCGGATCTTTTGGATTTGATCAAGTGTATCTGACCCATGCATTTTCGTATAAGGCTACAAAGAAGCCGGCCGGCGGTTGTATCGCGGTGAGTTCTGGCTTGTTAAGGGGGCTAGACCCTCTTGATTTTGAGGGAGTTTTAATCTTTTAGGCACCTTAAAGCAGAGCTCCACGCTTGACTTGAAGAGGAAAATTCATCATAATGATGGCTTTTTGGTGGCATGGCCAAGTGGTAAGGCAGGGGCCTGCAAAGCCTCTATCCCCAGTTCGAATCTGGGTGCCACCTCATTTGTTTGGGGTGAGCAAACGCAGCTAGAAATTTTTTTTGGATGGGAGCATCTATCGCGCTGCTTTTCTTGTAAATGGTTCTTCACTGTGTCAAATAGCTTATATCTGCTACCATCTGCACCGCGCAATCTTTCTTCCTTTGCCTCCCTTCATCCTAAACAGTTGTGCAAATAAACAAGTGAGATAAGTGTGTTATATGTAGTAGCAACGCCGATTGGAAACTTAAAGGATATCACCTTTAGGGCTGTTGAGGTACTTAAAAGTGTCGATTTAGTGTTGGCAGAAGACACTAGAACAAGTGGTGTGTTGCTGCGCGAGTATAGCATTCCCACTAAAATGCGGAGCTTTCATAAGTTTAACGAAAAAGGACGTGAGCAAAAAGTTTTTGATCTATTGCACAGAGGAAAGAAGATTGCTCTTATTTCTGATGCGGGAACTCCAGGAATCTCCGATCCTGGGGCTGGATTGATCCGCAAGTGCCGAGAAAATGGGATGAAAATTGAAATCGTTCCTGGTCCTTGCGCAGCAATTGCTGCTCTTAGTGTATTTGGAAGTGAAGAAAACTTTCAATTTATCGGCTTTCTTGAAAAGAAGGGGAAGAAACAATTGATCGATATTGTCTACTACCCCGGCCTTACGATTGCTTATGAGTCCCCTCACCATTTGATGAAAACGCTCGAATCAATGAATGAAATCGCTCCTCAGTCAAAAATTTTTATCGCACGTGAATTGACAAAGGTTTACGAAGAACTTCTTGAAGGAACGCCTCAGGAGCTCATCAAGCATTGTAAAAAGAAAAAAATTCTTGGGGAATACGTCCTTGTTTTCTCTGGAAATAAAATCCCCTTTGAAAAAGATCCTCAAAAATTGATGGAAGAGATTCAAGAGCTTTTTAAGATAAGTGCTAAGGATGCCCTAGTTGCTGCTGCTAGGCTTCTAAATCAGCCCAAACGGGAGCTTTATAAAACATTTAATGCCTAGAGACGTTTAAAAAAGGAATGGGATTAGAAAAAAAGCTCTTCTTGAGGAGCTTATCAAGCATTGACATTTGCTTTTTTCGCAAGATCTTTTCGAGAAAAAACCGCTGAAAATGTCCTCTCCTTTTAAGATTTACTGGTAGCGATCCAGCCATTTTGCTCAGCAATTTCTTCCACAGCACCGATTTTAATTTCTTGGCGTTCTTGGATGATTTGAACATAGTTAGAGGCTTGGTGCAGCGCTTCAAAGGTTCCCGTGTCGAGCCAGGCAAAGCCGGAACCAAAAAGATGCACTCTTAAATTCCCTCTTTCAAGATAAACACGATTGACATCGGTAATTTCAAGCTCTCCACGAGCAGAAGGTTTAAGAGATTTTGCAATGGAAATCACAGTATTATCATAGAAATAAAGTCCTGTAACAGCATATTGAGAAGGAGGTTTTTGGGGCTTTTCAATAATGCCTGCGACCTGTTGATCTTCATCAAAGGCAACAACACCATATCTTTCAGGATCTTTAACTTGATAACCAAAGATAATGCCTCCACTTTCTAAGGTACCACAGCTTTTCAAAAGAGAGCTCAAATGTTCTCCGTAAAAGATATTATCGCCAAGAATTAATGCTACGTTTTGATCTTCAATAAACTCTTCAGCAATAACAAATGCTTCTGCAATTCCGTTGGGCTTTATTTGAACTCCATACGAAATATTAAGCCCTAGATGAGAGCCATCTTTTAAAAGGGTTTGAAAGCGAGGAAGGTCGTGCTTTGTTGAGATCAGCATGACCTCACGGATTCCTGCTTGCATCAGAGTTGATAGCGGATAATAAATCATAGGCTTATCGTAGATCGGTAAGAGTTGTTTGCTGGTTGCAAGGGTGAGGGGGTGAAGACGTGTGCCAAGTCCACCCGCTAAGATAATACCTTTCATGAACCTATCCTATAAGTCTTTGTTTGTCGTTCGATCGCACTAGATAGCAGAAATTCCCCGGTAATATTTCTTATCATCTAACCCATATCCTATAATAAAACGGTCTTCAATAGCAAATAAGGCAATATCGAGACTCTCCTTTCAAGAACAATCCAGCAAGGGTTTCTTAAGAATATGCTTTGCAACAGGCTCCAAATTATCCATTTCTTTTATACGCAATTTTCCTTTACTGCCCATGCATATGGCTTAAACAGTAAACAAGTTGAGGATTTTCTCAAAGCATTCTTTAGTTTGAGCAGGGTCACTGAGAAGCTGCCATCGGAGTTCGTTGCTCCGGGAAGGGGACTTTTGAATGAGATTTTGATTCATCTTTAACGAAGTTGCATCCTTCCTTGATCAAGCGATCTATAAAATCAAGATGATAGTTTTCTCCTGATAAAAAAACGGGGTTTTGAAGCATATATTGATGAAAAGGAATGGTAGAATCTACCCCACCAATATGAAATTCACGAAGCGCTCGTTTGGAAATTTCTATCGCATCCTCTCGATTTTTTCCTTTGACAATGAGTTTTGCAATCATTGAATCATAAAAAGGGGGAATTTTATAGCCGGAATAGCAAGCACTATCCACGCGAACGTGGGGGCCGCCAGGAGGAATATAGTATTCAAGAAGTCCTGGAGAAGGGATGAAGTTTTTCGAAGGATTTTCTGCATTGATACGGAATTCAAGAATATGCCCTTCAAACCGGATATCTTTTTGCTTGTAGGAGAGTTTTTTTCCAATAGCCATTTTCATCTGCTCTTTGACAAGGTCTATTCCTGTGAGCTCTTCAGTCACTGTGTGTTCAACTTGGATTCTTGTGTTTACTTCCATAAAATAGAAATTTTTCTTCTCGTCTAATAGGAACTCTACCGTTCCCACCGTATGATATTTTGCAGCTTTAGCTAATTGCACAGCTGCTTCTCCCATTTTTTTACGAAGATGAGGGGTCAAAAGTGGGCTAGGTGTTTCTTCAATGAGTTTTTGTCTTCTTCGTTGAATGGTACAATCTCTTTCTCCTAAGTGGACATAGTTGCCATATTTATCACCCAAAATTTGGATTTCGATGTGGCGAGGATTCATGATCATTTTTTCAAGATAGATATCAGGATTTCCGAAAGAAGCTTTTGCCTCTGTTCGAGCCGCTGTGTATTGCCTGACAAAGTCATCGGCATCATGAGCAATGCGGATCCCTTTTCCTCCCCCCCCGGCAGTCGCCTTGATGAATATGGGAAATCCTATTTTTTTAGCTTCCTTTGCAGCTTTATCCACTGTTTTGACAATTCCCTTAGAGCCTGGAATGACTGGGCAACGGACACTTTGGGCAATACTCTTGGCCTGCGCCTTATCGCCCAATAGACCAATTGTCTTTGAAGAAGGTCCAATAAAAGTAATCCCACAACTTTCACAGATGGAGGCAAATTTTGCATTTTCACTTAAAAAGCCGTAGCCGGGGTGGATGGCATCGGCGCTTGTAATCTCACAAGCTGAAAGAATGTTAGGGATTCTAAGATAGGATTGGTTCGATGGAGCTTCTCCAATACAAATCGCTTCATCGGCATGAAGAACGTGAAGAGATTCGCTATCTGCTTTTGAATAAATCGCTACGGTTTGGAGTCCCAGATCATGACAAGCTCTAATGATCCGAACAGCAATTTCCCCTCTATTAGCAATTAAGATCTTTTTCATTATTTAAGCCAATGTAAAAAGTTTTGTTCCAAATTCTACAGGATGTGCATTGTCAACATGAATTTCTATCACAACACCACTTTTCCCGGCCTTGATTTCATTCATCACCTTCATCGCCTCAACGATTCCAACGACCGTCTCTTCTGTTACAGTATCACCCACTTTCACGAATGGATCAGCTTCAGGAGATGCTGCTGTATAAAACGTCCCAACCATCGGAGAGGTAATCTCATGTCCCTCTTTTGACTCTGGCTGTTTTGCATCAGTCTCTTTTTGAAAAAGTTTTTCCTGTGCTTGAGGTTCAAACTGAGGGGCCACCGTTGCAACAGGAGGCGCATAAGGGATCGTATCAAGGCCCTTGCCTCTTTCCAGCTTTAGCTCAAAGCCGTTGTTATCTTTAAGAGCAATTTTGGTCATTCCTGTGTCTTCCATTGCAGCCATGAGTTCTTTAATTTCTTCTAAATCCATTCTCTATCTCCTAAATTCTCTGCACATACTCTCCAAGATGGGTATCAACGTTAATGATATCGCCCACTTCAATAAACAGAGGCACTTCCACCTTAGCTCCTGTTTCCAAAATCGCAATTTTACTGGCTGAAGAGACAGAAATCTTTGACTTAATATCTTCTAGCTTGATGATCATAAGCTCTAAAAACTGGGGAAGCTCTATGGAAAAAATTGTTTCTCCATAAAACATAGCTTTAATTTGAATTCCCTCTTTCAAATAGTTGACTTTATCAGCCACGATATCGGCCGGAACAAGGATTTCATCTAGCTCATTGATATCAAGGAAAAAGTAATCTTTTCCTTCTAAATAAAGAAACTCCAAGAATCGCTCACTTAAGGTCACTTCTTCAATCGCTTGATCCAGTTTAAAGTTTTTCTCAATCACCTCATCGGACATAAGATTCTTTAACTTTGTTTTAATAAAGGGAACTCCCCTAGCGACTGTCACTTTAAGACTCGTTTCGACTCGATAGATTTTTCCATCAAGAGAAAGAGTTGTCCCGGGTGAAATTTGCTTGCTTGTTATGACCATGTCTTGTTAACCAATGATTTCAAAAGTTTCTAAAAGACTTTTCAATTCTTTTAAATATAAGATGGTATAATCAACATCCTTTTTAAATCCAGTATTACCTAAGCCCCTCCCCCATTTGAGTTGAACAGTTTTGCACCCAATTTTTTTAGCAGGAGTGAGATCAAGAGAAATTCTATCTCCACAAACTAAAGCATTGAATGGAGAAATTCCCATTTCTTCACTCACTTTTTGGTAAATCTTTTTTTTATCCCCACCTGTGCAAAAATGAAGTTTAGTAAAAAATTGAGTTGAAATTCCGGCCCGCTTCATCTTTTCCCGTTGAATTTTCTCTTTTCCCTTTGTCACTAAAACAAGAGGATGACGCATGGAAAGTTCTTCTAAAACTTCTATGGCATCTTCAACAGGTTGGATCGGCGCGTCGAATATGGGACTTTCATACACAGCTCTTAGTGCGGCATCCAAACATTGAGCAGGAGCTCTATGAATCTCTAAAAACTCTCGAATTGCTTCTTCTGAACTCAAATGAAATGTGTTGAGTCTTAAGAGCTCATCGTAAGAACGGTTGAAATTTGCCATTGAGAGACCAGCGCCCCCGATTGCTATGAGGGCGTTTTTCAATACACCAGGCAATATGGAACCACTTGTGTCAATAAGTGTATCGTCTAAATCAAAGATGATCAACAATTTTCATGATCTCTTTTGTTATTTGTGTTGAATTATGACGAATCAAGCTTCGAGTTATTAACATATCCCCTTTACGACTTTGAGAAAGCTTTCCAAGAAGAGGTGCCGAAACCACCCGAGGTCCGTTCATATCATTTTCTATCAATTCACCCTCTTCTGCATATTTTTCAATCAATTCTTGATCAGGCATCTGGTTGTTCACCAGAATATGATCAAAAATATCGTCTCCTAAATAGGTCACGATTTCACTCAAATAATCACTCACCTTATATCCTGTTGTTTGTCCCCTTCGGTTCATTAGGTTTGCGATGAAAACTTTTTTTGCATGGGATTCTCTAAGTGCTTGACTGACTCCACTTACAAGAAGATTTGGAATGATCGAGGTGTGGAGTCCCCCTGGACCTAGAATAATAAGATCAGCATTCCGAATTTCACTAATGGCATGGGGATTAGATTCAGGAAACGGTTCAAGGTAAATTTTGCTATACCCTTTATCAATTTCATGTGAGAGATAGATTTCCTTTTCCCCTTCCAAAATTTTCCGATTCTTAAGAATCATCCTTAAGCGGACTTGATGTGTGGTGACAGGAATGACTTTTCCCTTAATGAAGAGAATACGTCCCATTTCTTCAACAGCGCGCTCAAAACTTCCGGTCACTTTGTCTAGAGCTGAAAGGAGGAGGTTCCCTAAACTATGACCTCCAAGTCCTCCGTTTTCAAAGCGATAATTCATCACACTACGCATTAACCTTGAAGAATCGGAAAGGGCTACTAAACATTGTCGGACATCACCTGGCGGGAGAACGCCCAGTTCATCCCGAAGAATGCCCGTGCTTCCCCCATCATCTGCCATGGAAACAATGGCGCTAAGATCAACGTTATGTTTTTTTAGACCACGAAGAACAGTGAAATTACCTGTTCCTCCTCCCATAACAACAACCTTTTTCATCCACGAAGCCCTTTGATTTTTTCTTTCATATCTTCCCCTTCGAAAAGGTAGGTTCCAGCAACAAGGTGGTCAGCCCCTGCTTTAATCACCTGAGGGGCTGTTTTATCATCAATCCCGCCGTCGATCTGAATAGCAAAGGGAGGAAGAGTTTCCCCTTCTTTAGGGACTTTTCCACCTCTGCGGACATTCAATTTATCGCAAAGCCCACGGGCAAATTCGATCTTCTCTAAAACCTCAGGAATAAAAGCTTGTCCACTAAATCCTGGATGAACTGTCATCAAAAGTATTTTGTCACATTTATCAAGATACTTTGGGATGAGGCTTTCATCAGTTTCAGGACAAAAAGCAAGCCCTGCATGGACGCTGCATTTTCGAATATAGCTCAAGGTGTCTTCCACATCTTCTGTTGCTTCGAAATGAAAAGTGATGCAATCGGCGCCGTTTTCTACTAGACGCTCGATATAGTGATAAGGATTGTAGACCATGATATGAACATCGAGGTAAAGATCTGTTGCTCGATTAACCGCTGCAAGACTTTTAGGACTCAGCGAAAGGTTGGGAACGAAATGGCCATCCATAATATCAAAGTGGATCGCATCGGCCCCTGCTTGTTCCACCCGTTTTGCTTCATCGGCCAAATGACCAAAGTCTGCTGCAAAGATCGAGGGTTCAATGTAAATTTCATTATCTATTGCCATATAGCTCCAAGTATAGACAAAGGTCTCGAATATTATCAAATGAGGTTTTATAGGCATGTTGGTGAAATTTTTCATTGCCAAATAAAACCTTTCTAAACCCTCTCGTCATATTCAAGGTCTAAAGAAATAAGAGGCATTGAAAGTTCTTGAAACTTTTTCTAAGGCGTGACTATCAGCCACGATATAACAATAGCCCTCCTCTTCTTGCGTTACAAAATCCTGTTGCGTCTGCATCTTCTCAAAAAGAAACAGGAAGAAATTCTTTAAGATTAGAGGATCTAAAAATTTCTCTTCTCCGATGGAAAAAGAGAGTGAAAAAAGGTTTCCAAAAGATGGTGGTACTGCCTTCCAACCAAACTAAGAACCTTTTCCAACGCCTTAACAACTTCATTTTGCTTAGAAATCATTCCTCCATTGTAAAAATCAATAGAGTGATCTTCTCGTGAAAATTCTTTTAGGGGGAGCGCCACTTTAAAAACAACTGCTTCTTTTGGATATTTTTTTCTTAGCATCCCGATTTGTTTGATCTGATCAATTTTAGGTCGCAAACAAGAAGCTAAAAAAACATCTTCGAGGGGCGGCATTTTAGAGAGTACAAGGCGTTGCTAAAATAACAGTGAAAAAAAGCTTTATTTCGGTTTGTTTCTCAAAAGAGAGAATCACCTGAGGAAGATGACGTGCAAAGTGGAGCTCTTGTCCCAAGGTGATCACATACTCATAGAACTTCTTCTTTATTTCGAGGCATGAAAAGGAGACGAAGAATTCATCCTTTTGAAGTCTCGAGCTCTGCACAGGGCATACCCTTTTGCAAAACATGTTTACCCTGCTCAGAAGGAGTCTTCATAGGTCGGACCCTTTTTTGGGGCGTCTGCATGGATCCAAGTTCCTGCAAAACGTCTTCTACATTCTCTCTTAAAAGATTTTACGTATAAAGGCATTCCGTTTTTTGCTGCGAGTAAAATAGCTCTTTTATGAAGGACAAATTCTGAAAACGTTAGGGCCTCTTTAAACGAAAGTTCTGAGATGAGGGTTGCTTCAGGATCTTTTTTGGGATCATTTGTATAGATCCCTTTCACATCTTTGTAAAATTCGACATTTTCAGCGCCAAGCGCTGCAGCAAGAGCTACTGCCGAAGTATCACTTCCGCCACGTCCCAACGTTGTAATTTCCTTTTCAGCACTCACCCCTTGAAATCCACCAACGATAACGACTTTTCCTTCATCGAGGTGTTTTTGAATCCGACTAGGGCGCACATCTTGAATCAAAGCTTCGTTATGATGGTTAGAGGTAATAATCCCCGATTGACTCCCCGTTAAACTAATCGCAGAAATTTTCCGCTCTTCTAAAGCCATTGCAAGAAGAGACATGCTAATCCGCTCACCTACAGAAAGGAGCATATCCATTTCGCGCTTTGAAGGCTCTTTAGCCACTTGATGCGCTAGTGAAATGAGCCCATCAGTGACATTTCCCATAGCGCTAACAACAACAATAAGGCGCCCTTTTTTCTCACCAATAATGTCTGCAACATTCCCAAAATGCTCAGGAATTTCTAAAGCAGCACCACCAAATTTCATGACTAGTGTTTTCATAAAAACCATCCTAGATCCTTGGAGCGTTTGAAATCTATGAAAAAACTCTTGGCTTGTAACCGTTCGTGGAGTTTAAGTAAAAAGAAGTAACACAGCTCGTATCTTCATAGGTCATAAAACTTCATGAACCCGTAAAAAAGGGGAAGCTCTTACAGAACTTCGCCTTTTGTGAGATTGTATTTGCAATGGATTATTTTAGAAGTTCCAATGGATATCCAAACCAAGACCGTACATACTTACGCTTTGCTTCCGATATTTTGTCTCGTTAAATATCGCTGCCATCTCGAGCATCTGTTTTTGTTCGCACCAGTATTGCGCTTCAAATCCAACTCCCGCACCAATGTGTTGTGTATTGTTGTGAATGTACTTGTCATAACAAAGGACGAGTTTCATTTGCACTGTTGGCGAGAGTGCTTGAGAGTTAAAACTGATTGCAATTTGATTATTTTTAATCGCAGTATAGCTCTCTTCGTGGTTCACATTAAAGAATCCAAGAAAGAGCGTGCCAGCAATGTCACTGGAGATGCTGAAGCCATAGCCTAAATGCCACTTATAATCAAGACCTAAGCATGGTCCTAAACCCCAGAATTTACAATCGTCCTCAGTACGAACAATGTTTGCACCAATGCGATGACCACCAGTGTACTGAATAATCTGCGCTTGATCGATCCATACTACCTTCAAACCCCAGTGAGGTCTAAGAGATGACTCTCGATCAATAAAACAGACGCGATCTAGTTCAAGATCAATGGCCTTATAGCCAAAGTTGTATTCTGATTTAGCACTCGTACAAGCTAGTAAGAGCGACTCACTATGGCCCTCTCGAGTCGAGGAAATATATATTGATGCTTTGGTAGGAATAATCAAACCGCTAAATTTAGATGCTACAGAATGACTACCACTGGTGTCAAACCAGGTATATTGCCCTTTGAAACCCCAACCATTATGCTCAAAGTTGTATTTTAGACCCACTCTAATGCCGCAATCCCATTTAAAGTCGATACCTTTCTCACACCCTTTCAAAGTAAGCCTGGCCTCCTCAACATAACTGGTCTCATCAATATGAGCAAATTCTGTTCCACCAACTTTTGCATGCCAGTAAAGGGCTTCAAAATTGAAGAACCAACCGTACCCTTCTGCTTGAGCCGAAGCTGTTTGCGCACCATAAGGAATATTGGTGCACACTTGCTGCACCTGATTTTCAATTTGCGTCACCTGAGAATCCATAGCCATAGCAACAAGGGCTGTGGACGATGCTAAAAGAAAACCCACAATAATGCTTGAATTTTTCTTACATTCAGCTTACCCATCTATTATAAGTCTTTTATCTGAGTTTCTCATAAGTTCATAATATCAAAGCGGGACTGGGTTATTTTAATCAATGAATAAATTCTTTAAATCGCAAGAATTGAACTCACACTTCTGAAAAAATTATTTTTCAACAAACTCACTAGGATTGATCATCATGATTTTAGTGTATTCATTTTCTCAAAAGTGTTAACATTAACCTTTCCTATTCGATTTTAGAGGAAAATATGGCCACAACAATTGATACCAAACGTCAACTCCACAACAGGACTATTCTTGGAATCCTACTCATGATTGTAGGTCTAGCACTTTATCCGCTTTCAGACGCTTTCATCAAACACCTTATGGGAACCTACTCAGTTCCTCAAACATCTTTTCTAAGGGCCGCAACAAGACTTCCTCCTCTTTTAATCATGGTGTTTTTCCAAGGTGGGATAAGAAAAGTTTTAGCAACCCAGCACCCTAAGAAACACCTTGTTCGTCTCTTTGTGAATTTGATTTATACGCTTTCATTTATGTATGCCTTTTCTCTGGCTTCACTGACAAGCACCTACACAATCAGCTATACCTCTTCCCTTTTCATGATCATTTTAAGCGCTTTACTGTTAAAAGAGTCAGTGACTCGGGATCGATGGGCTGCAGTGGGTCTAGGATTAGTCGGTGTCATAATTGCCATGCGTCCTTGGGGAGGCACTTTCGAACTCGCTGCTCTTATTGTTCTATTTGGGACCTTTTTAGGAGCCCTCAACAAAATCTTAATGAGAAAATTGGCTGCAACAGAACACAGTTTAGCGATTGCCATCTACCCTAACTTCGTTATGATGTTTGCAATGCTCCCCTTCCTGTTTGTCTCTTTCGTTCCATGGGCTAGATGGGGGGCTTGGAAAGCAATGCCCTGGGAGCACTGGGGTCTTTTTGCAATTGTTGGAGTGATTACAGCTGCCGGGCAATATGCAATTACACAAGCGCTCCGTTTTGCCCAAGGGTCTGCCCTTGCTCCCATAGACTATTCGACCTATTTTTGGGTGGTCGCGTTTGATGCCTTTTGGTGGAACAAAACTCCAGACCTTTATATGGTCATTGGCGCTGTGGTAGTTGTGGGAAGTAACTTGTATATTTTATGTCGCTCTTCCAAAGAGAGAAAGGCTGCAAAGGTAGCTAAGCTAACATAGCCCTAAAGCAGCTGCGTTAAGCTTTTGATTGGATCCTATTGAGTAGAAAACCGTGAAATAAAAAAAATAGCTTTCTTGTGTTAAATCACATGTAGATATTTTGCGAAGTAGTAAGCAACAACTATCACACCGACCGATACTGCGGCCCAAATAAGGTTGGGAACCCACTTGACTCCTCCCCCCATGCTCCCCCTTTTTTCAAGGGTTCCGATCCCATAAGCAAAATCATGGTTTTTCTTGCCCCACTTCATCGATTCAGGATACTGAGAAATCAATTTTTCACCATCCATTCCTAGAAAGCTTGCATACTGTCTTATAAAACCTAGCATATAAACTGGTGATAAAAATGCGTCATCCTTTCCCTCTTCGATCGATTCTAGATGAGACACTCTAATAGAAGTTGCATTTTCGACTTCTTTTAAGGAGAGATTGAGCTCTTTACGTTTAGTTTTAAAAAGTGTACCTAATTTTTTTATATCTTCACTCATGTGCGTACTTTATGTTTCTCAAAACCCAAAGCTAACTGATTAATGATTTTAATTAAAGCATTTGCTAATGTTATAGGATGCGCAAATCTTCTAATTTTATCACTGAAATCGATACAACTCTTGCTTCTAAACTGAAAAAAGAGTTAGAAGACCAAGGATTTGATCTTTCGCAGCCCGTCTACACCATTTTTCAAGCTAAGAAAAAGGGGGTTTCTTGCACACTCTATACATCGGGAAAACTTATGGTTCAAGGGAAGGAAAAAGATGACTTTATCAACTATTATCTTGAACCAAAAATTTTAAGAAACTTTTCCTATACTTATCCTGAAACTGCTGTCGATATGAGTCCCCATATTGGCGTTGATGAGGCTGGAAAAGGAGATGTCTTTGGCCCTCTTTGCATCGCAGCTCTTTATGCAGATGAAAAAATGATTTCAAAGCTTATTACAATGGGAATTCGCGATAGTAAGCATCTTAGCGATAGTACAATCATCAAATTTGCCTCTAAAATAAAACAAGAGTACCCGCATGCAGTCATTCAAATCTTTCCTAAAAGATACAATGAGCTCTACGACCAGTTTAAAAATCTGAATCATCTCCTAGCATGGGGCCATGCGACAGCCATTGAAAAGCTTCTTAAAAAGACCGACTGTAGAACAGTCCTTATCGATCAGTTTGCCAGTGAACATATCGTAGAAAATGCTCTCAAGCGGAAGGCTCTTGCAGTAGCGCTTTCCCAGCGCCATCGTGGTGAGGAGGATATTGTCGTTGCAGGAGCTTCTATATTAGCTCGTGCTGCCTTTGTCCAAGGGATTGAAAAGCTCAGCTCCCAGTTCAATCTAAACTTTCCCAAAGGAGCTTCCTCCCTTGTTATCAAGGCAGGACAACAGTTTGTCAGATCTCATGGAGAATCCCCTCTAAATGAGGTGGCAAAGCTTCACTTCAAGACGATTAAATACTTTGTTTAATGTTTAGATTAAAATAGTTATTTCATAGCTTTAAAGAGATAAAACAAAGATTATTTTTTAAATTAAATTTATTTTTATTATTTTAATATAACCTATTCCTTGATATTATAACTGTTATAAAAGACGAAATAGGAGGTCTTAAATGGAAAATGCACAAGCAATCTGCTCCAATGTTGGTCACTACGCCCGAGCAGCTGTCGAAGTCACAGGAAACACTAAAAATTATTTGGGGAAAAAAGTTGAAGTCGTAAAAGGCTACGGTGAAGCGGCTGCGGAAAAAGTGGATCGCATCCGTCGATTCGCTAAGAGCACAAAAGCTTTTTGCACAGTGGTCGACCAAACAGTGTATGGTTCATACCGAGGACTTATACTGGGCGGTATAGCCGGTTCTATTTTGAGCGGAGGGTTTGCAGGTGCCTATGCTGGGGCCCGCGCCGGTGCACAAATTGGAGCTTTGCTCAGTATGTTCAACGCAGTCGGTGAAGTCAGTGAGACTAATGCAAAAAAATGCTAAATCGAGTAGTTAGATTAAAATAGTTATTTAATACCTTTGAATAGATAAACTAAAAAAATTATTTTTTTAAATCAAACTTATTTTTATTACTTTAGTATAACCTATCTCTTGATATGACCTTAAGTGTAAAAAAAAGTGGGAGACCTTAAATGGAAAAAATGCAATCTATCTGTTCTGGTGTTGGTTATTACGCCCAAACAGCTGTTGAATCAGCAGGAGCGACTAAAAATTATTTGGGGAAAAAAGTTGAAGTCGTAAAAGGCTACGGTGAAGCGGCTGCGCAAAAGGTGGATCGTATCCGTCGATTTGCTAACCACACGAAAACTTTTTGTACAGTGGTCGACCAAATGGTGTATGGTTCATACCGTGGAATTATACCGGGCGGTGTGGCCGGTTACATTTTAAGGGGAGGGCTTGCAGGTGCTTATGCTGGGGCTCGCGCCGGTGCACAAATTGAAGCTTTGCTTAGCACGTTCAACGCAGTCGATGAAGTCAGTGAGACTAATGCAAAAAAATGCTAAATCGAGTAGAGTGCAAGGATATGATACACACCCTTTCACTTACTTCATTTGTCCTTATCGAATCAACCACTATCACTTTTGATCGGGGTTTTCATATTTTAACCGGCGAAACAGGAGCTGGAAAAACACTTCTTACTCCAAGCAATTCATCTCCTTTCTGGGCAAAAAGTCTCTCCAGAGCTTGTTCGAGTTGGCGATGATAAAGCTACAATTGAAGCCACTTTTCATATCGAAAATCTTCCTGAAGTTCACGAAATCCTAGAAGGAAGTGGAATCGAGTATGATCACCATGAATTGCTGATCATTCGTCGCGAAATTTCAAGAATTTCAAAAAATCGTATCTTTATCAATGCGCAGATGGCTCCCCTTTCTCTTTTAGGACAACTTGGTCCCCATCTTTTAGACCTCGTTAGCCAGAATAACTCCCAATCCATCCGTCAAAGTGAAACGCAAAGAGAGCTTCTAGATATCTATGGTAATCTTAAAGAGCATGTACGCGCTGTTGAAAAAGTTTATGACGAAAAAAAAGCGCTTGATAAAGACTTATTAGACCTTAAACACACGGGCGCTTCGAACCGACTAGAGTCGCTTCGAAGAATATAAAACCCTCGCGCAGTCAAAAGAAACCATAGAAAAATTCAGCTTTCTTCAAAGGGGGATCGACCATCCTTCTCTTATTCCAGCTTTAGCTCAATTCCAAAAGTTATCGAATGACCCCTCTTTTACTGAACATATAGAAAGTGCCATTGTCCACCTCCAAGAGGTCTCCTTTCTTGTCTCAAAAAAACTAGAAGAAGCTGAAGACTCCCCTCACCGGTTTATAGAGTTAGAAAAACGTCTTTCCATGTTAAACCAATTGAAGAAGAAATACCATCTCGATTCACCTGAAATCCTCAACCGTGTAGAAAAGCTCAAAAAAGAGATCGATAACCTAGAAAATATCGCCAAGAAACTCGAAGTCTTAGAAAAAAAACTAAGGCTTAAAGAAGAAGGGGGCAAAACGCTTTCCTTAACCCTATCTCGTAAGCGAAAAACCGCTGCAAAAGCACTGGAAAAGAGGCTTGCTGAGACTCTACGGTCCTTAAATCTTCCCCATGCAACGATCTCAATCCTTTTTAAAGAAAAAGAGATGGGACCCTCAGGAATCGATGAGGTCTCATTTTTCCTTGCTGCAAATAAAGGAGAGCACGTTTCTTCAATCGCTCAAAAAAGTAGTGGTGGCGAAGTCGCTCGCTTTCTTCTGGCCCTAAAAATCATTCTCGCGGAAAAAGAAAGGCTTCCTACATTGATCTTTGATGAAATCGATGCGAATATTGGAGGAGAAACTGCAACCCTTGTGGGTCAAAAGCTTAAAGCATTGGGCAATCAATCTCAAGTTGTAGCAATTACCCATTTTCCTCAAGTCGCCCGCTACGCAGATCATCACTTGCAAATCTCCAAGAAAGAATGCAACGGGCGCACTCTGACTGAAATTTGCCCTCTCAAATCAACAGAAAGAGAAACCGAACTGCTGCGCATGCTAGGAGGGGTTCAGATACATGAAGAATACTTTGTTTAACCACCTTTCCCTTGTTCTAAAGTTATAATGGCATTCTCTGCAGCTGATTGTTCGGCTTCTTTTTTTGAGGATCCTTTTCCTTTTCCAAGCTCTTTTTGATCTAAATGCACTTGAACATAAAATTTTTCAGGTGCTCCGGCCCTTCTTCTTTAAAAATGGTATATTCTGGGGGTTTTTGATAGCTCTTTTGGCAGTAATCCTGAAGTTCCGCTTTCCAGTTGCGTTGAGGCTTTTCAATCATCGAAAGCACAACATCTTCAAAGTGGTCAAAGAAAAAACGGCGCGCTGCTTCCATCCCCCCATCAAGATAAAGGGCTCCCATAATCGCTTCAAAAAGATCGGCAAGAATCGTTTCTCGCCCCTTTCCTTCCTTCATTGCTTCCCCTTTTCCGACCATTAAAAAGCGTTCAAGAGCAATTTTTTTAAGGTAGAGTGTACAGGCAGATGCTTCGACTAAGCAGGAATGGAGATAAGAAAGCTTACCTTCGAGCTGATCGGGAAGATAGGAATATAAGAAGTCGCTCACAATCAGTCCCAGGACTTTATCTCCTAAAAATTCTAACCGTTCATTGCAACGATCGATCGCATTTCCGTTTGCACTGGCATAGGAGCTATGTATAAAAGCCAAATCAATTAAAGTTTTGTTTTTGAAAGTGTAATCGATTTGGGCCTCTATCGCAGGGATGTCCTTGCGCAGATGCTCGCTTGAATGAGTTTCGTCTAAATGATTCATGTTAGGGAAACAGTTCCTAGTAGTGGATGAGCATGTACTAGATTCTATCTTAGTAAAGGTTCTATCCATCATTTTGGCTTTGGTTGCAATGACTCCATTTGCATGCAATGTATTGATCGCAGACTTTATTATCACTCCTTGATGTCTTACAGGAGTTTCTGTGAACTGGGTTGCGCCATTTAAGGCACTAAAAATCGTTATCAATCTATCTAAAGTAATCATTTTACCTATCCCGATAATCAATTTTATCGAATTTTTTACAGATTTTCTTGTAAGTCTTAATCTTTTTGCAGCAATGGTAGTCTTTTTCCCTTTGCACCATCAAGGTTTATATTCTTCATATTTCTCATTTGTCAATATTTTAGATGTCGGGATTTTTGAATAAGAACCGAAAAATCGACGGAACTTTTTTACTAGCGTAGATTCAACTAACCTGGGTTGCAAGTAAAATGCAGTGATTCAAGGAAGCTCCATTGATATAATTCCCAATGCAAGTCACTTGAGGATAGTGCATTTTTAGGTGGCTTTCAAACGCCTGGACACGTTTTAGATGGCCAATCCCATATTGAGGGATGACATTTTTCCATACTTTAAGGTGCACCTCGCTTGGCGCCGATTCAATCCCTAAATGTCTTTGCAATCCTTCTAATGCAGCCTTTATTCCTCCGCTGCGCAGCATCACAGTCAGTCTGGTTTCAGCGCTTGTCTGGTTTTGCAGCGGAAAGAGAGCAGAGTCAAAAACCACTCCGAGAATATTTTCTTTCTCCGAGCTTGGAATAAGATATCCAAACCCTTTTTTCTTTAGAAGATCTTGGGAATAAGCCACATTAACAACAGAAAGGCTAGCTTCTTCGACAGAATGAAAAAATTCTCGCATCCTCTTATCTTTAGCAAAAAGCTTTTTCATCCCCTGCGAAGAAAGAGCCAGAATGACGCGTTCCTCTTTGCCTAACGTTGTCAATGGGGTCTTTAAGTGGATCTTTCCTCGTCCTTGTTCCACCAAGCGATCAATCAACGTTTGCAGTCCTCCTCTCAATGTAAAAAGACCCTTTCTCTTTTTTCTCTTTTTTTTCTTAAAAAGGGCATGTGTGATAGAACCATACTCTCTTTCCATCGCTTTGAGCTCAGGGAAACAAGCAGAGATCGAAAGTTTATGAATATCTCCTGCGAAAATGCCCAGAGTTAAGGGGTCAAAAAAAGTCTCAGCAGCATAGTTTCCTAAACGACGAGACACAAAATTAGCAATCGTTTCATCTTCATCGCAAAGATAAGGCTGTTTCCATTCTTTGAGGAGCGCGGGAATCAATCGAACAACAAGGGGAGAAAAGGGTGAAAGAGTTTGAAGTTTTCCTCCCTTCCACAAAAAGCGCTGACTTGCTTGTTGACTAGAATAAAGAATCTCGCCTGAAAGGCCCACTTCATCAATCAGATTCAAAAGAGGTTCTGCCCTCGAGGCTTTAAAAGTCCGGGGTCCTCTTTCAAAAAAGAACGGGGAATGACAAGACTCAATACACCCGCCTAGTCGATTGCTTTTCTCAAACAAAACAATTTCAGCATTCGGATATTTTTTAGATAGATAATAACGGGCTGCTAAACCAGAAATCCCCCCGCCAGCAATGGTAATTTTTTTCATAGCCACAATGAACCTACGGTCTAGATTCATACGAATCTCAATACATAGAGTCTCAAATCTTTCTTGATCTTTACTCTGAAAATAGCCTTTTCGATCTGGCCAACTAATACAGGGTTAGTTACGATCTCGAGAACCAGTTTTTTGAAAAAATCTTCAGGGCAACTCGACAGTTTTTGTATTGAGACTGGTATAAGTCAGATTTTTACATGGAGGTTAATATGTTGCAAGTTGAGAGTGAAAAGCAAGAGCGAATCGTGACCTACCTAAAAGATCTTAGGGATCAAATCGTTCAAGGCTTTGAAGGGTTTGAAAAAAATAAACGCTTTCAGAGGAAACTTTGGGATCATCATGGAGGTGGAGGGGGCGAAATGTCTCTTCTTCGCGGAGAGGTATTTGAAAAAGCTGCAGTGAACTGGTCAGGAGTTTATGGAAAAGAACTTCCTTTTAAGGAAGATAAACAGCCCTTTTTTGCAACAGGCGTTAGTCTGATTACACATATGATGAATCCTTTTATGCCAACGGTTCATATGAATGTGCGCTATATTGAAACGGCGCATACATCATGGTTTGGAGGAGGCTACGACCTAACACCTATGGGCTTTGAAAAGGAAGCCGATACTCAGCATTTCCACTGTGTAGCACGAAACGCATTAGGAGATACGTTGTATGAAAAATTCTCCCAAGAAGCCGCAGATTATTATTATATCAAGCACCGGAAAAAAGAGCGCGGCGTAGGAGGCATCTTTTTTGACCATTACAAGACTAAGCACTTTGAAAAAGATTTATCTCTGTGGAAAAATGTCGGTTCCACATTCTTAGATGCCATTCTTCCTATCTACCATCGCCATGCTGAGCACCCTTATACCAAAGAAGACAAAGCAAGACAAAATGCTCTACGTGCCCACTACGTTGAGTTTAATCTGCTTTATGATCGTGGGACAAAATTTGGCTTTCTTTCAGGAGGAAATCCAGAAGCGATTTTATGTTCCATGCCCCCTATCGCGACGTGGTAGCGCGCTTGCTGAATCCGTTTTACGTGGTGAGAAGTTTTTTACCGTATTGACAAAAGCTTTAACGTGATCCACAGGACTATCGGGAAGCACCCCATGACCTAGATTCACGATGTAGCCAGGATCGCCCTCCATACTGGCTAGAAGTTTTGTCGTTTCTTTTTCAATCACAGGAATCGGTGCATAAAGAAGTTCTGGATCGAGGTTTCCTTGAACGGCAATAGTGGGAGGAACATGCCGACGGATCTCCTGCATAGAATAGGTCCAGTCAAAACTGATAGCACTGGGTTTGACAGAAACCATTTCTGAAACAAACTGGGTAGAAGCTCGAGAAAAAATGATGACTGGCGTTCCTCTCATCGCTTGGACAATTTGCCTTAAAAAAGGGAGGGCAAAACGGTAAAACTCATTTCGCGACAGGAGGTTAGCCCAGGAATCAAAAATTTGAACGGCATCGACACCGGCTGCAACTTGCATCTTTAGATACGCAATACTTTGGTTAGTTACAATCTGTAAAAATTCTAAAGCACTTTCTGGATCGGAATAGAGCCACTTTTTCCCTTTCTTTCCTGTCATGTAAGTCATGACAGTGAATGGACCTCCACAAAAGCCAATGAGCGGTTGTTTGATTTCTTTTTTAATCAAATCAATTCCCTCACGAACAAATCCTAAAGCCTCTTCCACCGGTTGAGGACTGATTTGAATGAAGTCATCAGCAGAGCGCATTGTTGGCGCAACAACCGGCCCCCCTTTTCCTGGGAATGTAACAGCAAAGCCAAGACTCAAGGGAACGTGCAAAATATCTGCAAAAAGAATCGCTGCATCGACATCCAAAATGTCGAGAGGTTGTTTTGTGATTTCAAAAATGAGCTCAGGATTTCGGAACATCTCCTCTAAAGAGTGCTTTTTTCGAATGGTTTGATAGTCGGGAAGATAGCGCCCTGCCTGTCGCATGATCCATACCGGAGGACGCTCTTCATTTTTACAAGCTAATGCCTTAAGTAAACTAGGCTCTGAGAAGACGGTTGAGGATGGCATCGACAGTAAATCCAAATTCATTTGCTATATCACTCATGGGACCTGAAAGACCAAATTCATCGATCGAGATGGAAATTCCATGCGGGCCAATAAATTTTGACCAACCAAAACTCACCCCTGCTTCTATCGATACACGTCGTCCTATTTCTCCACAAGCAACTTCTTGTTTATATTCTTTGTCTTGTAGATCAAACAATTCCCAACAGGGAATGGAAACAACGCGCGTTCCTTTCCCTTGTTTTTCTAAAGCCGCAGCCACATCTAAAGCTAGGGCGACTTCTGATCCTGTTGCAAAAAGGGTATAGTCACATGTATCCGTTTCTTTTTTGATAATATAACCTCCCCGACTAGCACCTTCATCGAAGGGGCGATTGGTTTCTTCTAGTACGGGAAGATTTTGCCTAGATAGGGCAATCACTGTCGGATAAGGATAGTTTAAAGCAGCAAGCCAGGCAGCCTTCACTTCATGGGCATCTGCAGGTCGAAAAACATGAAGGTTGGGAATGGCTCGAAGGGCTGCTAAATGTTCAACAGGTTGATGTGTCGGCCCATCCTCTCCTAAGAAAACTGAGTCATGGGTCAATTGGAAAATCACATGAAACTTTGAAAGACACGCCAAACGAAGTCCGTTTCTTAAATAATCAGAAAAAGTGAAGAAGGTTCCCACGTAAGGAAGAAACATATGCGTTTGGAAGAGCCCTGAAGCTATTGTTGTCATCCCAAATTCACGGATTCCATACTTAATATTCCGCCCTTTGAAATCATGTTGGGCAATCAAGGGATACTCTTTCATCAGCGTACAATCAGAGCCTGAAAGATCTGCCGACCCCCCGTAAAGAAAGGGAAGTTCTTTCCCTAAAACTTGAAGGATCGCCTGAGAGGCTTTTCTTCCCGAAATCGGAGCATCAAATGCAATCTTATTCAGGGTCTTTTCAAGGCTTGCCGGTATGACTCTCTCATACATTGCTCGATAGTCTTTTGCTAAGTCAGGATAAGCTTTTTGCCAACCCTCAAAAGCTTTTTTCCACTCCTCTTCCATAGCCTCTTGTTTGGCAAGTTTTTGTTCGAAGAAGGACTTGATGCATTGAGGAATATAAAACTCCTCTTCAGGCAGCCCTAAAGCTTCTTTTGTCTCCCTGACTTCTTCAGGTCCCAGAGGAGAGCCGTGTGCTTTGGATGTACCCTGCCTATGGGGGGAGCCCTTTCCAATCATCGTTTTACAATCGATAAAAACGGGGCGCGTTTGATTTTCCTGAATTTCTTTCATGACACGGTCAATAGACTCTAAATCATTGCCATCCATTGCATACACTTCGAAGCCGTAGGCTTGATAACGGGCAACAACATCTTCAGAAGAAGCTTGATCAAGGGGACCGTCTAAGGTAATTTTATTTGCATCGTGGATAAGAATGAAATTATCTAAACAAAGGTGTCCTGCAAAAGAACTCGCCTCACTCGAGACTCCTTCCATTAAACAACCATCTCCTGCCAAGCAATACACTTTTGGGCTGAGGATCTGGCATTCATTGCGATTAAATTTAGTCTCTAGAATCTTTAGACCTAGGGCTTGCCCAACAGCATTCCCAACACCTTGACCTAAGGGTCCTGTCGTTGATTCAACGCCGGGTGTTTCACCATATTCTGGATGTCCAGGAGTTTTAGAATGAAGTTGCCGGAAATTTTTAATGTCATCAAGAGATAGATCAAATCCTGCTAAATGAAGGCATGAATAAAGCCACATTGAGCCATGACCAGCAGATAAAATGAGGCGATCCCGGTTTATCCATTCAGGATTCTTTGGGTTATGCCTTAGAAGATGTCCATAAAAATAGGCCCCAAGTTCTGCACATCCCATTGGAAGACCGGGATGACCAGAGTTCGCTTTTTGTACAGCTTCGAAGGAAAGTTGCCTGATTGCATTTGCCATTTTTTCTAAAATTTTTTTAAGATCGTTATCCATATGAAACTATCCCAGGTTAGGACTTATATTTGATTGCCTTAATTGTCGAGCAGTCTTTTTCTTGCTTTTAGCCTTCGGATCCCCTATTTTTATGTTTTAAGGATAAAGATATCAAGAACAAAGTTATAGTTAAGTAGGTTCATCGACGATGTTGTCACAAGAGATACGCAAAAAGTTTCTCACATATTTTAAAGAAAAAAACCATGTTGTTGTTCCTTCATCCCCGCTAGTTTCGCACGATGATCCTTCCCTTCTTTTTATTAACGCTGGGATGAACCAATTTAAAGATGTATTTTTAGGAAAAAGCAAACGAGACTACAAACGAGCAACGTCATCTCAAAAGTGTATTCGGGTCGGAGGCAAACATAACGACCTCGATCATGTCGGACACACCTCGCGACACATGACATTCTTTGAAATGCTCGGAAACTTTTCTTTCGGCGATTATTTCAAAAAAGAGGCGATTGCATTTGCCTGGCAAGTCACAACAGAAGTCTTTCAGTATGACCCTGAGCGCGTTTGGGTCTCTGTCTTTGAAACTGACGATGAAGCTTACGAACTTTGGAAACCTCATGTCGATGAAAAAAGAATCATCCGTTTAGGAAAAGATGAAAATTTTTGGTCTATGGGAGATACCGGCCCCTGCGGTCCTTGCGCAGAGCTTCTCTATGATCGAGGAGATAGATTTGGATCAGCGTCCCATCCTCTAGAGGATAAAACTAGAGAACGCTACCCGGAATTTTGGAATCTCGTTTTCATGGAGTTTAACCGAGATAGTCACGGAAAAATGACTCCCCTTCCGAAACAATGCGTTGACACTGGAGCTGGACTAGAACGGGTTGTTGCGTTTAAAACGGAAGTAGACAATGTCTTTCAATCCGATATTTTAAGGACGTTGATTACGCGTGTTGAAGAACTGTCAGGTAAAAAATATGATCCAACTGATTCCCACCTTGGTCCTGCTTTTCATGTCGTCGTCGATCATCTCCGATCCCTTGCCTTTGCGATCGCAGATGGAGCTCAACCCAGTAATATTGAACGGGGGTATGTTCTTCGGAAAATTCTAAGACGTGCCGCTTGGTATGGACGTCTCCTAGGGTTTAACCAACCTTTTCTAGCCGCCGTCTTTCCTAGCCTAGTCGATACGATGGGAAGTGATTACCCTGAGCTGAAGCAATCAAAATCTCAAATCAGTGAAATTCTCACACTTGAAGAAGAGAGCTTTTTTCGGACACTGCGTCGAGGCGGAAATATTTTACATACTATTATTGCAAAAGCCCGTGCTAGTAGCCATAAAGAAATCAGCGGCGCAGATGCTTTTAGACTCAAAGACACCTACGGCTTTCCTTTGGAAGAAATCCTCCTTATCGCTAAAGATAGTGAACTTACTGTTCATCTCGAGTCTTACGAAATCCTCGAACAACAAGCGCGTGAGCGTTCACGCCGAGCTAAAATCAGCCATAAACAACTGGCTGAAAGCTCTACTTTTGAAACCTTTGTCGAGCATCATGGCACTTGCAGTTTTATAGGGTACGATGAAAGAAAAGGAGAAGGGAGCATTATTGGGCTGATTGTCGACGGTCAATCTGTGGAGGTGATGGACGAAGGACAAAAAGGACTTGTGATCCTTGATGAAACCCCATTTTATCCCGAAAAAGGGGGGCAAGTCGGGGATAAGGGAACGCTAACCCACTCAAAAGCGCAGTTTACTGTGGAAGATTGCCAAACCCCCTACCCGGGTGTCATTGCCCATCATGGAGTCTTAGCAAAAGGAACTTTGATTGTAGGAGAACCTGTTATGGCTCAAATTGATCATAGCCGGCGCAGCGCAATTGCTAAACATCATACAGCGACCCACCTTCTTCATGCAGCTCTTCAACAAGTTCTAGGATCTCACATTAAACAGGCAGGCTCTCTTGTGGAGCCCTCTCGCCTGCGTTTTGATTTTACTCACCATAAGGCCCTTTCTACAGAAGAAATCCGTAAAATTGAAAGATTTGTAAATAAGAAAATTTGGGACAATAAACCATTAGAGACGTACGAGATTAAATTCGAAGACGTCCAAAATCAGCCTGAAATCAAACAATTCTTTGGGGATAAGTATGGCGATGTTGTCCGCGTCGTTGCTATTGATAGCGACTCCAAAGAACTGTGTGGAGGAACCCACGTCCAAAATGTCGGAGAAATTGGCTATTTTAGAATGGCTAAAGAGGGAAGCATCGCTAAAGGAGTGCGCCGTATTGAAGCGGTCATTGGCGAAGAGGGAGAAAAACTTCGGTATGCTTCTGAAGATCAACTCCTAACTATTGCCTCTATGCTTAAGTCAAACCCACACAGAGTGGGAGATGTTTTAAAAACCTTGCTTAAAGAAAACGTCAAACTCAAAGAACAAGCTTTTTTTACTCGAAACAAATATTTGAATGATTTGGCAGCTTCTTTGATGACAACAATCAAAACAGTACAAAACTATTCTCTTCTAAGCGCTATTGTTGACATCGAAAAAAAAGAGCTCAAAGACTTGGGAAACGCTCTCATGCAGCGGATGGGGTCGGGGATTCTCCTTCTCTGTGTCATTGAAAAAGAGAATTGTCAACTTTATCTTAAGGTCTCTCCAGATCTTGTGCAAAAGGGGATTCATGCCAATACCCTGATCAAGCAACTCTTAAATCTCATCGAAGGTTCTGGAGGAGGCAAAAAAGAAATGGCCCAAGCTGGAGGGAAAAACTCTAAAGGGGTCATGATCGCTTTCGATAAAATCGAAGAACTACTTCGAGACTAACAAACAATGCAAAAATGTCTCGCCAAAATCATTCCAATTGTAAAACAACTTAGCCATACACTAAACGATAGGAAGTGTGCTTTAGTTTTGAGGCGTAGAAAAAATGGCAAACGTTGCGAAAAAGTGCAGTCTAAGCTGGAGGGAAAACCTTATCTTTATAGATAAGGAAAAAGAAACTTAGACCACACAAACCTAAAAAGCCCCTGATAGGTGCTAGAACCAAATGATAGCTAGCAGACTAACCCTAATGCACTTTAATACACAAACTTTTTTTTACAAATAGTAATTTTTTCTCAGAAGATTTTCTGCGTCGTGGTATAATCTTTCCCATGTTACAAAAGATCGAGACGTTTTCATCCATTCAAGCCATTAAAAACGCGATTGAAACTGAAAAGAGCCTTCTTTTCGAAAGTGTTTGGGATGCCCCCAAAGCTGCTCTTTCTCTTTTGCTCCAAAAACATGTAAAAAAAAATGTCTTAATTATTACTGGAGGCGAGCGTGAAACATGTCTCTATGATGATCTGATTTTTTTCTCAGAAAAAAATGTTTGTTCTTTTCCCGCTTGGGAGACTTTACCTGGAGAAGAAATCGTTCCTAATAGTGATATTATTGGAAAACGCTTTGAGATATTAAATACCCTTCTCAAAGAAAAAAATAATCCCCAAATCATTTTAACCCCTCTTCAGGGAATCTTACAAAAAGTCTGCCATCCAGAAACACTAAAAGACAAACAACTGACCATTAAAAGAGGGGATGAAATCCCTTTTGATCTTCTGCCTGAAATGCTCGTTGATTTGGGATATGTGCGGACAAGTGTTGCAGCCGATAAAGGAGAATTTGCAATCCGGGGGGGGATTGTCGATATCTTTCCTCTCTCAAGCTTTAATCCTTTCCGCATAGATTTTTTTGATGATGAAGTGGACCAGATGCGCATATTTGATCCCATTTCCCAAAAGTCGATTGGCAAAGTTGAAGAGATTTTTATTCCCCCTGCAGCTGAACACACCCTTTTAGCGCAAGAAAAAACGCTCGCAACACTTTTGGATTACTTAGGAGATCAAACGATCATTATTTTTGATGATCTCCTTGCCATTGAAGATCGCTATGTTGCTTTAAAAGATCTTCCCGGAGCTTCAACCCCCTACTTTCTCTCTTTTTCAGAGCTTTTTAAAGGCTCTGAAAAGCTGCAACGTGTTTACTGTACAAAACACTCCTTGGAATCCCTAAGCGACATCGAAGGGAGTGAAACAGTTGGGCGGGATTTCTATTCTGGAAAAAACCCTCTTCAACCTGTGGAGTTTGAAATCTTCGATCAAAAAATCAAAACTAAACGGATGCCGCACGCTTTCCGAACGATTAAAGACTATTTTTGGCAAGAAGTCGACAAAGATAAACGCCTAGAAGCTGTTCTCAAACAAAGCAAGGACCTAGCCGTTATCTTTGTTGCAGCTTCAGAAGCTGAAGAAAAAGCTTTTAAAGAAAAGATCGATCAAACTCTTCTCCCCCTCCCAAAACAACAAGAGTTTAAACGAGGCTATCTATCGAGTGGCTTTGTTCTTCTTGATGGTCCCTACGTTCTTCTTCCCTATCCAGAACTCACCAAACGTTATAAAGTCTCAAGGCAAAAATGGCGCAATACTTATCACACACCTGCTGCTGAGTTCCATGCCTTGGAAAAAGGAGACCTTGTTGTCCACTTCCAAAGTGGAATTGGAAAGTTCTGCGGGATTGAAAAGCAAAAAAATCACCGCGGACAAGAAGAAGAGTTCCTCCTGATAGAATATGCTAACAGTGGAAAACTTTATGTTCCCCTGTCTCAATCTCATCTCATCAGCCGGTATATTGGAACAAAAGATGAAATCCCTTCTCTTAGTAGATTAGGAACAAAGAAGTGGCAACAAGCAAAAGCAACCGCCCAAAAAGCAATCATTGGGTATGCAAAAGATCTGCTTCAACTTCAAGCCATGCGCGAAGCAAAAGGGGGCTATCCCTTTCCCAAAGGAAGTGAGGATCTCTTTTTATTTGAAGAAGACTTCCCTTTTGTAGAAACCGATGATCAACTGCAAGCTATTCAAGCCATTAAAGAGGATATGGAATCGGAAAAGGCTATGGACCGTCTTGTTTGTGGGGATGTAGGTTACGGAAAAACAGAAGTTGCCATGCGGGCTGCTTTTAAAGGCGCCTACGATGGAAAAAAACAAGTTGCTGTCCTTGTTCCTACCACTGTCCTTGCGATGCAACATTATGAAACATTCAAAGCGCGTATGGCAGATTTCCCGCTCAATATTGGAATTGCTTCCCGCTTTGTCAAACCAAAAGAAGTAAAAAAGACCCTGGAAGGTGTTGCAAAGGGATCTGTTGATATCCTGATTGGAACACATCGAATGATCAGTAAAGATATTCAGTTTAAAGATTTGGGTCTTATTATTATCGATGAAGAACAACGCTTTGGTGTCCGCGCAAAAGAGCACTTAAAAAAAGCCAAAGTTGGAGTTGACTGCTTAACCCTTTCGGCAACACCAATTCCCCGCACCCTGTACTTTTCTTTACTTGGGGCACGCGACATGTCAGTCATCAATACGCCTCCTCAAGACCGTCTCCCTATCAAGACAATTCTTGCGGAAAAAGAGGCAGAACTCATTAAAAACGCCCTTCTACGAGAGTTAGCGCGTGACGGCCAAGCTTACTTTATCCACAACCGCGTAGAAACCATTCATAAAATTGCTGACGAGATCCGTGCATTTCTTCCTAACGCGCGCGTTGAAGTGGGTCATGGACAAATGCCACCTGATGCGATCGATGCGATTTTTCACCGGTTTAAACAAGGGGAGATCGATATTCTTGTTGCAACAACAATCGTTGAAAATGGAGTGGATATTCCAAATGCCAACACAATCCTTATCGATCATGCTCACGCTTTTGGACTGGCAGACCTTTATCAACTTCGAGGACGTGTCGGGCGTTGGAATCGCCCTGCCTATGCCTATTTCCTTGTACCCAAAAATCGCTCTCTTCAAGAAATTTCACGCAGACGGCTTAATGCCTTAGTTGAAACTTCAGGTTTTGGAGGAGGGATGAAGCTAGCCATGCGCGACTTAGAAATTCGTGGGGCGGGAGATATGCTTGGAACCCAACAATCAGGAAATGTCTCTGCAATCGGTTTTCATTTCTATTGTAAGCTGCTTAAACGCACAATTGATACGATGAAAAAAAAGCTCTCCCCTTCCTTTTTCGATACACGCATGGAACTCTCATGCGATGCCAACCTCCCGCCCTCTTATATTGCTGAAACAAGCCTGCGTATGGAAATCTATCACCGCTTAGGAGAAACCACAAATAATGAAGAAATTGCAACCCTTTTCGATGAACTTATCGATCGATTTGGTCCATTGCCACTGCAAGCAAAATGGCTATATCACTTAAATCGTATCCGCGTTTTTGCAAGCCATCACAAATTTATCTTACTAAAGTTTGAAAAGATTACCCTTTATGCCAAAAGACAATTAGGTAAAAAACTCATCGAAAAGAAAATTTTCCTTCCCTTAATCGAAGATCCCGAAGAGTTCGAATTTATTACGATCGGATTGATCAAGCGGGACTTTGAGATTTGAAAAGTAAAGGGAAGCTTCAAATTTCTCATTAAACCACTTAAGATTGAGTGACATGCCTAAAACGGATGTATGAAAATGACCTGCCGCTTGCGGAAGGCATCTACAAGAGACCAGTTGCTTT
>JASJDV010000027.1 GCA_030064985.1 Simkaniaceae bacterium | reverse complement strand
TTCGATTATCTTCTGCCGATCGACTGCATAGAAAAAAGCTTGTCGAATTTTTTTATTGGACAATGGGAAGGATTGTACATTGAAACAACACAAAAAGGCTTTTGAGAACGGTAAAGGGCTTGCTCCATTGGAACACTCTATAAAATTTTTTTTTTGCATCTCCAAAAGGAGACTCTAGACAACCCGTTTGTTGATTCTTAAATATCTTTAAAAGTTTTTGTGGGTTAATCGTCGAAATTGAAATCCCATCTAATGTAACATGCTCTTGATTCCGATAATAGAGATTTTTCTTCAATTCAGATCCATAAAAAGGGCGAGGCCGCTGCAGTCTAAAAGGTCCATTACAAACAAGGTGATGGTTTTTCTCAAAACCCCAACTAAGGTTGTTTTTATCTACGTCTGAGTAGATAGGAGAGAATACAGGGTGAGCAAGAATCTTCAAAAAATAAGGAACGGGCTGGTTTAGTTGTATCTCCAGCTTGGTATTGCTAAGAATCTTTACTCCCACAGCATCTGGAGAAATTTTTTCTGCTTTCGCTTGTTGTGCGTTCAAAATAGAATCAAAGAAATAATCAAAAGTCGTTTTCGCGTCTGGGCATAAAACTTTCTTCCAAGCACGTGCAAAATCAGCTGCTATTAAGGGCTGTCCATTTGACCAGTGAAGCTCTTTTAGTTGAAACGTATACGTTTTTTCATCTGAAGAGAGTTCATAGGAATCAGCACATGCTAGCATAGCTTCCCCTTTTTTGTTGAGTCGAGTCAACCCTTCAAAAAGAAGCTTACTGATTATTGCTGATTCGTACATTCCATCAATTCTAGGATCGAAATTAAGTTGATTAAACGCTCCGTTGATATGGAGGATTTTTTGCTGCGGCGCCTTGCAGCTAGACATTTGAGTTATTTTCTCTCGAAATTCTTTTTCATACTGCTGCAAGTGATCAATAGTATCGAAGCTAAGAATCCAACCTTTAAATGAGAAGTTTCCATAGAACCACTGCGAACTAACGATTGTCTTATAGGAAATCTTACTCTTTAAGAGCGATTCTTCATCTTCGAAACCTTTTGTTTTAGCCTTATCTGTAAAGGCAATGAGGAGTATTAAATCAGAGGTCTTTGTGAGCAACTGGATTTGATCCTCTATGAAAAGCTTTTGAAAGAGCTCAAAGAAAAGAGCAAGTAACTCTGTCGGAAGTGTGAGTTGCTTTTCTACGGGCTGCATGGAATAAAAAAAGCTTTCAAGGAGTTTAGCTGCTCTTTTAGGACATGCTTTCTTTAATTCTTCAAATTGCTCATCCTGCTTTATAAACAGTCCTCCAGTATAGTCACGAACTTCCCCTAGACCCGCTTGAAGAAGCGCACTAATCTCTTTTCGTGACAAGTTGTAATCAATGGAAGCGTTTTCCTTTTGAAACCTTGAAAGATTCTTTACTTGGATTTGAAAAATGTTTCCCTCTATGTTGTGCTCTTCGCAAAGTGTTCCTAAAGAGCAGGTCTGTCCTTGAATGTAGGCTGCATTTTCTTCGTCTAACTTTAATAAATCCTGCAAAGGAAGATCCCCTCTTTTTTTCACTCTGGCTAGGACGATCGTGAACGTTATTTCTTGCGCGGTATGCTGATCGTATAGAATCATCATTTGCGGAATATCTTCTATAGAACAGATCTCTTTTCGGAGCACTAAAAGATTCTTTATTCTCTCTTCTTCATTTCTTTGCATAAAAAGGGCAGGAACGACCTTTTGAATATGATTCTCGATCTTTTCTAGGAAGGTTTTTTTGAAAAGGGAAAGATCTATAGAGTTTTCTGCTTCGTTTTCTTGGCAGCCTATTTCAAAGTAAAAGATGTCAATCGAAGATGGGTCAAGATGACGCCTATAGAAAGCATTGAGCAGCTCAAAACCCATATGGCACGCTTTAACGGCGTTTTCAATATCTTTTCTAGCCACCCTCTCACAGCTTGGGTCTACTTGCAGTCCTAGTAAGCATCCAACGCTATTTTTAGATGAAAATACGGAGACGACCGTAGAAGGGATCGCAACAAATGCTTGAGCTCTTCTCTCTGGGTTGGTAGAAATTTCCCATTTTACTGTTTGAATTAGCTCATCTGACTCAATCACGAGTTTTGCTATGTATTCAGGGCAGCGTTTTGTCAGAAATTCTGGTTCAAATGTTACAAGCCAAAAATCGAGTTCCCTTTGAATACTTGGATTCAATGGTTCCTGCTGCTCACTATAAAGACGACAAATCTCTTGCTTAACTGCCTCTTTGTAGGGGATTTCTAACATAAAAGGAAGCGTTTGTTTGTCTTTTTTGGGGGCAGAAAATTTTGACTTTTTCATGGGTATAAATTCTTTTAGGCTTGTTTTAAAAATGCTTCAACTTCGTAAGCCATTTCTAAGTTGAAGGATCTTTTTTAGCATATGAAAGTAACATAAGAGTTGAATTTTACCAAAGCATTCGGTAAAGCCCTGTCCTCTAAGTGGGGAATATAAGGCACTTGCTTTATGTTTTTTTTGGCTCTTCCTCTATGTCTTCAGAGTATCAATGGAGGCGCCGCCACAACAGTAGGGAAGCAATTTTTAGAGAAACACTTTTTTTCTTGATAGAAAGAACGGGTATTTTTGAAGCAGACGAAAGCTATTTTGGAGCTAGAAAAGTCAGATCAGAGGAAGAAGAGGGCGAACAGCCGCAAGAAAGACGCCTGTTTTTGGACTTTTGCTAAGGAATGGCAAAGTGCTTGTATCTCTTGTGAAGAATTGTTTTAAAGAAGCGTTGATACCAATGATCCAAGGGAGGATCTTAGAAGGATCAACAATTTATACCGCTGGAGGGAAGGGATATGATGGTCTTATCTTAAATGGATAGGAGCACTGTGGGATTTCACTACTTAAAGAACGCATTTGCTCGTGGAAAATCGCCTGTCAATTTAGTTTCAACCACAAACATGAAAATATAGAACAAAGAGCTCTAAAAATGACGAAGAAATCAGAAATTTGCTAGTCTAGAACATTATTTTTACTGTTTCATAGAGAGTAAAAACTCTGCATTGGAGCTTGTTTTTTTCAATCGGTTCAATAGAAGATTCATTGCATCTAGGGGGCTTAAATCGGCTAAAGCTTGTCTGAGCAGGTAAATTTTCTCAAGTTCTTCCGGGTGGAAGAGAAGATCTTCTTTACGGGTTCCACTTTTCACGACGTCGATAGCAGGGTAGACGCGGCGGTCTGCTAAGCGACGCTCGAGAACAAGTTCCATATTTCCTGTTCCTTTGAATTCCTCAAAAATCACTTCATCCATTCGCGATCCAGTATCGACAAGAGCGGATGCAATAATGGTGAGAGAGCCTCCTTGTTCGATATTTCGTGCAGCGCCAAAAAGCCGTTTGGGTTTGTGTAGGGATTGCGCATCCACTCCTCCAGTTAAAATTTTTCCCGAATGAGGTTGTACAGTGTTATAGGCGCGGGCAAGTCTCGTAATAGAATCGAGAAGGATAATCACATCTTGGCCGTTTTCAACAAGAGACCGGGCTTTTTCAATGACCATTTCAGCAACTTGAACGTGTCTTTCAGGGGGTTCATCGAATGTGGAGGAAACAACCTCTCCTTTGACCATGCGCTGCATATCGGTAACTTCTTCGGGACGCTCATCGATTAAAAGGACAATGAGGGTGGCTTCAGGATGGTTTTGCGCAATAGAGTTTGCGATATTTTGCATGAGGATTGTTTTCCCAGACTTGGGTGGAGCAACGATGAGCCCACGCTGTCCTTTCCCGATAGGGCAGCTAAGGTCCAAAACGCGCATGGCGAGTTTTTCTTTCGTTGTTTCCATGACCAAGCGTTCGGTAGGAAACAGAGGGGTCAAATTATTAAATAAGATACGCTCTTTTGATTTTTCAGGCGTTTTCCCGTTAATCCTGTCCACTTTTTGAAGAGCAAAGTACTTTTCTTTTTCTTTGGGAGAACGGAGCGTTCCGTAAATGGTATCTCCTTTCTTTAAGTCAAAGCGACGGATTTGTGCAGGGGAAACATAAATATCTTCAGCAGATGGAAGGTAGTTGTAGTTGGGAGAACGGAGAAATCCGAAACCGTCAGGGAGGACTTCTAAGATTCCTTCACCAACGAGAACTTCATTGGGCATCGTTGACTTAAGTTTGACGATTTCAAAGACTATCTGGGATTTTGTTAGAGAACCGAGATTCTCGAGGCCGATATTTTTAGCATAGATCGCAAGTTGGTCGATATTCATCCGTTGGAGATCGGCGATTTTAGTGATATTGGGATGTTTAGGAAGTTTTTGTTCGCGGTTTTTGTTTGTTTGGGGTTGCTCAGCAGAGTGTGTATTTTTTTTTATCACTGCATTTTGGTCATTTTCGTTCATTGAGAACTGATCTCCTTAATCATTTCAAGTAGGTTATTTTCTAATGCATCGATTGTTCCATCATTCAAGATGACATAATCGGCGTTTTTAGCTTTTTTATTTACGTCCCATTGACGCTTCATGCGTTTATCGTACATTTCTTTTGAAAAGCCTTTCTTTTGCAAACGTAAAAGGACTTCATTTTCTGTTGAAAGAATTGCAACAACAGCATCAAAATTTTTTTCTTTGCCGATTTCTTGAACAAGCGGCATTTCTACGGCAAAGAATTTACATGTGTTATTTTTCTTTGAGCGATTATATTTTTCATCCATTTCCACAAATAATTTTGAGTGGAGAATTTTTTCTAGTGCTTCAAGCTTTTCACGGTCGTTAAAAACAATGTCGGCAACCTTCTTTCGATCGATCTTTTTATCTGTTAAAACTTTTGATCCTAAAAGTTTTACGATTGTGTTTATGCAAGAGGAGTGTTTACTAAGAAGGTCATGAATGATTTCATCAGAACTAAATGTGCATGCTCCATGCTTTTCTAGAATGCGGCAAACGGTTGTTTTCCCCGAAGCTATGCCGCCTGTTATCGCTATTTTCTTCAATGTTAGCACTCTCCCCAATTTTTTCCAACGGCAATATTGACAAGGAGAGGAATAGATAAGGTTGTGGTATTTTCCATGATTGTTTGAACAATTTTTTGCGTTCTTGAAATATTTTCCTCAGGAAGTTCAAAAATTAATTCGTCATGAATTTGGAGGACTAGATGAGCTAAACGTTCTTGTTTAATGGCTTCTTGGACTTCGATCATTGCCTTTTTGATGATATCTGCTTGAGATCCTTGAAGAGGAGTGTTGACTGCTAATCGTTCAGCTGCAGCTCGGATCATTCCATTGCTGCTATTAATTTCTGGGATCGGACGTTTCCGATCGAACATGGTGGTTGCTATTCCTGTTTTTCGTACGTTATCTTTTGACCTTTCGATAAAATCTCTGACCCCGGGATACTTTGCAAAATATTTTTTAATAAAAGCTGAGGCCTCTTTTATATCAATCCCCAGCTCTTGAGAAAGACCGTAAGCTTGTTGCCCGTAAATAATCCCGAAGTTGACCGCTTTTGCACCTGCTCGCATTTGCTTGGTGACCGCTTCAATGGGGACATCAAAAACAGTTGCTGCTGTTGAAGCATGGATATCTTCCCCTTTATTAAAGGCACTCATTAACTTAGGGTCTTGGCTTAAATGGGCTAACAGTCGGAGCTCAATTTGGGAATAATCAGCTGAGAGATAGACCCAGCCCGGAAGCTCAGGGACAAAAGCTTCGCGAATTTTTTTTCCTTCTTCAGAGCGAATGGGGATGTTTTGAAGATTGGGATCTTTACAGGAAAGGCGACCTGTTGCTGTGACTGTTTGCATGAAGCTGCAATGGATGCGACCTGTCTCATGATTTACTTGCAGGGGAAGAGCTTCGCTGTAGGTTGAACGCAGCTTTTCTAGGGCGCGGTAGTCTAGGATTTTGCCGGCAATAGGATGGTTTGCTTTCAAGCTTTCTAAGACATCTGCTCGCGTGCTTTTTTTCTTTGCTCCGAGATTGATTTGCAATGTATCGAAAAGAATTTTTCCTAGCTGTTTAGGCGACTTAATGTTAAAAGGTTTTCCTGAAAGGTCGTAGATTTCTTTTTCTAAAAGGGTTAATTTTTCTTGCAACACCTCTGACATGGTTTCAAGTTTTTCTTTTTGGAGATACATTCCATAGCGTTCCATAGCGACTAAGACAGAGATAAGAGGGAGTTCAATCTTATAGAAGACCTCGGTGAGATTTTTATTTTCTATTTCATTTTCGAAAAGAGTTTTCAATCGACAGGTATAGTCGACATCTGCGCAGCAGTAAGGGCCGACTTTTTCAATGGGAACATCTAACATAGAAATCTCTTTTTTCCCGGATCCGATCAGCTCTTTAATCGGCGTTTTGATCTTCCCAAATTTTTCAAGAGTAATGGTATCCAGGCCATGGCGATTGTTTTGAGGGGCTAAGAGGTAGGATGCGATCATCGTATCAAACCCGATAGTATGGAGCTCGATTCCATGATTTTTTAAGATATGAATATCATATTTAATGTTATGTCCGTAAAAAGCTATGTGATGGCTTTCTATCAATGGTTTTAAGGTCTGAACCACTTTATCTAGTCCAAGCGCTCCATTCGTTGGAATATACCAAGCTTCTCGGGGGTTTACACAAAACCCAACGCCCACCAAGCGGGCAACCATTGGAGAAAGTTGGTCGGTTTCCGTATCAATACAAACAGCAGGTTCTTTACTTAGCTTTTCGACAAGAGATGTGAGTTCTTTTTCCGAGTCGATCGTATGATAACAAAGGGTTTGCTCTCCCTCTTGTTTTTTTTCAGGAGGAAGAATTTGTTCTTGCCCAAGTTCTTTTAGCAATGTATTAAAATTCATCTCGTGATACAGAGCGTTTAGCGCCTCAACATTAGGCGGCTTTACTTGGTAAAAGTCTTCTTCTTGGGGATGAGGAAGATCGAGAATCAAAGTCGCAAGCTTTTTACTCATGCGTGCATTTTCTGTATGTGCTCGAATTTTATCCGCTCTTTTTTGGTTGTGCATGGTATCAAGGCTTGCAAGAAGCTGCTCTAGAGTCCCATAGTCTTTAAGAAGTATTGCAGCTGTTTTCGGGCCAAATCCTGGAATTCCTGGAATGTTGTCCGATTTATCTCCCGTGATGGCTAAGTAGTCGACAATTTGCTCTGGTCTTACCCCATAGATTTCCTCTACTTTTGCTCGGTCGATTAAAAGGTTATTTTTATGGGTATTGATCAGAAAAACTTGGTCAGAAATGAGCTGGCAAAGGTCTTTATCACTTGAACAGATAAAAACCTTGATCTCTTTTTTTTCGGCCCACTTTGCAATAACGCCAATTAAATCATCGGCTTCAACGCCTTCTTCAGAAAGATAGGGGATTCCTGCTGCTTTGCAAAAATCATGAGCCCACTTGAGTTGAGGAAAGAGATCTTCCGGCATTCCCTCTCGGTTGCTTTTATACTCTTCATAAGTGGCTGTCCGCGCTTGTTTATTATTGGGACCATCGAAAACTGCAACAAGGGTATCGGGAGAAAAATCTTTTTGGATTTTTTGAATCGAACGGATGAAACCATAGAGGGCATTGGTGGATTGCCCTTGTGGATTTGTCATTTTTCCTATTGCAAAATAGGAGCGAAAAAGGAAGGAGACAGCATCAAGAATGTACAGATTTTTCATGAGACTTCTTTCGGAATTCGCTTTGATTGTTAAAGTGGTGCTTCGAAAGGAGTCTGTGGATATTCACGGGTGTTCTCACGGATCTTGAAGGGTTGGGGCATAAAGGTATAAGGGGCGATTCAAGAGTTCAGTAGGAAGTTCGGAGGGGAGTTTAAGCTCATGTTTTACTTTTCCGGTGAATAGGGGAGATTTCCTTTCAATGAGATCTGATAACACTGGATGGAGGACTTTAAGTTCAATAACTTGATACGCACCACTAATATCTGCCGCTTTGACAAGCTCGGTCAAGGCATGGCTATAACTGCTTTTTCCATTGTCGATATACCCATACTGCTGAGCTTTGAAAGGATCATAGACTCGTGCTCCATAGACATCGATCAAACTATTTTTATCCATTTCAGGACGAGCTTTGGTCACAATATCAACAAAGATCTTATAGTCATGGTTAATAATATCTTTGAGAGATTGGTCTTCACCGGGTTTCCATTCACGGTAGGGATTAAGCGTATCTTTGTCTTTTCCTTTTGTGAGAGTGCGTTGTTTCACTCCATAGTTTGCCATAAGCTCTGAAAAGTTAAAGTTAGGTCCCATCAAAACGCCGACAGACCCAATGATTCCAATAGGCGAAGAGAAAACTTTCTCTGCAGCGCAGGCGACCATCATTCCCCCTGAAGCACAGATTCCGTCAACGTAAGCGTAAATCGGGACTTTGTACTTTTCTTTATAGTCTATGAGATGGGAATAGATATCGTGAGCATCAAAAGCTGTTCCTCCAGGAGAATTGATATGGAGGAAAATAGCTTTTACGCGCTCATCTTTAAGAGCGCCGGTTCTGGAGTCGAGAAGTTGAGATTGAACCGTTTTAGAATTTAGATCTCTTGTGCCAATAACGCCATGGATATTCATTTTTAAAACAACTGGGGCCGAATCGGGAAGAAGTTCCCGATTTCCTTCAGCATCGGCAGCAATAATGAGTTGAGTTTTGTCTGCAACCATTTTAGGTTTTGCTAAAGTGGCAATTGCGATGCTGATGACAATCAGACCAATGACGATTCCAATCATTCCTCCAAGCGTGTTGCAAAGAGTGCGTAGCGCAGAAATAAAAATTGATTCCCGTTTTATATCCATAACTTTTTCCCAATTCTATGAAAGATCCAAATTACATACGTAGCATGAGTCGAAAATGGTTTTTTGCCTGCGCTGGTGCAGGGTCTCAATGTTCGCCTTCTTAATCCTAGAGCTTGCTTATTGCTAGTAGTTAGCTGTCCTAACTATAAATTTTTAGGGTTTTCTTGGCAAACTCCCCGTTTTCAAATTGGGCTCTACAGACAAATGGTATCAATGCGTTCTATTTGATTCAAGACTATGTTAGATAGCTTTGCAGCGGGGGGTCTAGACAAGAATAGTTTGATCTCTTACCTTGTGAAAGGGAGATCCTTAATGTTTTTATACAGTCTATCTTGGATTGCAATTTTTATCCTTTCTATCAGTTACTGGTTTCAGATCTGGAAGATTCATGTGCATAAAGAGGTGCGAGACATTTCTTTGACTTATAATCTATTGCTTGCAATTGGCTTTGGAATCTTGGGATTTACAGCATATGATGAACGGTCTCTCATTTTTTTCGTGAAGCAGATCAGCACAACTATCCCCGTCATTATTATCGTGTTTCAAGTGATCTATCATAGAGACGAACATTGGAAAGATACCATTGGTAAAAAGTGTGAGGGTTGCTCAAAGCAACTTGAAAGGCGTTGGAAATTCTGCGCCCATTGCGGCCGAGAAGCTGAGTAAGAATTACCCTTCTGCAAGGGTCTTTGAAGCAAGAACTTTGAGCTCTTTATCCACAACTGTTGTGATACAACTATCAGACCATACGTTGAGAGCTGTTTCAATCATATCAAAAAGTGAGTAGAGGGGAAGAATCATTCCCATGAGCTCAATTGGTAGCCCCATTCCTGTTAAAAAAGCTGTAGTTAAAAAGAAACAGCCCATGGGAATCCCTGCGTTCCCAATAGCAGCTAGAGTCGCTAGGAAAATCCAGGGGATCCTTTCCCAAGGTGTAAAGAGGATCCCTTGACTTGAGCATACAAAAAAGAGAGTGATAAGGATAAAAGCTGCGCATCCATTCATATTAATAATGGAGCAAAGGGGAAAGCTAAAATTTGCTGTTTTATCCGAAATTCCTAGCTGATTTTTCGCACAATCCAGAGCAAGAGGCAGGCTTGCATTCGACGACTTTGAAAAGAAAGCTACGGTCAGCGCTGGAAGCATTCCTTTTGCTGTTCTACTAGGGGAAATTCCTTTAAATTTTAAAAGGAAAGGGAGAATAATCAGCCCTTGGATCAAATTGGCCGCAGCTACGCAAATGCCGTAAAGGAGGAGTTGTTGCAGTTGATTGGCTTCACTGCGAATGTTTTGAACAAATTGAACGGTAAAAGCAAAGACCCCGATAGGCATGAATAGAATGAGAGTGGAAGTAATTTTTAAGATGGCAGCAAAAAGAGCGCCACAAAAATCACGTAAGAGAGTTCTTTGCTCTTTTGGAAGTTTTAAAATAGCTAGGCTTAGAATCGTTCCCATAAAAGCTATTCCTAAGACATTATTCTCAATGAAGGGTTGGACTATATGCTCAGGAATAATGGTAAAAAGAAAAGAGAAGTAGCTTTCTTGGTTTGGAACAGCAGCTATAGCAGCTTCGGCTGGTTTAACCGGTTGAATCACAGTAAAAAGAACCATTCCAATTGTTGCAGCGATGATTGTCGTAAAAAGGGTGTATTTTACGATTTTTTTGACTAAAAATCCCGCTTCAGTGAGTGAGCTCATTCGAGTTAGCGTGGAAACGATCGCAAGAAAAATCATGGGAAGGCTTAGTAACTTAAGCATGCGGATGAAGAGCTTGCCTGTAATCTCCGCAAATCCGTTGACAAAGAAAAGATTTAAAAAGCCAAAGATCCCTCCCAGCAGAAGGGCTAAAACCATTCCAATAGTAAACAGCGTATTTGTTTTCATAACCCTGTTATCTTAGCAACTTTAAGGATTAATACCAATTTCCGAAACTAAAGCGACAAATTTTTCTTAACCTTTTTCTGGAAAACCATCCTCGCGATTTTGCTAATCATTCGATGGTTACACGAGTCCTTCTTCGGACACAATTTTTCAAAAAAATCTTTGCGTCAATTTGTCGTTCTATTTTCTACAACTGGTCTAAGCAGAAGAAGCTCTTTTTTTAAATAAGAGAAGTTCTACAAAAGCAAAACATCCGAAAAGGATGAAGAGGTAATAGAGCTTTGAGGGGAAAGAAATGTTTAGAACAAGGGCTAGTAAGACAATAAATTGAGCCGCTGTTGTGATTTTTCCCCAACGAATCGCTTTTACTTCGAGGTTTCTCCAAGCTCCTGTGATTCCTAAGTAGGAAAGAAAGAGGAAGAGAAAAAAATCACGAGAGAGCATTGTTGCAGCTTGCCATGAGGCGATTTGCCCTTCAAACAGAAGAACGCTTAAGGTAACGTAAACAAAAAACTTGTCCATCATTGGATCAAGAATGGCGCCAAATCGCGAAGTAAAGTGATAACGTCGAGCAAGATACCCATCAATGCAATCTGAAAGCATTGCTAAAAGAATAATGACAAAGCGAAGGGTTGTATCCTCTATAATGAAAAGGAGGGCTAGAGGGGCTCTCATAAAGGATAGACTATTTGGAGGATTTAGCATTGAAAAGATGTGGCTCCATTTTGGCATGACTTCTTTTACGTCTCTTATAACAGACAAGGATAATTACCGTCACACCGAAAACAAAAAATATAAAAAGATTTAACATTTTTACCTTTTTCAAAAGGGTTTCATAACTGTGTCCAAGTTGATAGCAAGAAAAAAAGCAAAGGCTTGTCCAAAGAGTGCATGCTAGAGCATCTCGCCACATAAACTTTACAAACTTTGCTCTGCTCATTCCTGTTGTCATAAAAAGACAGTTTCTAAATCCAAAAGGGATGAAACGTCCGATCATCAGTGTAAGAAGGCCATGCTTTTCATAAAAAGTGCCTATCTTTTGAAGCCGCTCTTGAGGAAGAAGTTTTGCAAAATAACGCATTTTCAGCAGTTTGATGCCTACTTTTCTTCCCATCCAATAACAGATCCATGCAGAAAAATACGTTCCCATAAGGACGCTAATGAAGAGGTAAGGTGTTTGCTCTGGGATCGTTGTTGCAGCTAAAAAAGCGGTGAGAACCATGATGACATCGATGCTAATTGGAAGATTAAACCCTGCAAGGAGGATGAACCCAAAAGAAATCCATGGGGCAAAACTGCTATTTTCAACGATATAGTTTACAATTTGTTGCATAGCTCTAATTATCACATATCATCTATAAAATCAGAAGATCAATTTCCCTTGGGTGGGATCCCTTGACAAGGAATTTTTCTAACTCCTATCACAGACTAGTAAAAATTAATCTATCGATCTTGAGGGAGTTAAGTTTTTGAAAACATAGACCAATGCTTGCCTCTGACACTGTAGCCTACAACCCATGCGATCAAATGATAGGCTAAATCAAGTCCATTTGGGTATTTTCTCAGCGGATCGAGAATCTACTCCAAATGAGCCAACCTTATCTCAGGGAGTGTTTACAAAAACCATGGGATAGGATTTATTGAGGCTATGAATTAGAGTGAGGTTTCGAGGTGGGTAAGCAGGTGTGGTACTATAAAGTGGGAGATGAGAAGACAGGTCCTGTTTCTCATCGAGAACTTCAAGATAAGTTGGAGAGTGGGGAGATTCTCTCTTCAACTAAAATTTGGACAGAAGAATTTACAGATTGGCTGCCCATTTCAGAAGTGGAACACTTCAATATGACAACGCTTGATGAAACGCCCACAATCACTATCGAAAAAAAGGTAGCCTATTCTCGAGAAACCGATGAAGATGACAGGCGTCCTCGTCCTTGGGTTCGCTTTTGGGCTCGCATGATAGATTATTCTCTTTTTATCTTTGTCATTTATTTTATTGCTAGGTATTTTGGTTTAATCTTGGGTTTTTTGGACTCTTTCTCCGAGATGATTGCGATCTTTCTGTGGACTTTTGTCGAAGCCTTTTTGTTAGCAACTTGGGGAGCAACTCCTGGAAAATGGATGCTAAAAGTGATGGTTCGCGATGAAAATCATCAAAAACTCTCATTTTCTGAAGGGATGAATCGCAGTCTTTCGGTTTGGTGGCTTGGTATGGGCACAGGACTTTCTATTATTTCCTGGATTACAATGATTGTTGCTGCAATCAAGCTCGAAAGTACTGGGGTGACGACTTGGGATCGACGAGGAGGAAATAAAGTTTTTCATGGGAATATCGGTGTTGTTCGAGGTATCATCGTTCTTCTTTATTTCCTCTGCTACGTCGGGATGATTGTCTGGGGACAGATGCAAATGATACATAGAGCGCTATGAGTTTGGCAGGCAAAAAAGACTTAGGAGAGGGAAGAGCCCTCTACCAGATCAAGATTTTAGAAGATAACTACACTTACGTCCTTGCCCGGGACCGGGAAGCGTTTGTTGTTGATCCGGGAGATGGAAAACCGGTCCTTGCCCTTCTCGAAGAAAAAAAGCTTACTCTAAAAAACATACTAATTACACATTATCATCGGGATCATACAGGGGGAAATGAGTGTCTAAAGCAGAAAACAGGCTGCGTTGTTATTGGCCCTGAAGATGAGAGAATTCCGGGATTACAACAAACTATTGGAGATAAAGAAGAGCTGATTTTTGCCCCTTTTTTCCTTGAAGTTATCTCTACTCCAGGTCATACCAAACCCCATGTTATCTATTTTTTGCGCGATCTCCATCTTCTTTTTAGTGGAGATCTCCTTTTTTCTGGGGGTTGTGGTCGCCTTTTTGAGGGGACTCCCGAACAGATGTGGCACTCGCTTGAAAAGGTGTTAATTCTCCCGGAGAATACAGAAATCTACTGTGGACATGACTACACGCTTAAAAATCTTCAATTTGCCCTTGCAATTGAACCAAATAATGAAGCGATTCAACACCGTTTAGAAACGGTCAAAAACCTGATTGCAGAGGGCAGATCAACCATTCCTTCAACGCTTGCTATTGAGAAGAAAACAAATCCCTTTCTTAGGGTATCCGATCCAAAGCTTCAGCAAGCTTTGGGGGTTTCTGATACAGACCCTATCACCATTTTTACACATATTCGAAAATGTAGAGATGAAATTTAATCGATTCTCACTTTTACTACTTCATGTTGAGAGCGGCAAAAGCTTTCTTTGATCGAGAATAAGGAAAGCGCTAAACCAACAGCATAGAAAATAGGCATAATGATAAGCCCGTTCTCATAATTTTCAACCGAATAAATGGGCTCGGAATTTTTGACTCCAATTTCGATCAAAAACCCAACAATTGGAGGAAAAATTGCCACAAAAAAGACTGTCACGGAGTTGTTAAGGCCCATAGCGGTTGCTTGAACGTTTTGCTGAACGTGTTCTGAGATAGAGGCAAAAGCAACGCTACATCCCGAACTTGCAAGGCCGATAAGAAAGAAACAACAAGTGAAAAACAAAATACTATTGACTGAGAGGGATAACATTGAAAGCGTTGCTACAAGCCCCATAAGAGCGCAGAAAATAAGGATGGGTTTACGTCTTCTTATCTGATCCGAAATTTTTCCCATAAGAGGGCTCCCAATCGCAAAACCAATCCATAGAAAAGAAGACAGTGTAGCAGCAAGATTTCTAGAAAGCCCCCTTGCTTGCAAGTAACCTGTTCCCCAGTAAGCTCCAAGTAGGGGAAGTGAAAGATAAACAAGCGCTGAAAAAAAGACGATGGTCCAAGCTTGTCGGTTTCTAAAGAGGAGTTTCGTTCGACTAAAAAATTTTTCTTTGTAAGGATCTAAATGAATGATCTCTCCTTTTTTTCTTTCAGGACTATTTCTAACAAAAAGTCCAACACAAATGGCTAACAAAAAACCTAAAGCACTGATAGAGGTAAGGATCAAGCGCCAATTATTGTTGAATAGATTGAGTAAAAGAGAAAGAGGACCTCCTGCTAAAAAGGGTCCTGTAGCACCTAGAAAGTTTGCAATTCCAACCATTAAGCCAAAATGCCTTTTTGGAAACCAGTTTATTGCTAAGACCAAAAGGCTCACATATGCAAATGAAGCTCCGAATCCCATGAAAAAGCGACTGATAAATCCATAGTCAAAACTATGAACCCTTGAAAACCAAAAGACTCCTGTTGCAGCAACGGTAATGGCAATGGTTAGAAGGCGGCGAGCGCCAAAACGATCGACGAGAATTCCAACCGGAATTTGCATGAATGAATAAGGCAGAAAGTAGCCAGCATTCATGATTGAATAATGTAAAGCATCGAGCTGGAGCTCTTGCATGAGTTGATTAGAGATGGTTGAAAGAAAAACCTGCAAGAAAAATTCATAAAGAAAAAAAAGGGACGCTAGTGCCCAGATCAGTAGACCGTAGTATGAAAACTTCTTTACCATATGATTAATAATCAATAATATTAGGTTCTATAGAGGGGACTTCAATGAGGTTTTCCTGTGTTTCTGCACTTAGAGCAAGTTCAATGAGTCGTTGTCCTTCAAAAACATGAGGATAGGTTGTGGCAGATGAAAGGATGCCACTTTCTGAAGCAATGAGGTTATATTTTTTAGAGGAGCCAAAAGGGTCTGCCACAACTCCGATTTGTTCTCCTTTTTTGATTGTCTTTCCAATGCGTTTGTTGAGCTGAAAAATTCCACTACCAGGCGAATGGAGCCAGACTGTTTTTTTTGCTTCTACAAAAGATTTCTCTTGAGGCTTAGCTTTTAGACGGACCATTTGCAGCTCTTTTACTACTCGAATGATGCCCTTTATTCCTATTTTGATAGAATACTCGTCGGTGCGATGGGCTTCTCCCGCTTCAAAGATAAGGGTAGGACATTTAGGCATTCCTTGTTCGGAATAAAAAAATCCTGTTTTTTCATTTGAAGGACGAATAACAGGGGCTCCGAAACAGCTTGCTAGGTGTGTTGCAACCTCATCTTCAGGATGAAAATAGACTTGCGGAAGCTTGTAGATGTGACTTGAACCTGAGCGAATATTAATGCAATGAGTCATGAGGTTGATCACTTCGCTTGTAAATAAGTGAGCTAAGCGGGAAGCAAAAGACCCCTTTTCAGATCCAGGAAAATTATCCGCTAAATCGTGCCCATCTGGCAGAAAACGGCTGTGATTGATTAATCCGTAGACATTCATCACGGGAATACAGATCACTGTTCCGGAAATATTTTTTAAAAGTTGACTTTCTAATAATCGGTGGACGATGTCAATTCCATTTGCTTCATCACCATAGAGTGTGGCACAAATTAAAACTTTTGGACCGGTTTTTTTTCCATGAATGACATGCATTGGAATGTGAAGGGGAGCGCAAGTATAGATTTCGGGAGTGGGAAGAGCGAGAGTGAGGCGCTCTCCCGGTTGAACTTTAACACCGCAGATTTCAATGGGTTGGTTTTTCATGTTTCTAGCTTAACAAACTCATTTGAGGATATCAAGGGAAGGGTTTTCGGAGAGTGGTTTTCTCTGCATCTAAAAATAGTAGTGTTGACTAGGGGTTGTAGACAGAACGCTCTTTTTCTGAGAAACGGCATCTGTTGTACCACGTGCATATTTCTTCGAAGATCTCGTCTTTTTTATGAGCTTCAACATGCTTAGTAAAAACAGTCCTAAGCTCTTCTTCAGTCTAATCCATACACTTAAGATCCATGGTGACTTTTTTTAAGTTGTTAGGCCCGGGAAAAAGGGAGATCTGAGAAAACTTACTAACACCGGTAACATTGACATCCTCTCCTACCTAGAAGGAAGGAGATTGCTGATTGCTCAGGCTGAAACCAGGTCACCCACGTTCAGAGGTTCCTGTTTCACAGAGGCTGCTAATGCATCTCTTCCGCAGGCTAATACGGCATGCCCTGCCGCTAAAATATTCTTTGCAGCGTTTATATCTG
>JASJDV010000004.1 GCA_030064985.1 Simkaniaceae bacterium | reverse complement strand
ACCAAGAAAATAATCTTTCAAGGAGCTTTTTGGGTACCTATCTAAAAAATCGACAATTTGCGTTTTAACGATTGCAAAATCGCCATCTTTCCAAAATTCCGCAATGCGTCGGATGAGAAAAGCTTCTTCATCTGATTGTGTTTGTATTGTTTCTACTGTTTGGTTTGCCTCTCCTTTAGAAAGGGCTAAAGTCATCAATGATGCGCTAAGTGTTAAGCAAATGCGAAAAGTTGAATAAAACATATCCGTTGTCCCCATCAGTTATGTCAGAGTTATTCTGGAAGGAAAAGGCGAACAGCACTCTAACCTTGCGAAGTATTTTTTGATTATACTCTCCTGTAAATATTTATCAAATATAAAGAGCCAATGAGTGTCTGGCAGGGAATTTTCCTCCTTTAGGGAGGGGAGCATGTCAAAGAGATGAGACAAAATATTCTTGTTTGAGATTCGCATCGTAAAAATCGATGAGTTCATCCGCACGAGAAAACTGCATCTCTTTGAGTTTTTCATAGATTTGAAGCGCTCGGGCATTCTCACCTTGTTGAAAGTAAAGGATTCCGAGCCGGAATAGGATTTGTTTGTCTTCTGGGCAAAGCTTTAACACCTTCTCATATTCTGCAATTTCTTCTCGATACTGGTGTAAGTCATGATAGCAAGAAGCAAGTTGTGCGTGAACCCAAGGGTCATTGGGTGAAAAGTGATCAATGATTTTATATTCTTGAATCGCTTTTTTTGCAGCGGTTTTAAACTTCTCTTGTTGAGATTCTTGTTTCTGATAGAGGTGAGAAAGGGCAACATAGGCATTTGCAAGAGAAGCATGGGCTTCAAGATGGGTCGGTGCACTTTTAATCAGTTGTATGTGTTCATGAATAGAGACAAGGAAAAGAACTTCTTTCATCCGTTCAATATCTTTCCGATGACAAAGGTTGGTAATTTTCCTCATGACTTGATTCAAAGAGCCTATCTTAGGAGGGAGCAGGTAAAAATGTCCTTCTTCTTTGCTTAGATGGGTGGCAAACCGATAAGCTGCATTAGCTAGTGAAAGATGATATTCAGAGTGGATGAGGTTTTTTGGGAGTCCCCGCTTGCAGTGAAGCATAAAAAAGTTACGAAGCTCGAGAAATTGTTCCGGTTTTTTGGTTTGAAAATAGAATAGGAGGATGAGGTAGGCAAAGCCTGTCAAGAGGATCGCAGCAAGTGAAAAAGCAATAAGAGAGGTTCGGAAAAGAAGGGTCAATGAGAAGAAAAATGTCGTGACTTCTCCTGTCAGCAACCCAAGGAAAAAGAGGTGAAAGAAAACGTAGGAACGGGTGATTTTCTTGAATTGTTTTAACCCAGAAGAGCAATGAGTTTCCACATTTTTGTGGAATCTTTCGTGATTAAATCCCCAAGGGGTCTCGTTCTTTGTCTCGCTTACGCTCATCTATCGTGTCTCTCAAAATGTTATTACAGGGTCTCATTGCACTTATCCCAATTTTCCGTATTTTATTCAAGAAACATTCCCTAACCTTCGAAACTTTTTTCATAAAACGGGATGGATTAACACGCCTTAGTCTTTTAGGTGTTATACATCATGTAATTAATGACACGTTCAGAAACCCCAGCATCACGCAGTTTGTTGACTTGGTAGCGATTCAAAGTGTAATAGGTGTTTGTTTTTTGAATCAGTCCAATAATATTATCATCTGCTACATTAGCCTTTGAAAGATTGATGATATCAATCACGCTAAGCTTTTCACCGTTATCAACGCGGCGGTATGTTTGTGGGCTTTGTTTTTTAAGGTTTTTTGCCTCTTGGTTATCGAGATAAGCACCAACGAGTCCTCCAGCAATCACGCCAGCAGCACCTCCAACGAGAGCTCCTGTTCCTCCTCCAGCAATACCACCGATAGCAGCTCCGCTAGCTCCCCCAATAAGGACGCCAGTTCCAGTATTTGATTCACATCCAGCTATGAGTGTGGCTCCAAGTGCTAGAACAAGAACTGAGGATTTCTTCAACATAAAAACCTCTTTTTAAAATAGTTGTATAATTCTTTTGAACCCGTCTAGAATTAACGATATTTTTTAATTCTAGTTAGATCCTTCTTCCCAAATAACAAATGAGAAGTTTTTATTTTTACAATTATCAAAAATAATAATAAATTAAAAATATTTATTAAAAAAGTTATTCAAAATAAGCGTAGCGAAGCTCAAATTGTCCTATAAAAGAGATATACGCACCTTTGAGGCGCTTGTTACACAGAAAGTGAGCTTTATCAAAGCAAAGAGGAATAACGGGCATTTCTTCCATTAATAATGCTTCGGCGTGGTGCATATACTCCCGTCGCTTTTCCAGATCAATCTCATTATCCACTTTCTCAGGAAAGTCTTGATAAGTCGGATGTTCCCAAAAACATATATTCATAGTAGAATCTCGATAACGGAAAGCATCAAGCGTGTAGATGGGATCTTTAATCATTGAACACCACGTCATTGCCCCAAATTCATAATCACCTTTACACATCCGACTGATAAGAACCGCAGCATCTGTCTGATCGATTTCAACATGAACCCCTAAATTTGTATGAAGTTGTTGTTGAATAGCTTGATTAACCGTTGAACTAAAGAGGCTCTCACGTTGGCTTAAGGTAAGAGTGGGGAGATCCTGAAGTGTCATTCCCATTTCAATAAGCGCTCGATCGAGGTGCTTCTTTGCAAGTTTAATGTTGCCATCTTTAAAATAGGGTTTATCAGTAACGGCTAGATCTCCACTGAAAAGTGCCATGGCTGGCTTTTCACCTAATTGAAAGATATGATCAACAAGACTTTGTCGATCAATTGAATAGGAAAGAGCTTTACGGAAGTTCTTATTATTAAAAGGAGGTTTTTCAGTGTTTAAATATAACACATTTAAGGTAGCTGAATCTATTCAATTGAAGCTCCCCTTTTCTATAAGTGTGCGCTCTAATATCTGGCGGAATTGAACTAAAAGGTTTACCGATCCAGTCAAGCTCTCCTTTTTCATACATTAAATATTGGGTATTATCATCAGAGACGACCGCAATTTGAATTCCATCAATTTTCAAAGAGCGGCTGTCCCAGTAACTTGGATTCTTTTCAACATAGATCTCAACACTTTTCTGCCACTTCTTAAGTGAAAAGGGACCATTCGTCACAAAATTTTCATTCAGATTATTGGCCCATTGAGAATCTCTTAAATCAATTTCTTTATGAATGGGTGCATAGGCTGCAACCGTACAGAGTGACAGGAAATAGGGCGTTGGATACTCTAATTCCACTCTTAACGTTTTCTCATCCAGAGCGGTAATCCCTACATCATCCACACCTACTTTCTTTTCAAGGCGGGCTCTAGCATTTTTTATCCTATAAAACAAAAATGCACTCATTTTTGCATGCAAAGGATCCACAGATTTCTTCCAAGCATATTCAAAATCATAAGCTGTGACAGGGTCACCGTTTGACCAATAGGAGTCTCTGAGCTTAAAAGTATACGTTTTTTGGTTTTCTGAAATTGTGAACGACTCAGCAACCCCTGGGACAACTTCTCCTTTAGGCCCTAATCGCATCAGCCCTTCATATAACATGGATATCAAATAAGTAGAGGGGTATTCGCTCCCAATGCGAGGCTCTAATGCGCGAACTGGAGAAGAGATTGCAAGTTTAATGACTTGCTTGCTTTGGTTCTTGTTTTTTTTTACCGCAAGAGGGAAGAAAAGGAATTATCATGAATATTAATGATAGACTTTTCATATTTGAGCTTTTATATTTGTTTTTACTATTTTTTGATCGTAAGGAACCAGACTTTTTCATGCTCCCGCTATCATCTACAGGTCATTCAAAATAAGCATACCGAAAATCAAGATCTGTTGAAGGGGAGATATGTATACCTTTAAGGTGTTTACGAGACAAAAAGTAAAATCTATTAAAGCAAAGAGGAATAATAGGCATTTCATCCATTAAAAACTCTTCTGCTCGACGCATGTATTCTTTTCGTTTTTCGGGATCAACTTCATCTATCTAACGTAGCACTCTAAGTGCTCAGGCTGGTCAACCAATCCTATCTTAAGACTCAGCTAAAAGCTTCGTCCTTTAGGGCGGGGTAGTTGACGCAAGCGATACCCCTTAGCTTTGCAGACAGTTTCAATCTAATTAAAATGAGGCCCAAGTTTTTTTCTGGGCCATGTTTGCATCGATTCAAATTCTGTCGAATTAAAGATTTTATTTCTACATAGTATTTAGATCTTAAAGCGCTCTGTACGGGAGGAAATTCAAGGGAGTTTAATGGGTTGGTCAATGACAATAAGATCTGTCGCCATTTGGTTGAGTCGTTTTAGCTCTTCAACAGTTGTGTGATTATCGCGTGCGATCTTTTCTAAAGAATCACCAACTTTCACTTTATGTGCTCTGGGGTGCTCCAACTCTGCAAGCTTGGAAATGCCTTCCTTAATCTTGGAGATCTCTTGCAGTTGGACATTTTGACCTTGGATTGCTTTTTCGAACTGCGCAATTTTATCTTTATACTGAGAGAGCGCTGTCGTTGTATCGTTTGCATGAGAGCTAAGTTGTCGAATATCAGTGACAATTTTTTCTTGTTTTTTCAAAACTTGTTGGAGTTTTTTTTCTAAATTCTGCAGTTCTTGAACACATGCGTCAAGTTTTCCAGATTTTAATTCGGCCACTTGCTGTCTAAGAAAGCTGATTGTTTGTTCTTGATCAATCAATTTTCCCTCAATGACATGATGCTCAATTTCATAAGTATTGAGTTCATGTTTGATATCTTCTACTTCTGTGCGGACTTTGTGGAGACTAAGCTCCGTTTGATATTTTTCTCCGTTTGAGGAGCTTAGCAAGCCACATCCAGTCAGAAAAATTATAGGAAGGAAGGAAAGACAATATTTTTTCATTTAGGAATCCTTTTTTTCAAAGATCTTAAATTCTACGCGACGATTCTTTGCCCAGACCTCAGCAGTATGTCCGAGGTCCGCAGGCATTTCTTTTCCAAAGGAAATGGTATAAATATGGTTAGGATTCACCCCACGTTTAACGAAAAGAGTTCGAATCGTGTTGGCGCGACGTGTTCCCAAAGCAAGATTATAGGCTTCTGAAGCTCTTTCATCGCAATGTCCTGCTACAAAAATGTAAAGATTAGAGTTTTTCTTCATGTATTCAGCCATATCTGCAATCTTTTTGTAATCGTCTTTTGCTTTGAGTGTGTGCTCATCTGTGTTGAAATAGAGGGTCTGGAACAGGTTGGCTAAATGAGAGGTGGGTGTGATAAACTGATCGATACTGGGAATGCTGCTCCCAAGGGCTCCTGGAACTTCTTTAGGTTGTGGGATGCTATGGTCTGCAAATTCCGTTTTAAGATCCTCATCTTTTAGAGGAACGTACTCTTCCTCTTGGGGCCCGACAAATTCATCTTCAGATTCAATCATCCGCGAATCGGTATTGTTCTTCCAAAGAGATTGTCCTTTTCTTTGGAGATAACGTCCCATAGTTTTTGTATCTTCCCAAACAGTGTTTGAATGAGTCTGGCATCCGGTAAATAGGATTGTAGCTACTAGCGCACATGCCCCAGATAATTTCTTCATAAAGGCCCTCTCGTTGGTTCCCATGCGGGATAATGTTTTTTTCCAGGTCCAGTTGTTATTTGTATCATTTCTTTTTGTTTTAAATTAACCATAAACAATTCTGATGAAGAAGGATCTACAGTATTATAAATAAGATGGAGACTATTTGGTGCCCACGATGGGTTTTCTTTATGACTCCCCCCAGTGGTCAACTGGATCTCTTCTTTTGTCAGAAAGTCGTATAACATGATTTGCCTAGTGCCGTCAATCATAGCACTATAAGCTAATTTTGTTCCATCGGGAGACCAACAGGGACACGTATTATGACGGTATTTTTTTGTAATACATAAAGATTTTGTGGTTGTTTCTTTTCCAGGGTAGGGGGTATCGATAATAAAAATACGTGGACTTCCATTTTTGTCTGATACAAAGGCAATTTTCTTTCCGTCTGGACGGAATGTCGGAGACGCTTGGACAGACTTAGGGTACGAATAGGCTTGTATCGGTTTTCCCATGAGTCCGTGGGATTTGCTGAAAAGTTGTACGAAAAGGTCGGCTCTGCCGCTTGCATCGGAGATAAAAGCGATCATATCTCCCCTGTTTGAGACCGCAGGTAGTAATTGATTTCCTCTTAAATGAACAAGGGGCTTGCCTCTCTCGTCTTTAAAGGAACCTAAATAAATTTTTGGCTGACCATTTTTATAGTTCACATAGAGAAATTTATTTTCTGTAAAAGACCCAAAGGTCGGAAAAAATGCAGGAGTAATGCAGTAGCTATTCTCTCGTGTCACCGGCTTTTTGTTTTCACCATCATAATCGATTTCCCAAATTTCAGATTTGTAGGTATAACCTCGTGCTGTTTTTTCTGGAAACTGCATTGAAAAAAGAATTTTTGAATGGGCAATGCCTCTTGTTCCGGTCATCAGTAATGTTAAGTCGTCCGAAAATTGATGGATGAGGGCGCGGTCTTTTGAAAGATTTCCTGTGAGTACATAGGGGCCGAGGGTTTTTGTTATTCTCCCTCGAGTTAGAACAATCAATGCTGTAAGCTCTTTCTCAGTAATAGCAACATCGATTTTGCAATCATGCCTCCCTTTTTTTTCGACATGGCAGCTTCCATTCGTATTGATATCAAAGACTAAAATCCTGCGAAGAGCTTGTAAGTACTCTTCAGAAAAACTGGGAGAACTAAAAGGGGAAACATAGACAGAAGATAGAAATTTGCGTGTGGAAAGAGGAATGATCATTTCCTTTTCTTCGGCATGAAGAAATGAGAAGAGTAAAACTAAACCGAAAAGCCTATGATGCGAAATACTATGTTTCATTGGAGAAGGTTAGTGTAAAAGTATGGTCTTGTTCCTTTTTAAAGTTCTCGCCAAAAGGTGGAAAAATCACTTGGATAAGGTTGAGTTCTAAGTATCTCCGATTTTTTTCAGAAGCAGCTTGAAGAACTCTAATTTTTAGGACTTTCCCAGTGCTGTGGACTGTTAGTTCCAATTTTACACCGCCATACTCTGGAAGTTCAAGCTTTTCTTTCAACGTTTGCGCTAAAAAAGCAAAATAGTCTGAGGTTTCGCATTCTTTAGTTTGATCGACTTGCAAAGATGGAATGTTTTTCGGAAAGGTGAGTGGACTTTCTTGCTCCGGAGAGGTGGGGGGTGCGATTTTTTTTAGAGAGTCTTTAAGCTCTTTTACAATCTCATTTTTTTTCGACGGTGTATGGGATCTAGGTTTTTCGATTGTTTTAGAAGGGTTAGATTTTTGCACTTTTTTTCCATTTGGAGTTGTTTCACTGCGAGCGTTTCCCTTTGGTTTTGGAGAAGGGTGAGGAGCAAAGGTATGAACAACGATCGATTTCTTAGCAGGAGGACCCTTTTTATTTTTAAAATCAAAAAATAAAAAAAAGAGGTGAATAGCAACGACAGATCCTGTGACTAGAGCAAGCCTTCGATTTTGCATGGCTTATCCGGGTTGAAGGATGATCTCTAAGGATTCAAATCCGACTTCTTCTGCTATATTTTTCACCGATTGATAGGTTCCAAAAAATGCTTGTTTGTCGTGAAAGATTTGGGGAGAAATTGTTGGGTTTACATGATGAAATTGTGAGAGTTCTTTTTTCAGCTCGTCGAGGTTTAGAGGGACGCCGTTGAGCCAAATGGTATTATCTTTATAGACATAAATTTTAAGCTTGTTATTTTCTTGAAATGAAGTCCTATCAGCTTTCTTTTCAGAAGTGGCATGGGCCAGTTGTATTTGGTCCATTTCTACTAAAGGGGCGACTAAAATAAACATAATTAGCACAACAAAAACAATATCTATGAGGGGAGTAAGATCAACGCTCGCAGTAGTATCACTTTCAGAATTGAGAAGAGAGAGAGAATGTTTCATGGGGTAACATCCACTTTTCGATACTGAAGCTCAATAGTTGATAAAAGAAAATGACTAAAGTCAATCATGTCAATCGTGAAGTTTTTGCTTAAGCTTTTTAAATAGTTGCCTCCAATAAGAGAGGGAATAGCAATAAGAAGCCCTGAAACGGTTGTAGTAAGGGCTGTCGATAATCCTCCAAGTATTGCGGTGTTTGATGTGACGGAGTGTCCTGCTTGGAGCTCACCAAAGGAAAGTAAAATTCCCCAGACAGTTCCTAGAAGTCCTAAAAAGGGCGCCAGAGCAACGGTTGTTGAGAGAATAAAAAAGTTTTTTTCGATTTCCCCTTTAAGTTTTGCAATGGTTGTATGCAAATGAGAATCGAGAAAATCAATGTCTGTTTTAGATAAGTAGTTTTGATTTTGGTCGACGAAGTAATGATTCTTATCAAGGACAATAAAAACTTGCTTTTTAAGGCCATTATATAAAGCACTAAAAGGATTTTCAGATTTTGATGTGAGTTTTAACAGTTCTTGTTTGTGAAGAACCGCTAATTTTTGAAACCGTTTGGCTGAAGCACATACTTTTTTAATCATTAAGAACTTTTGGATAAGAAAACCCCATGAGCCACATGAAAGGAGAAAGAGCGCAAAAAAAATCAGTTTTCCAAAGAAGTCAGCTTGAGTATATGCTTGAAAAAATGTTCCCATGAACCTATCTCGTGTTAAAGGGCTTATTTTGATCGCATTATTCTAGCTATTTGATACGTGAGAAAAAGCTATTTGTCAAGGGAAGGAATCGTATTTAAATCGCCAACAACTGTTCCAACCATTTCAGCTGGCACAGGCAGACGATTAAGGGTCTTTTGAAAGGCATCGAGGCTAAGTCCTCTTCGTAGAACAGTTTGAAACTTCATGACTCCTCTTGTTTTGCGCAAAAGGAATCATAGCGTGAAACGGAGGAAGAGTCAACGCGCCTTTCGTCTTTTGACGGCTTTTTTCTTACGCACAGGCGCTTTTTTTCGCGTTGCCTTTTTCTTGGCTACTTTTTTCTTGCGCGTTGTTTTTTTGGCTTTTCGCTTTTTTTCGCCCTTTTTACCCACTGCAATTGATTCTTTGCGATACTGCTTTGCCAGCTTTGCAAATTTGATCGTCCCTGTTCTTACTCGTTGAGACGCAGCTTTATTTCCCTTTTCAGCAGCCTTCCTAAGATCTATTGTAAGATCTATAAGCATTGCTTCCATTTTCTTCATTGTGTTGTTTAGTACCATTTGGTCGAAACCTCCAAAAATTTTTACGTTCTGATTGTTTCAATAAAAAATTTTTTAGATAATGTGCAATGAATTTTTTAAGAAAATAATGCAGCGGGCTTCGTATGATGCTTAAACCGCTTCATTAGGTCTTGAATCCTTAGTGGGATAACGGAGTTGTTAATGATGTGATTGTCGATTTGAATGACAGGCATGATTTCTTTGTTACTCGAAGCTAGGAAGAGGCCATCAAAACTTTTGATTTCTGATTTGTGGATCGGTCTTTGCTTGACAGCTTCAAGTTCTAAAATAACTTTCCGTGTGATCCCTTCTAAAATGCCCTCTTTAGGAGTGATAAATTCTCCCTCTTTGAGCGCGAAAAAATTCGCTGTTCCCGTTTCTAACAAGAACCCTTGTTCATTGTGAAAAAGAACATCGACAGCTCCTTTTTTTGCGCTCTGTTTCAATGCTACAATCGCTGGAAGGTATTGAATGGTTTTCGCCTTGGGAAAAGATCTTTGATAACATGCTGTCGTCATTTTGATTCCTTCTTTAAAATAAACCTTTGGAAAAGGTTTAAAAGGGTAAGCAACTGCAAAAAATACAGGCGCCCCTTCTGGCATTAGCTGATCTTCAGATACCCCTCCAGTTAGCATCAGTTTAACGCTTGTTTCTTCAAAAGAAGCTTTGCGAAGCAGTGCTTCAACAATTGCTTCCATGTCTTTGATGCTTTTCGGAACCTTTAACCCGACTTCTTCTGCAGAAAAAATAAACCGCTCGAGGTGCTCTTTTAATCGAAAAGGCCTTCCTCCATACGTGCGAAGATAGTCCATGACACCAAAACCGCGGAGCACACTCAAATCAAGGGCGGATATATGGGCTTTTGTTCCATCGACAAATTGGTCATGAATATAGACGAGTGTTCTCATTTTTTAGATAATGCCAAAGAGGAGAATTTATGAAAAACGTAAACCTTTTATGTTGAAGTTTTTTGACTCTCAATATATTTCCTCCATAGAAAATATGATTTGAAGTATTCATAGGCCAAGAGCACATTTTACATGTGATTATTAGAAAAGCATGCAAATTTAGAGTAAAACCCAGTGATGTGCAGTGGCAGAAAAGGCACGAATACTCTGGGCATTACTTAGGATGGATAGGTTTCTATTAAGAGCCAGTCCAAAGAAGGAACGATCAAAAATGCCACAGTTACAAGAAGTGCAGGCAAAATAGTACATCAGCATGCAAGTGGAGCGAGAAGTAAATCAACAAGCCCATCTAGCAGATGGTGCTATGATAGGTTTTGATCTGGTAAATGCTTTTTAAGAAACTACAAAGTGGACGCGCTAAGTCTCAAAGATGCCTAGCTAAAAAGAAAAAGTTTTCAGAAAACTGGAAAAAACAAACAAAGAAAAGTGTAGAAAATCCACAGTAGGATTTTCAACATAAGCTTTCAACAAATCTTAGTAAAAACCACGCGATCATTGCAGTCGAAGCTTTGAAAATTAATAATAGGAGTAAGTCTTCCCATGGGACAACAGAAAATTTAGGAAAGAATGTTCGGGCAAAATCAGGTCTTAATAGGGCTATCCCAGATCAAGGATGGTCTGAAGTGTAAAAGGCAGCGTAAATGCAAGTTTGAGTGGCTAGGAGGAGTATACGTAGAAGTGAATCCCTCCTACAGCTCTCAAAAATGCCTCTTTTGTGGATCTATCGACGAAAAAAATCGTGACAAGAAAAAGCAGTCGAAGTTCTGTTGTATTCGTTGTGGGTATACAGAAAATGCAGACATTAAGGCTGCAAAAAATATTCTAGCGGCAGGGCGTGCCATGTTGGCCTGCGCTCGAGGATGCATTAGCAATCTCTAGGAAGCAGGAACCTCTGAACATGGGTGATCTAGTTTCAGCCTGAAAAATCAAGAATCTTTTTCTTTTAGGGAGGAGAGGATGTCAACAAGCTAACCATTTCATTTGTCGGGCACTTAAGGGATAGCTTTAATTGAAATTTTCATGTTGACACACTCTGTAACCTTCCCTATCATAATGTCACTATGAAATTTTATTTATTCCCTCACAATCTTCCCTACCATCATTGTCATTAATGGCAATCAATTCTATTTGCTTATTATCAGTTTTAACGTAGGAGAGAAATCATGACGAAAAAAGCCCGGTCAATGCGTGTGATCAGCGGAACATTTTTAATCGCTGGAACAATGATTGGGGCCGGAATGCTTGGCATTCCTCTTGTTACAGGAGTTTCAGGTCTCTTTCCGGGGATTGTAGTCACAACAATTGTTTGGTTTTTTATGTATTGTACAGGACTTCTTTTTTTGGAAGTGACTCTATGGATGCCAGATGGAAGTAATGTCCTTTCTATTGCTGGACGTTTTTTTGGGAGAGAAGGACGACTAATCTCAGGGGGAATGTTTATTTTTCTCTACTACTGTTTAATGGTTGCCTATTTTGCAGCAGGAGCTCCTCTTCTTGCGGATGCTTTTTCTATGATCGGTTTGCATGTCACCGGCTGGAAGATGTTTATCCTTTTTGGTTTTGTATTTGGAGGAATTGTTGCGATGGGTCCGAAATCGATTGATCGGGTGAACATCATCATAAGTATTGCAATGATCGCATCCTGGTTTATCTTGATTGGTAGTGGGGGAGAGGAAGTGGAGAGTGTCCGTCTCAAATTCGCAAAATGGCCAGCAATGATAATGGCAATGCCTGTCCTTTTTAGTGCTTTTGGATTTCACAATGTCATCCCTTCTCTTTGCACCTATTTAGAGCGAGATAAAAAATCTCTGCGTTTTGCAGTTTTTTGGGGATCTTTTCTACCTCTTATTGTGTACATCGTTTGGCAATGGCTTGTGATTGGAGCTGTTCCCCAAGAGGTTTTGTCAAAGATTTTTGAAGAAGGAACACCGATTACGGCAGCTTTTAGGGCTGTGACGGGAAATCCAATGTTTGTGATGGTGGGGCGTTTTTTTGCTTTTTTTGCAATTGTGACCTCAACACTTGGTGTGGCTTTCTCGATGGTCGATTTTCTTGGAGATGGGTTTAACGTTGAAGAAAGAAAAGGACTTAGTCGAGTGGGCTTAACCCTTTTGACCTTTGTTCCGCCTCTTATTCTAGCGATGCTTAATCCTGGGATTTTTATCGCAGCTTTGGGTGTTGCAGGGGGATTCGGAGAAGCTTTTCTAAATGGCCTCCTTCCTATCGGTCTTCTTTGGATAGGAAAATATACCTGGAAGCTTAAGGCAGATCTCAATTGGCTCGAAAATAAAGGAGTTTTATCCTTTCTTACTCTCTGTGCCCTCTTTGTGATTGTTCTAGAGTTTGTCCACTTGTTTCAATTAAAATAATATTTACCTATTAATAATAAATAGCTTTTGTCATATGGTGAGATGCACCAAACGAACCCAAGAAGGTAATTCAGAAGGAGTGAACAAATGAAGGTTGAAAGTTTTGGCCAAGCATCCATTGAAGTCAATAAAACGATCAGAGAATTAAAAAATACATTCCCGGATAATTCTGATGTTCAAGATTTAGCTAATCGGGTGCATCAAGAATGTCGGAGTTTTTTAAAGGAGGCTGCTTTTGGCGGCTCGAGCAGCGTTAAGAACAATTTCTGGCAGGGCCGAGTGGACGTATATCACACGTAAGAAGATCATCAAAGCCAGTCCATTGGATGCTTCTTCAGAGGTGACTTAAGCAATAAAGAGTTTAAAAAAATGTTCTTCGAAGTTGCATTAGTTGTGGGCATACAGAAAATGCAGACATTAACGCTGCAAAAAATATTCTAGCGGCAGGGCATGCCGTGTTAGCTTGCAAAAAAGATGCATTGGCAACCTCTAAGAAGTAGGAACCTCTGAACATGGGCGAGCTGTTTCAGCCTGAAAAATCAAGAATCCTCTTCCTTTAAGGAGAAAAAAATGTCAAAAATTCCGTTTCTGGGAGAACAGCCATACCTCAAGCGCTTTGCAGACAAGCGTTTTTTCCGACAATGCAGGAAATTTTGCCTTTTTGAGTTTGCGCTCTGTTTTCCCAACTCTTGCGGTCTTGGGCTAGAAAAAAACAACGTGAGACGCCCCTTTGTAACTCATTGGTTCATCAGCAGGATTCCCAAAAAAGGTTCGGAGTGAATACTTTGCCGTTTAGCACCTCTTTTAAAGGCTGAATATGAATAAAAAATTTACCCCTACTTGCGCTGCTAATCGAACTTTTCGTATAATTGGGGAAAGCGAGGATAAGCATGAAGAAATGGTTACTGATTTTTTTAGCGGTCAGTCTCTTTTCATTTGCGAATGAGAAGGAAGAAAAAGCTCAAGAACTTTGCACGTTTACAAAAGAAATCTTCTTGATTTTAGAAGATCAAGTATATATTTTAGAGTCCGATCATTTAGCAAAAGTGCACGCTTCATCAATCGAGAAACTCCATGTTTATGAAAAAGGGGGGAACCCAGAGCTTGCAGCGTTAGCTCAGGAATTTATTTCTTCTCTAAAAAATGAAAAAAATGCAAATGAAGCTTTGGGCGATGCTGTAACATCTTTAGGGCGTTTAGTGAAGTGTTCTGCAGATGATGACTTCCGCACAGATAGTGCGTTTCTTCTGCATAAAGAAGATGTCCAGAGTGTCCTTCAATTTATGGAAGAGCGTTTAGCGGGTCGCCTCCCGAAGAAAGAGAATAGCAATTTTCATAAAATAATGGTTGAATCCCTTGCTGATCAAAAATATGATATGGCCCTTTATGCGTACTTTAAAATTACCGAAACGCGCTGTCAAAAGTCCTAGTTTTCTATGAAAGTAGTGCGTATCCACTCCACAATTATGCCGTTCTCCAGTGCAATCGAGGGTAAAATCAAGGTTTAGATAAAATTTTTTTGGTTGTAGGGATTGGGTAAGGCTGCACCAATGGCCTGGTCTTTTTTTTTCTGTTCCAAAGATTTTTTTGAATGCTATATCGATTCTAAGATTGAATTTTTCCGTCGTTAGAAACTGCTTCGCTCTTTCAGCTTTTTGTTCCTTGTTCTTTCTCCAAACTGCAGCATATTTTTCTGGATTTCTCCAGAGAAAAACACAATTTTTTGTGGTTTTTTCTCTGGGAAGAGACAAAAAAGGGCTTTTCTTTCCTATTATTGCAAAATTCTGTCATGCTAACAACTGTAGACAGCACTAATTCTGTTATTCGCGTGGTTGATAATCCTAAAGCCCGTTTTACAGGAACATGGCTTGTTACTTAAGTAAAGCGACGCCCCAGTTCTTTCCCTCTTCCAAGGGCCTTTTTCTAAGGGTCGCCTCTTTCTTTTTCCTGCAAAGAGAATAGCAAGCTTGCTTTAGCGTAGATTGCTTAAAAAGAGCTGTGTAAAGAAAATCAATGATTCACTTTGGTACATGAGACCTTAGGATTGAAGGAAGTGCTCTGTGGTATTCGAGGAACCAATCGGTAAATTGATCAATGCCTGATGCGAGAGAGGTCTTGGGTGTAAACTCAAGATCTTTTTGGGCTTTTGAAATGTCAGCATAGGTGGTTGTCATATCTCCTGCTTGCATCGGCTTATAATCAATCATTGCTTTTTTCCCAAGAGCTGATTCAAGCAGAGTGATCAGATTCATTAAGGGTTCTGGTTGATGGTTTCCAAGATTATAGATTTCAAAGCCTTTGCAGTGATCGATTGCTGCTAATGTACCCTCGATAATATCGTCGATATAGGTGAAGTCTCGTTCCATTTTTCCGTGATTAAAAACAGGAATAGGCTTTCCATTAAGAATTTTTTCAGAGAAAGAAAAGTAGGCCATATCGGGACGTCCCCATGGGCCGTAGACTGTGAAGAAACGAAGTCCCGTCATGGGGATCTGGTATAGGTGGTGGTAACTTTTAGCAAGGAGCTCTCCCGATTTTTTTGTTGCCGCATAAAGGCTAACCGGGGAATCAGTTGGGTCGGTTTCTGCAAAAGGAATCTTTGTATTGAGGCCATAAACAGATGAGGAAGAGGCAAAGATAAGCTTTGCTTGCATAGAGCGCGCTAACTCTAAAATAGCAAGGAAACCCGTTAAATTAGAATCAATATAAGGCATCGGATGGGTAATGGAATAACGGACTCCTGCTTGTGCTGCCAAATGAACAATATGAGTGATTCCTTTTTCCTCAAGAAGGGAGGCGATTTTTTGAATCTCTTGAATAGCAAGCGGAATCACTTCGACGCCCAATTCTTTTAATTTATCAGCGCGAGATTTTTTTAATTCGGGCGTATAATAATCATTGAAATTATCACACCCGATCACATCATCTCCTTTTTTACTTAAAAAAAAAGCTAAATGGAAGCCTATAAAACCAGCAATGCCTGTAATTAAAATCTTTTTTTTATTTTCCATAACACGATCATAGCATGAAAATGATTAGGATACCACGGCGCTCTTTGTAAAAAGTTTTTGGTACACTTTTTATACAAAGCACGGAAAGTGCGTCCTTTAGCATCTAATTCAACCACCAAATGGCCGCATTTAGGGTCAGAGCGTACAGACTCCACATCAAATAAGGAATGAGTAACCATCCTGCTAAAGGACGAATTCTATAAAAAACTATGAAAGTCAATGAAATTAAAACAATAAGTAAGGTTAAATCTATCAGGGCCCAACCTGGTGAATGTATCCCAAAAAAAAGAAAAGACCAAGCCCCATTAAGTAGAAGCTGCATAAAAAATAACACGTAGGACAGCTTATGTTTACTGGTCTTAGGCTTAGTTAGAAAAACAATCCAAACAGCTAGTGTCATCATAAGATACAAAAGAGTCCAAGTAGGCCCAAAAACCCAAGTGGGAGGATTCCAAGGCGCTTTACTTAGACCTTTGTACCAAGGATTGATTGATCCTACAGTGATTCTTGAAGCGATCCACTGAACGCATGCCACAGGTACATACCATAAAATTAAGAAAGAAATTGTTGCTTTTCTCTTCATAATCAGTGTCCCATAAATATTTTTAACATAAACAATAAAACTTCTTATGATTTTTATTTGAGGTCAATTTGACCGTCTATATATCATGTTTTGCATGAATACAATCATTTTATACCAGCCACAAATTCCTCAAAATACGGGCAACATCGTGCGGACTTGTCATGCAACAGGATCCAATCTCGTTCTCGTTCGCCCCTTAGGTTTCAAAACAGATGATAAAAGCTTAAAGCGTGCGGGACTTGATTATTGGGAAGGAGTAAAGATCACTTTGATAGATGATTTGATGGGGCATTTAGAAAAGGAAACGCGTCCTTTTTACTTTTTCTCAAGTCAAGCAACCGCTATTTATACACAGGCTTCATTTGAAAATGGTGTTGTTCTCATTTTTGGTTCTGAATCTGCAGGGCTACCAGATCAATTTGTGAATCGTTGGCCTGAAAAATTTTTAACTCTTCCGATGCAAAGAGGAAGCCGTTGCTTGAACTTGTCCAATGCGGCGGCGATTGCCCTTTACGAAGTTCTAAGACAGAGTCATTTTACCTCTTTGAAAACATAAAGAGCAGAATCGATAAAACAAAACTGAAAATAATTGAGGTTGTAATAGGAATATAGATTTTCATATCTCCCCATTTGATTGAAACATCCCCTGGAAGATGGCCGATCCAATTCAAGGGGATGTTGAGAGTAATAAGCGTTCCGATAATTATCAAGCAAACGCCAATAAGTATGATGAGTCTTCCCATTGGTCTTTAAGCTGAAGTTGCAAAATCTTTAATAGCAGCTGCATCACTTAGCCCCACTAAACGGTTGACTTCTTCCCCATCTTTATAAAGTATCAAAGTAGGAACAGAGGTCACATGATAGGCTTTAGCAGTTAGATGACTCTTCTCAATATCGAGCTTTCTAAATTGCACTTTTCCTGATAGATCTTTAGCAACTTCTTCAAGAACTGGAGTGATTGTCCGACAAGGACCACACCACTTAGCAAAAAAATCGACAAGAGTCACACCAGACTTGATGACTTCCTCAAAATTATTATCCTCTAATGTCGCGATATCAGTCATGATTTCTCCTTAGGTTATCTCACTAAGATATTCGATTCGATAAATTTTTTCCATCAGAGATTTTTCTTAGGAGCAAAGCTTAATAGACGTTTATTTCTTTGGTTCTAATTTCAAGAGTCGATCTTCAATGTCTTCAAACTTTCCTTCGAACTTTTCAATTGCATTTTCTACTTTCATGTCCGCAAGAAATAGACCTATAATACGGTTTTGCTTTTTCTCTTCTTCTTTTGTAGATTCCTGTCAGGCGCTTGGAAAGCGCTTGCCAATTGAGCCACTTACTTCAACCTGATCAACTTGTTTTTGTTTCTTATCCGTTTATTACTCAAGGGTGTTTTGAGTATAGTTTACTTGATGATTGCCATTCTTGTATCTAGTTCCAACAAGGTTGAAAGTTTAGAAACATTCGATTAACCTCCTTAGGTATGATACAGTTATCAGCGATTGGTTTTTATTTTTTATTGGCACTGGGTGTTGGAATTCTTTCATATCGGAAACAGACAAGCCATGCCAACTTCTTGATTGGAAACCGTTCTCTTAATTATTGGCTAACAGCCCTTGCAGCACATGCTAGTGACATGGGTAATTGGCTTTTCATGGGTTACCCAGCCATTATCTTCATTGGAGGGCTTTTTAACGCTTGGGTTGCCATTGGCCTCACTCTTTGCATGTTTCTGAATTGGCAATGGATTGCTCCTAAGCTTCGCATTTTGACAGAAAAAAATCGAAACCTTACCCTCTCAAGTTTTTTTGAGTCTAAATTAGGAGATGGCTCTGGCTTAATTCGACTTTTTTCTGCAGCCATTTGTCTCCTCTTCTATTCGATCTATATTGCAGCAGGCCTCGTGGGATTGGGCCACTTAGCAGAAAGCCTTTTTGGAATGAGTTACCCATTGGGAATTGTATTTGGAATCGCAGTAGTTATCACTTATGTTCTTATTGGAGGTTATGTCACTCTTGCTTGGCTTGATCTTTTTCAAGGGCTATTTCTCCTTGGTGTCATCATTACGGTTCCCATTTTCATCCTTCCTAAAATTGGAGGTTTTACCGCTGTGGAAGCGACTTTATTGAAAATGCCCTCTCTACTTCCCTCTTTGAAAGGGCCCACTTTTTTTCAAATCCTTTCGATGTCACTTGGGTGGGGATTGGGTTATTTTGGACAACCCCATATCTTAACAAAGTTCATGGGAATTCGGGAAGCGGAAAAAATCAAACAGTCAAAAAGGGTGGGAATGTCATGGATGGTTCTTTCTTTAGTTGCTGCCACTTTTGTCGGACTCGTCGCCATTTCCTTTTTTACCACTGGGATTGGAAATCCTGAGATGGTTTTTATTGAGATGGTCAAACAAGCCTTTAGCTTTAGTCCTTTTATTATCAGCTTTATCCTTTGCGCCATCATCGCTGCAATTATTAATGTAATGAGCTCACAAATGCTTGTGATCTCTTCAATTCTTTCTGAAGATTTCTACAGGAAGTTTTTCCCTATGCATGCTTCAGAAAAAAAACTCCTTTTGATTTCTCGCTTAAGCATCATGGGTGTTGCCCTGATAGCTTTAGGCATTGCTTCAATGCGCCCTACTTCGATCTTCCAACTTGTTCTTTATGCTTGGTCTGGCCTTGGTGCTGCGTTTGGCCCTCTTCTTCTTTATACTCTATACGGGAAAAAGCTAAGCCTCATGGGTGCTTGGGTTGGAATGCTTTCGGGTGGCATCACATCAGCTCTTTGGCCGATGGTTAATGCTCATCTTCCTCTTGCAGTTGAACCTCTTCTGCCAGCCTTTATGATTAGCTTCGGATCAAATTGGGGAATCTCTCAGTTAATTTCTTCTAAAACGTCAATCCAACGCAAGTTTGAGACGAATCCCATTTCTGAAAAAACTGCTCAAAAATAGCCTTTTACTTTGAAGATCTACTCCGAAATTTGTATTGTATAGTTAAGGATCCTAAACTCCATCCTGCAGCTAAGTTGATGTAAAATTGGGGCGATCTTGGCGAGATATCCTTGAGAGAATTTGGTTTCTTAAAATCGGAAGCAGTGTCCATAAACCTATCCCGACCATAACTTATGCTATTTTTCCTAAGGATCAAGAGCTATTTTCATGTCATCGGCTTGAATATCTCTTGGCACTCTATCGATCCCTTCTAAGGTCTCAAGCTCTAAATGCCGCGCTGCTGCTCCCATCTCTTGGAACTTTCTTGCAGAAACCAAAACACGAGATTCTAGAGAACCTACAGCTTTATTGTAGGCATCGACTGAACTTTTTAAAGAACGTCCCACCTTGCTCCAATGTTCTCCCATATCGGTGATACGCTTATAAAGCTCATGACCTAACTTGCTGACTTGTGCTGCATGGAGAGAAAGTTTTTCTTGTTTCCAACCGTAGGCTATGGCTTTGAGCAGCCCAATTAACGTTGTAGGGGTTGCAATAATCACGCCTTGTTCCACTCCAACTTCGATTAAAGTTGGATCAATCTCTAAGGCAGAATTGAAAAAGTTATCCGAAGGAATAAAGAGGACAACAAACTCTGGAGTAGGCTGAAAGCTTTGCCAGTAGGCTTTTTTTCCAAGTGTCATTACATGCTGTCTTAATTGGCGCGCATGGTGTTTCATCATCTCTTCTTTGATTTCCTGATCATCGGTTTCAATGGCTTCTAGGTAGGCCTCGCAAGGAGTTTTTGCATCGATAATCACCTGTTTATCTCCAGGAAGACGAATCACCATATCGGGGCGCATTTGTCCGCCTTCCCCTTTCTTCTGCTCATAAAAATCACAGCAATTGACCATCCCTGCCAATTCTACGACACGTCGCAGCTGCATTTCTCCCCAACGCCCTCGAACAATGGGACGGCGAAGCGCTTTGACAAGTGTCGCTGTTTCCGAGCGCAGCTCTTTTTCAGTTTCTGTTATGATTCTAAGCTGGGTTTTAAGAGATTCTTGGTCTCCTTTCCTTTCTTTTTCAAGTGCTTGCATCCCTTTATCTAGTTTATTCAGTGATTCTTGCACCGGCTTTAAGACATGTTCAATCGATTCTTGTCGCTTTTCAAGATCCCCTTTAGCTTTTTCCTGAAATTTTCCAAGGGTTTCTTCAGCAAGTTGCAAGAAGGAAGCGTTACTCTTTTCTAGAGCTTCACTAGAAAGTGCTCTAAAGGCTTGGGAAAGCTTTTCTTGATTCACGTCAAGTAAAGCAAGTTTTTCTTCATTGGCACGAGCCCGCTCCCCTACGCGAGCTTTTACATCAATGATTTCCCTGCAAGCTTTTTGCCATTTAAGATAAAAAAGAATGGCTAAAGCTGTCGGAATGACTGCTACTAAATAGTACATAAACCTATCTCGAATTAAAATTTTTATTTCACTTCTTCATCCTTTGGCTTTCACTCAAGTAGGATGTAACAATCGCCTCTTTTTTGGTCTGTAGGATCTCTAGCTACTTTCCTTCTGAAAAAAGGCCCCTAAAATGGATGAAGTTTCTTACGATTGCTTTGAATTCTAAGAATCTGCATCGTTGCTAGCGGAATAAAAGTTACCAAAGCCCAAGTCACTGATTGCTGCACGACATGAATAAAAACACATACCTCAGCAATGTAGACTAACCGATGGAGTCCTTTCCATTTTTTATAGGTCAGTTTCTCAACACTCCAGCGATTACTTGTTAGCGTTAATGCCAAGAGGATCAAAAACGCTAAGAGTCCAGGAAAAATAACGGGACGAAAAAACTTCGCAATGATCAATTGCCCTTTTCTAAGGATGGCATCAGCCATATAAAAGCTCAAATGGGCAAAGGCATAGATGAATGCAGCAACCCCTATTTCTTTTTTGTACCGATTCAAATCCTTAACGATTTGCAATTGGGGAAAGACGGTTTTGATTGGGGATAAGATCAAACAAAAAAATAAAAGCCCCAAACTGCAATAGCCACTACGAATAAAAAGAGTCTTCCAAGGCTCTTCACCTAAATGATTGAAAAAAGCGGGAAGCATTAAAAATAGAAGGGCAGGAAGTGAACTTAAAATGGACACACTTTTGCTCGAGACAACTTTCATCTTAATGTGTTAACTCCTAATTTTTATCATCATCGATTTCAAAATCAACAAGAGTCTTAGATTTTTTTCCTGCAATGAGACGAATTGTTGTAAGAACGCATCCAAGGAAAATATATCCTAAGGAACAGACAAGAAGAACAAGGGGCAGATAGTAAAAAATTCCGTAAAGAATAAAAATAGCTAGAAGGACGGTGACAAGAATCAAATGGAAAGAAGGGACTCTAAAGTGAAGTGTCTTAAGAGAGGGAAACTTCCATTTACTGATCATCAAGTAGCCAAGCAAAATCATGAAACAGATCAAAACAATTGCTTTGAGCTGATAAGGCATCGGAATCCAATCGTTGGAAAAAACAGAGTGAAGAAAAAGATTCACAGAAATCGCTCCAGCAGCAGCTGCTGGAATAGGAAGGCCGGTAAAGTTCTTTTTATAGGAGTTTAGGGCTTCTTTATTTGCTTTAACTTCATGCGCACGGACAGTAAAACGAACGAGTCTGAGAACCCCACTAATCGTATAAAGCATGGCTCCTGCAACAGCAAAAAAAGAAAGGCCTGTTGCAGGTTGGAGAGCTAAACTTTTCAAAAAAAGGACAGAGGGTGCGACTCCGAAAGAAACAGCGTCAGCCAAAGAATCAAACATAGAACCGAATTCACTTTCAGCTCGAATCACTCGTGCAACAGCTCCATCTAATAGATCAGCAAATGCGGCAAGTAGAAGGAGCAGACCTGAAGAATACAGAAGTTCATAGGCTCCTATTCCCGGCTCCGACATGTTCACTTTAAAAATAACAAAGAGTCCACATGAAAGACCAAAACCAGTGATAACGTTTGGCAGAAAATAAGATTGTTTCATAACTTCAGATGATAGCAAAACAAAAAGTTTTTGGGGAAAAATTCATTATCTTACGGTTAGGCCTTAAACAAAGTTCTAACAAAAATGTTTCTTAATCGGTTCATTTTCTTAGTGATGAAAATTTTCTGAAATTTTTTTTGCTTTTTTGCGAACTTTTTTGTAGACTTTAGAATTCTGTCTACAATATATAGTGGGTGAAATGGGGAATCAAATACCAGATATAGTAGAAGAAGTTAATAGATAGAAAGTCTAAATCATTTAAGAATTTAGCATATGAACGAGGCATGAGTATGGTGAAATCAGAGTCTAAAACGGCGAATCATTCTAAAGAAATACTAAGCTCCGTTAAAAAAGAAATTTTTAGCGGAACCATTGCAGCGAGCGAAAATACTTTCACTGTGATGAAAAGAAAAGGAACAATTGTTCCTTTTCGAAAAGAGCGCATTTCTAAAGCAATTGAAGCTGCTTTTAAAGACACGAAAAAATTGGAAAAAAAAACTCCCTTACCAGACGAATTTACAAAAATTGCTGATGAGATCACTCATCAAGTGGTGGAACAACTCTTTGAACTGGCTTCAAAAAATGTGTCCTTAACTGTTGAGGGAATCCAAGATTTAGTCGAAGTCACTCTGATGAAAAGTGGTCACCATGATGTGGCTCGTGACTATATTATCTATAGAGATCACCATAAAGAAATGCGTGAGGACGACCCTAGCAACATTAAGGTTATACGAAAAGATAGTCAGACCCCTGTTCGCTTTAATCCGATCAAAATTGCTGCTTCAATAGAAAGGATCTTTAGGCGTGTGAACCAGGTTAAAGGTGCGACTTCTGATGAAATCATTTCGATCGTTAATACCCTTTCTCAACAAGTCGTTAGCGATGCCACTTACCTTTCTAAGAGTGAAGATCTCCACCTCTACCATATTCAAAACTTGATCGAAGAATCTTTGATGCGCGCCGGTTATTTTCAAGCTGCAAAAGACTACATCCTCTATCGGGCAGAAAAAGGAGAACAAACTGCTGCAACCGTTCAACCCACTACCAAGAAAAGACGCAAAGCAAAAGAGGGGGAACGGACGTTTGAAATTGAAAATGCCAAGGGTGAAAAAAATACCATTACTGAATCTCATCTCCTTGATCGATTAGACCACGCCTGTCGCGGCTTTGAGAAAATTGCCTCTCCAGAAGAGCTTTTAGAAGGCGCTCTTACCAACTTTTACGAAGGGATTAAAGAAGAAGAAGTAGACCAAGCCCTCATCATGGCAACAAAAGCAAAGATTGAAAAAGATCCAATTTTTGCAAAGGTTTCAGCACGTCTTCTTCTCGATTCTCTTTATAGAGAAACTTTAGGAGTCGATAACCTCGATCATCAATTAGAGAAAAAACATCAAGCCTACTTTAAAGAATACATTGCTCATGGCATTGAAATTAGACGAGTTTCTCCCGAACTCGCTCAATTTGATCTGGATGCTCTTAGCAAGGCAATGAAACTAGAGCGCGATGATCAATTCCAATATTTAGGTCTTCAAACTCTATATGATCGCTACTTTATTCACGACGAAGAACGCCGATTAGAAACTCCGCAAATTTTCTGGATGCGGGTTGCAATGGGCCTTGCAATCCATGAAGAGAACAAAACAGAGCATACGTTAGAGTTTTATGAAACACTCTCTAAACATGACTATCTATCAGCAACACCCACCCTCTTTAATTCAGGGACCACTCACCCACAACTGAGCTCTTGTTACCTTTCGACCGTCATGGATGATCTTGAACACATCTTCAAAACAATTTCCGATGATGCCCAACTTTCTAAATGGGCGGGAGGGCTTGGAAATGATTGGTCTAATGTCCGTGGAACGGGTGCCAAAATTAAAGGAACCAATGGGCAAAGCCAAGGAATCATTCCATTTCTTAAAGTCGCCAATGATACGGCTGTCGCCGTAAACCAAGGGGGTAAACGAAAAGGAGCCATGTGCGCCTATCTAGAAACCTGGCACATCGATATCGAAAATTTTATTGAACTCCGAAAAAATACTGGAGATGAACGTCGTCGTACACACGATATGAATACTGCAAATTGGATCCCTGACCTCTTTATGAAACGGATCAAAGAAAATGGAAGTTGGACCCTTTTCAGCCCGAATGAAGTGAGTGACCTCCACGATCTTTACGGCCAAGCCTTTGAAAAAAGATATGTTGAATATGAGAAAATGGCTGATGAAGGAAAAATGATTCTTTGGAAAAGGGTCGAAGCCCTGCAGCTGTGGCGCAAAATGTTGAGTATGCTCTTTGAAACCGGTCATCCTTGGATGACTTTTAAAGATCCTTCGAATATTCGATCGCCTCAAGACCACACAGGGGTTGTTCATAGCTCTAATCTTTGTACTGAAATTCTTCTCAATACCGCAAAAGAAGAAACTGCAGTATGCAACCTTGGATCGATTAACTTAGCCAAGCATGTCACTGAAAAAGGCCTTGATGAGAAGAGACTCTCTAAAACAATCCACACCGCCATTCGGATGCTTGATAACGTGATCGATGTGAATTTCTATCCCATTCCTGAAACAAAAAATGCAAATATGGCTCATAGAGCCATTGGCTTGGGGCTCATGGGTTTCCAAGATGCTCTGAATATTTTAGGCTTAAGCTACGCAAGTCACAAAGCAGTTGAGTTTGCCGACAAGAGCATGGAAATGATCTCTTATTACGCAATCCTCTATTCCAGTGAACTTGCCAAAGAACGGAATCCTTACCCAAGTTATAAAGGTTCAAAATGGGAAAGAGGTCTCCTCCCTATTGATACAATCGCACTTTTAGAAAAAGAAAGAGGCGAAAAAATTGAGATGGATCGCTCTACCTCAATGGATTGGTCTAAGGTCCGTAAGTCTATCCAAAAGCATGGAATGCGTCATAGCAATGTCATGGCCATTGCTCCGACCGCAACTATTGCGAATATTGCAGGAATTACCCCCTCTATTGAGCCTAACTATAAAAACCTGTATGCCAAGTCGAATCTTTCAGGCGAATTTACTTTCTCTAACCCATTCCTTGTTGACAAGCTGAAAAAGATGAAGCTGTGGGATGATCAAATGATCGATGATCTTAAATATTTCGATGGTTCTATTCTAGAAATTGACCGCATCCCAGAAGAGGTTAAAAAACAATTCCTGACTTGCTTTGAAATCGATGCAGAATGGATCATTGAATGTGGTGCGAGACGTCAAAAATGGATTGACCAGTCTCAATCCCTTAACCTCTATTTAGCAGAACCGAGTGGGAAAAAGCTCCATAACATGTATCTCTTAGCATGGAGTAAAGGGCTTAAAACGACCTACTACTGCCGCACATTGGGTGCAACACAAATTGAGAAGTCCACTCTCGATATCAACAAGCGCGGCCTTCAGCCGCGCTGGATGAAAAGTGAGTCCCCATCGGCTCGCATACAAATCAACAGAGATAGTAAGCCTGCAGTACCGGTTTGTCATCTCGAAGAAGATTGTGAGAGTTGTCAGTAACAAAAAGAATAATGAGGAGACAAAAAGATGAATATGCCAACCAAAAGAGCACAAGCAGCGGAAAAAAGGTTAATCAACTGCACAACTGTTGATGTCAATCAATTGATGCCTCTTAAGTACAGTTGGGCATGGGAACATTACCTAAACGGGTGCGCCAATCATTGGATGCCTACGGAGGTTCCCATGGCTAAAGATATTGAAACCTGGAAGTCAAACAAACTTTCAGAATCGGAGCGTTTAGTCATTATGAGAAATCTTGGTTTTTTTAGCACAGCTGAAAGTCTTGTAGCCAATAATATTACCTTAGCAATCTATAAATATGTGACAAACCCAGAGTGTCGTCAGTATCTTCTACGTCAAGCTTTTGAGGAAGCGATTCATACCCATACCTTCCATTATGTGGTGGAATCCCTAAACTTGGATGAAGGCGAAATCTTCAACATGTATAACGAAATTCACGCGATTCATGCTAAGGACAAGTTTGAAATGCAGCTGACAGAAGATATCCTTGCTGATCACTTCGACACAGCAACCCAAGAAGGAGCGCAAAAGTTCCTAGAAAACTTGATCGGATTTTACATCATTATGGAAGGAATCTTCTTCTATAGCGGTTTTGCGATGATTCTTTCTATGCACCGTCAAAATAAAATGACCGGTATTGGTGAGCAGTTCCAATACATCTTGCGCGATGAAACCATTCACCTCAATTTTGGAATCGATCTGATCAACGGAATTAAGGAAGAGAACCCAGACCTCTGGACTTTAGCATTTCAAAAGCATATGACCGATAAAATTCGTGAATCGGTTGAACTTGAGATTCGCTATGCTGAAGATTGCCTTCCCAAAGGAATTCTCGGTTTAACAGCTCCGATGTTCCGCGAGTATGCCCAATACATTGCAGACCGCCGGTTAGAGCGGATCGGACTTAACCCCCAATATCATTCTAAAAACCCCTTCCCTTGGATGAGTGAAACCATTGATCTAGGCAAGGAGAAAAACTTCTTCGAAACGCGGGTTACTGAGTACCAATCGTCAGGTAGCCTGACCTGGTAAAACCTAAGGACGCCTAAAAAGCGCTTTTCTTTTAGATCTTTTACGCTGTACTGGTTGCTGAAAAATTTAAAGGGCTCAAAAACAAATGCGGGAACCTCTTGAAAGTATCGAATAAGGTATGGTTACAAGAACCTACCCCGACTAAAAGATATTTTCTATTCAAAACACGCCGTAACACCTCTTCCTTGAGGTAGAGAATATGAGGCGCTTTCCTCATAAGGATTCACGGGCTAAGAGTCTATTTCGAAAAGTGGCAGGGGCCGTGTTAGCTTGCGCAAGAGATATCTTGGCAACTTCTGCGAAACAGGAACTTTGAACATGGGAGATCTAGTTTCAGCCTGAAAAATCAGGAATCTTCTTTCTTTAGGGAGGAGAAGATGTCAAATTGAATAGCTTGATCATTTTTTGTGCGTTGGAAATAAAATATAATAAATATTTTAATATTAAACGGATTCATTAATCGTCATCGTAAATTTTTTTCCGCGTCTTTTGTTTCCATTTCATAAAACCTGGAACTTTGTAAAGACCAAGAAGCGCTAAAATGATGAGTGTTGTACTGAAAGCAAGGATATAAAGTTTATTGGCAACTGCAAGACCGACAGAGGCCGTTGCCCAAACTGTTGCAGCTGTTGTTAGACCCCGAATGCGCCCTTTATCGCGCAAAATAACTCCGGCTCCTAAAAAACCAATACCGCTAACGATCTGAGCTGCAACTCGGGAGGGGTCAGCAGCGCTAGTCACGGTAATAAAAAAGCTTGGAGGGGCAATATTCATTGAAATAAACCCGAAAAGACAAGACCCAATAGCAACAGCAGCATGGGTTCGAATTCCAGCAAGCCCCACGTGCCTTTCCCTCTCGAGACCGATGAGAGCACCGAGAAATGCTGCTAACAAGATGTGTGCTGCTAGTCGTAGCTCTATTTGATATCCCATCATATCCTCTCTACGTTAGACTGGAGCTTTCGATTTGTAAACAAAAAATTTATTACTGCATTCTTAAAAGTAGATTCTTGCGAAAAATAATCTTTCCTGAGAGTCGGGCTTTTGGTATAGTGATTCTGCTATGGCTATTTCTCAAAAAAAGTTCCGCGAAACTGTTTTTCAGCTGCTCTATAGTAGAGATCTGAATGAACCATCCGATGCAAAGGTTTTGTCTTCGATGTTGGATCAGCTTGTTGTCACACGAAAGGTTTTACACCAAGCAGCGGCAAAGATTGACAGCATTTTTCTGCGGATGGATGAGATCGATTCCTTGATTTCTAAATTTTCAAAAGACTATGATTTCAAGAGGATCTCCCATGTGGAGCGAAATATTTTGCGCCTAGGACTCTTTGAACTAAAATTTGAAGGAGAGGTCCCTCCCAAAGTGGCAATTTCAGAAGCTGTTAGACTCAGTCGAAAGTTTGGAACGCCTGAAGGAGGAACATTTGTTAATGCAGTTTTGGATGCGATTTTTCAGTCAGAGAAAGCCCCATGTCTATCAACACCCGTATTGAATACTTCAAATCCCTAAAAGATTTTTCGACCCTTGGGATTGGTGGAAAGGCGCGTCAGTTTGTCTCTATTCGCACTATTGAAGAAATGGGCGAAATTCGGAAATATGTTTCCAAAGAAAACATTCCCTTTTGGATTCTGGGAAAAGGATCTAATTCCCTTTTTGATGATCGAGGGTTTGATGGTCTAGTGATCTTGAACAAAATCGATTTTATTGAATTTGATCGGGGGAAGCTGCATGTCGGAGCGGGAACCTCTTTTTCTCTTATTGGAGTAAAAATGGCTCGGATGGGATGGGGAGGGCTGGAGTTTGCCTCAGGAATTCCTGGTTCGGTGGGTGGAGCGATTTATATGAACGCTGGAGCAAGTGGGGTGGAGACTTGTGATCATTTGACTGCTGTTGGCTACATTGATGAAGCTGGAAATTACGTTGAAAAAATAAAAGATGAGCTTTTTTTTGCGTATCGGACTTCATCTTTTCATGAGCAGAAAATGATCATTGTTTCCGGAAGGTTTGAGCTAGAAAAAAAAGAAGAAGCTCGCGAAAAACAACGCAAAATTATTGAATACCGGATGGCTACGCAACCCTATGGAGAAAAGACTGCAGGATGTATTTTTCGAAACCTTGACGGTAAGAGCGTGGGGGCATTGATTGAAATCTGTGGCCTTAAAGGAAAACGGATAGGGGGAGCTGAAGTCTCGACCCTTCACGGAAATTTTATCGTAAATCGAGGCGATGCAACGGCTCAAGATGTTCTAGACTTAGCGACTTACGTTGAAGAAAAAGTCCGAGAAAAAACAGGGAAAGAGCTTGAAATAGAAGTGCGTAAAATCCCTTATCAACTAGGTAAAAATGTATAAAGCAGATCTTCATTGCCACTCCACATGTTCAGATGGGACATTGACTCCGGTAGAACTCTTGGAGCATGCAAAAGAAAAAGCATTGAGCGCTATTTCCATTACAGATCACGACACGCTCGATGCCTATTCAGAGGATATTTTTCAAAAAAGTACAAAATTGGGGGTCAAGCTCTATGTTGGGGTTGAATTTTCAACACAGCATAAGAACTTTTCCGTTCATTTATTAGGATATGGAGTAAAAAAAACTCCTGAGATTCTTGAGTTTTGCCAGAAACATCAAGAGCGGAGATTGCATAGAAATCGAGAAATTCTTGAAAAACTTAAACGGCTTTCGATGATTGTTGACGCAGAAGAATTAGGATGTCCCAACAATCGAACCGTTGGGCGTCCCCACATTGCTGAGCTACTTTTGAAGAAGCATTACATCTCATCGATTCAAGAGGCTTTTGATCGCTATATCGGGGAAGGAAAACCCTGCTTTGTTTCTGGAGAAAATTTTACACCACAAGAGACGATAGCAATAATCCGGAGCGCAGGGGGAAAAGCTTTTATTGCCCATCCTCATTTAATTAAGAAAAGAGAAATGGTAGAAGATCTTTTGTCTATGGATTTTGATGGAATAGAATGCTATTATAGCCTCTTTGGCAAAGCTCATGAAGAGAAATGGTTAAACGTTGCAAAAGAAAAAGGTTGGTTGGTTAGTGGGGGGTCAGACTTTCATGGATCGATTAAGCCACAGATTCAATTGGGCGCATCGTGGGTTAACAAAAAGAGAATAGAAGCCATCTTTGGAGAATTGTGAGCAGTTACCAAGAGCTGATCGACTACCTATTTTCTTTCAATCGCCAAGTGTCGCGCTGTGATCTTGGGCGCGGCTCATAACTCTTTTGCGTTGGTGCTTCTTTTTGAGCGCATTAAAAAAGAGTACTCGAATCGGAAAATTCACGTTCTCTGGGAGTTGTTCCTCCAAGCCATCCCCGTCTCTACCCTTTTAATATACTATGAAAGAGTGGAAGCTTCTTCTAAAAGCTCAAGAATTTCTTGAGAAGAAGGAATATAACCATCCCGACGAGCAATCTCAAAAGACTTTACCACGGCCTCTTGAATGAAAATTGCAACTGCATCAGGAGAACTTGTTTCTGAAATTGGGGGAAGTTTTATTTCGTGGGGCAACGTTTTAACCCCCTTGAGTCCCTCTTCAGTCTTTCCTTGGTAAAAGAGTCCGGCAATATCTAAAAGTTCGAGAGCAAGTTCTACTTCTTCCCAGTTGGCAGGAAGGTTTTTTTCTTTTATAGTTGATTCAGATAACACTTGCGTCTCCTCATTAATTTGAACATGAGAAGGGTGTAACACATTGAGTTTTTTTCTGGAAGTAAGCTCTGCAAGTGTGATCGACGCAACACGTAGAAGATTCGAATGATCTTCTGAGAGGCTATGATTGTGCCAAACCTCTGCAATGACTTTGCGTAAGTTCTCAAGATCTTGAGGATTTCTCACTCCATATTTCTTCAAGTTTTGAGCTTCATCTAAAATGGCATCAACCATCATGGTCGTGTTGATCGTATGCAAGCGTCCACAAAGACTTTGAAATTTTTCTAATGCTGTAGGCGATAGGGTTTTGAAGTTGATTAAGTTGACGGCTTCGATAGTCTCTGAAAGCTCATCTATTGGATAAGTTTCATATTTGTGAATTTTTTCATGAAGAGCATCGATTTGTGCTTCTTGAAAAAACAAATAACTATCGACACTATTAGAATCAATCTTTTTTACTGTCATAAAACTTTACTTGGAATTTTTATTATATAATAATATTATTCATAAATATAATTATACTAAAAAATACGTTCTTAAACAATTGATAAACATTTCTTTTCGATATATGAGATTGTTGAATTAGGTAAAGAGTAAATTTTTTTTTACTCTATTTTTTTGATGAGAAGCAATGAGGGGGCCTTAGAACGATTCAGGATGCTATAGCGAGAAACCTGAAAATTTTTTGGAGAGAAAGTGCTTACATGGGCTAAAAGAGCTTTTTTCTCCCGTTCTCCCTCAGGATGTCCAGGGTAGAGGGTGATACTGATGAGCCCTCTTGGAGAAAGAAGTTGAAGCCCATTTTTGAGGCTTTTGAGGGTTGTTGCGGTTTGTGTTGTTAGGGACTTGTCTCCTCTAGGTAAATAGCCCAGGTTATAGACGATCAAGTCGATAGGAGCCTTTACCCCTGAAAATAAAGAATGACAACCTAAGTGGTAGGAAATGTTTTTTTGAGAACCTAGGCGATTTCTCGTTGCTTGCAATGCTTTTGCTTGAATATCGAAGACATACAAATGGGAAAGATTGAGTTTCGATAAAACAAGGGTGTCATACCCATTACCACAGGTTGCATCAATTGCTCGATCCCCAGGGTCAAGATGCTTTTTCCACTCTTCATGGGCAAACGTTAGAAACATGGGACAGATAGTAAAACACGTTATCTTTTCGCGATATAATAGCAAAGACAGATGTTTTAATCACTCAAGGAGCGTTGCGTCATCCTCATTCTGTCGGGTATCCTTGCAGAGTTGAATAGAAAAGATCATTCAGCTATAGTGCTATAAGATTAATTCAAGATGGGGTATTAGCTCAGTTGGTTAGAGCGCCACGTTGACATCGTGGAGGTCAGCTGTTCGAGTCAGCTATATCCCAAGATTTCTTTCCCCGCTCATCTATTGTTTCGCTGCAGATAAGTTGATTTAGAATTGAGGGAATTTTGGCGCTCTACTTTACAAAGGCAAAAAATACTAGAAAGATCTGGATAAACTATGCAAATTTTGAGTCAACCTATGTGATCAATGGGGCCTTTTTTGAAAAAAAACGAAAAGCTATCTCAGATTCGTCGCACAGCAGCAGAAGTTCTTGCCGCAGCCATATCCGTACATGACTGTAAAACATTTGTGATTAAGGGTGGTGAAATGCCTTGGGGATTTTATTTTGATTTCATCTTTGTGAATCCTTTTTCTAAACAAATGCTTCCTCATATTGAGGAAAAAATGCGTAAAATTGTTGCGGATAATGTCGAAATCAAAATGCATGAAATGCTTCCATCCAATGCTGCAGCATTCATGCGCCATAACAAACGCCCTTACCCAGCACACTTTGTGCAAAGCTGTCATGATCCCCTTGTCCAAGTGATACAAATAGGGGCCTTCGTGGATCACGTCCAGGGTTCCTTTTTAAGAAAAACTAGAGATCTAAAAGCTTTTAAGCTTTTGAAGATTGAGCAACGTCCAGACCTTTATTTCAAAGGGAATAAAAAGGGAGTTTATCGCATCGTCGGTGTTGCAGACGAGAGTAAAGATGCTTTAAAAGCATTCATGAAAAAATATAAATCCTGGATAGGAATCGACCACTTAACCATCGGAGAAAAGCTCAATTTATTTGAAATTGATTTAAGTCGAGGGGAAGACTATTTTGAAGCAGCAAGGATTTATTGGAAAAAAGAAGGCGAGGCTCTCCTTTATCGTATCTATTCATTTTGGAGACAGGCGCATCTTAAAGAAGGTTTTGAAATTGTAAGAACCGGTAGCGCTCAGTTGACCCAGGCACATAAAAGACTATATCAACTTTCTAAAACAGACTATCAAAGTGGACCGATCTGTTTTGCAGAGTTTTGTTTTCCTACTAGCAACGAAGGATTTTCTCCGATTCATGGGCTAGTAGGATCAAACATTTGTCACAAAGATTGCTCTCACATTTTTTGTGTAAAAAAAGATTTACTAGCAGCGCTTCATTCCTCTTTGCTATTCTTCAACAAAATCTCTAAACTGCTTCCATTTACCTACTCGATTGAAGCGTCTTGTCCTGATGAACTAGCAAAGCTCTTTAAACAGCTCCCTATCAAAACAAAAATTTATCCAGCAAAAGAGGCCCGAATCGAGTGGAAACTTTGCGATGCTTTTGGAAGAAGCTGGAAAGGACCTTTTTTAACCCTTCGAAAAAAAGATGAGATTTTTACCATCAAACGCTCTCTTTTTTCTTCCGTAGAACGGCTCATTGGCTTGATTTTGGAGGCCCCAGAAAAAGACCTATCGCAAAAAAAAGAGTTATTGGATAAAATGGCTTCTTGTGATCAACAGGATGAATAAAATTTGAGAATTAACAAAAAAATCCGCGCTCCGAAAATTCGACTGATTGGAAAAGATGGAAAACAAGTGGGGATTGTTAGCAATATGGATGCTCAATTACATGCGCAAAAAGAGGGCCTGGACCTGGTAGAAATATCGCCGAATGCAGAGCCGCCCGTTTGTAAGATCATCGATTATGGCAAGTATCGGTACCAAATAACGAAAAAAGAGCGGGAAAGCAAGAAAGCACAACATCAAGCAAAGCTCAAAGAGATTAAGGTGAAACCGAACATTGATGAGCATGACTTGCAGGTAAAAATTAAGAAAGCCCAAGAATTTATCGAAAAGGGGAATAAAGTGCGTGTGACTTGTATGTTCCGCGGTCGAGAAATGGCCCGCCCAGAACTCGGACGAAAAGTGGCAAACCGGATCGCTGAAGAACTCGGCACTATCGCACAAACAGAAACGCCACCAAAACAGATAGGACGTAACTACAGTTTAGTCCTGGCCCCACTGGGAAAAAAGAAGTAATAGGAGAGCGATAATGAGCAAAATGAAAACTAAAAAAGCGATTCGCAATCGTTTTAAGAAAACAGGGACGGGGAAACTCATGCGAACAAAGCAAGGGAAGCGCCACATCCTGACGAAAAAGACCTCTAAGCGAAAGCGCCAACTCGGAAAACAGACCACGATGAGCGAATCGTATACAAAAAAATATAAGCGCCTAGCGTGCATGTAAAAAGAGGAAAAGAACTATGACAAGAGTAAGAAATGCTGTCGCTTCAAGGCGTAGAAGAAAAAGACTCCTGAAAAGGGCAAAAGGATTTAGCGGAGATAGAAAAAATCATGTGAAACTCACTGCTGATGCCGTCATGAAAGCGATGGCTTTTAGCACAATGCACAGAAAAAAGAAAAAAAACGACTTCCGCCGCCTTTGGATCACTAGAATTGGTGTTGCCGCAAAAGCCCGAGGAATTTCGTATAGCCGCTTAATGAATGGTCTTACAAAAGCAGGTTGCATTGTCAATCGCAAAATGCTTTCTGATATGGCCATTCGCGATCCAGAAAGTTTTGGAACCATTGCTGAGACAGCAAAACAAGCTTTGGCATCTTAAATACCAATGAACCCCCCTAACCTTTTTAGGGGGGGCTTTTTTATGAAACAAAAAATAGAAGATCTCAAGCAAGCCTTCCAGTTAGAAATCGAAAAGGTTCGGCACACAAAAGAGCTTGAAATGCTTCGCATTAAATACTTGGGCAAAAAAAGCCCGATCCAAGCGTTAATGCAAGATCTTCGGACCTGTTCTCCTGAGCAGCGCCCAGAAATGGGTAAACGTATCAACACCTTGAAACAAGATGTTTCAGCTCAAATCGACACCCACTTTAAGACTCTAGAAGCTCAAGAACTCTTTGTTCGTTTATCAAAAGAAAAAGTTGATATCACCCTTCCGGGGCGACGCAAAACTCTCGGGAAAAAACATCCCCTTTCCCAAATGCTTGATGAAGTGATTGAGATCCTTATCGGAATGGGGTTTTCCGTGCAGGAATCTCCTGAAATTGAAACAGAGTACTACAATTATGGAGGGCTAAATTATCCCTCAGATCATCCTGCAAGAGATATGCAGGATACCTTTTACATTACTCCTGACATCCTTTTACGTTCTCATACGACATCGATTCAACAACACATGATGGAGAATGCCTCTCCCCCTATTCGAATTCTTTCTTCTGGAAAGTGTTACCGGAATGAGACAATTACAGCGCGCTCTCATGTTTTTTTTCATCAGGTTGATGTTTTGTATATCGATAAAGATGTTACCTTTTCGGACCTTCTAGCGACTACAGAGGAGTTTTACACCAAGATCTTTAAGCAAAAGATAGAGCTGCGCGTTCGTCCAAGCTATTTCCCGTTTGTAGAACCTGGGATGGAAGTAGATATCAAATGTACGGCCTGTGGACGCAGCGGTTGTCCTTTATGCAAACACACGGGTTGGCTAGAAGTGGCTGGGGCAGGAATGGTCCATCCCAACGTCTTGAAAGCAGGGGGGGTAGACCCTGAAGTTTATTCTGGCTATGCTTGGGGCGGGGGAATCGAGCGTCTCTTTATGCTCCGTCATGGGATCAGTGATATTCGGCTCTTTACTGAAAATGATCTCCGTTTCTTGTCGCAATTTTCCTAAACCATAAGATCAAAAAACTACCTAACAAAATATCAACAAAACCTCTATAAATTCCCTCGAAAGCCTAGGAATTTATAAAAGATCTACTAGGTGTTGGCATAGGTGCTGGTATTTTAAGATTCGTAGGAAGGGCATTTGAAGTAAATCGCTTGACTCAAAAAATGTTAGCATGAGTTTTTTGGCAAAAAAGCCGTTCAAACCTATAAACAATCATAGGAAAAAGGACGCAGCATTTGACGCAGACCACTGGAGGCCTTGTTTTGCAGGCAACATTCTCAATCTTAAGAAACCAAATGCTAACAAAAATAGCGCGCCAAAATCCCCTACATTAGAGATCGGGCGTAATGATCGTAGTA
>JASJDV010000023.1 GCA_030064985.1 Simkaniaceae bacterium | reverse complement strand
ATCCACATGCGGAAGTTCAGTAATCCCACCTTTGTACGTTTTTCCAGCGTAATCTAAGTAGTACTTCCTACTCGTAGTAGGTGAAAAATAAGAACCCTTACCATGAAGAGGATTAGGTCCCTTTGTAGTGAAGCCTTTTGCACGAAGCATTTGGTCGATTTTCTCAAATGTTTTTCCAGAAAAAGAATTTCTCCTAAATACTGTGTGAGACCCTGTGGCTTGTGGATTAGGAACTAAACGATTTCTCGGTGAGCCCCTGGTCGATTTAGAAAGATTAGAGTTGAGATTTGTATATTTTGTCGTTAGAGCTTGATTAGGTGGCAGAAAGCTTGGAAAAGCCGTGGAGATGAACGAGTGTTGGGCATCAACCTTGCTCCAAGCCAAATGATGGATTCCATATTTCTCTAACGAACTGGGCAAATGAATTAATCCTCCCATAGCCCTTTAGTTTTGACTCCTGTAAATTCATCCCAAGCTTTGCAATATTCTTTGCTATTTTTCCCTAGATATTTAACAAATGAAACAAATTGAATCTCATCTGGATCCTTGTTCATCAAACCCTCTAAATAGGACGTCGTGATAGCTGTTTGCACATCATCATCACCATTGCAAAGCAGAAATTCCACAAAGCTAAAAATTTTTTCTATTTCTACCTCATCATTAGATTTTATAGCATCTATTGTGTATTTACAAAAAGGTAGCATTTGAATAGTAATTCCCAAATCTGATCCGTGATTTCTAATATACGTCTCCCAATAGGAATGGAATTTTGGAAAGTTTTCTTTCATTAATCCTATGCATCTTTTTTCTGTGATTGGTTCCATGTCATTCTCCCAACGCATTGCGTAAATCCTTAATGATATTTTCAGCTGCTGCTCGATCTCCTGGCCCTGCAGTTGGATTATTTCGCAACCATTTTTCAAGAGCATTGATCATTAGTACTTTATTAAAATGACTCATGTCGCCTCTTCCAGAGTTGTCTAATCTCTTGATGCTTTCCCAGGGTTTAGGATCAAAAGCTTCTTAGCTTCTGACTGAGAGCAAAAAAATGAGAAAAATTCCATCAACTTATGGCCCAGTCATGAAAAATTTTAAGCGCCTCTGGCAGATTTAAAGGTCCACAAGGACCTTCAAATTTGTTATCTCGGACAAAACAATGATACCAATTTGTTTCAGATCGTTCTACAATGATTTTTTTGAACTCTTTGCCCTGAAGCTCAGTTTCAGACAAATTGACTGTTATAAACCAGCCCGGATTGTCTAAAGTTCCAATTTTAATCCTCTCAGAATGTTCCCAGTCTCCATCACAGTGTGAATGGTACCACTCCATTAGCCAAGAAAAACTGTCTCTACTCACTTTTACTCCAGCACTATTGGTGTTTCATAAATTTCTGCAGGTCTAATACCACCTGGAAATGTAGGGTCGTGTACATGAGGCGTATATATATCCTTCCTCAAAATTTTATTGTGATGACTATATCCAACCCCATGAAATTTAAGCATACTCTCCCAGCCCTTAGGATCATGTAGAAAGGTTAGGAAAAGAATAATTATTCGCAAATGCGAGTCACTTCTCCATCTGCTATCTCCTTGCCTTCCCATAATGTTATTTTTTTTCCTACGGATAGGCTCGGTAATACTAGATCAATACTTAAAAACTTTACAGGGATGTCATAATACTTTCCTAATTCTATCTCATTATCTCCAATTAATAGTCGGCAATCATAGGCTTTATCATCAACAATTAATGGGCATGCATAAAAGTCTGGTCCGAGAGGAGACTTGTGCTTCACGGATGTTTTGCGCCCTCCTTCTGCAGTTGTTTTGAATCTCACTTTGGTGTAAATATCAGGCTCCATTTAAATCTCCTTATTTGGGGACTACCATGTCAAGTAGGCTTGATCGGTTAAAGATCTCTTTATGATAAAGCATCATTCCTCAACCTTTCGCCATAAATCCTTTGGTACACTATAATCTTCTAAAGCACATTCCATTACTATTTCTAGAGTATCTTGTAGGTGATCACGAATACATTTATCGTTTTCGTAAACAAGCAAATAAAAACCAGCAGATGGATCATGCTTAATTTCATATTTTCTAGGCTTAAGATTATTGGCGGCGGCTATCCATTTCATAATTTATTTAATCTCCCGTGAAGTAAAATCTATGGTCTGAACTTACATCAACCCATTTTCGATTAGGCATCTTCTGTTCTAAATGAAAGTGAGGCTTATCTCCATGAGGGCGCCTCACGTCGAAGCGTACTTTTCTATTTCCCTTCATAAGTATGATATCACCATCAGCATTTGTAATAATTTTACCTTTCCCCCCTAGAAAATTTTCAATAGCTTTTATAGCACTGTCCACTTTCTGTCGACTATTTTTTATATTAATAACCCCATCTTTTAGGGATTTTTGGCTACCAGGAATTTTATAGTTGGAAAAAGCCCTCAACCTGCTTGCTCGGATGATGGCCGATCCTCCCATCGTCCCGCCAATAGTCAACATATCGTTGGTAAATGATGCCCATTCAGGTGGCATACCTGTTGTCGCCAGCAGTTGCTCGGTAAGAGTCTCTCTGTGCTTTCCCGTAATTGCCATGCTCATTCCAGTGATAAATTGGTCAAGGCCATGAGCCATGACCAGCCCTCCAACAGAAGCTCCAATGCCTCCGCTTCCTAATGCTATACCTCCTCCGATCACAGCTTCTGCAGCGCCTCCAAAGGCCTGTAGTCCTCCCTGGAAACGTGGATTGTTCCAAGTATCGATAAATGCAATGGCAACTCCTGACAGGATTCCCCTTTGCTCGCAAATGCATGCACTGATATCACCTGCCAGATCTTGCCCCCGGCAGTGACACCATCCTTCTCCTTTTATACAATGGAAACACCTGCAGCTTTGGGAGTCTTCAGAAGTAAGTCCCCATGGATCGTAGTATTTGAGGGGGTTATTATAGCAGAATAAGTAGAGATTGAGAGAGTCATGCGATCCAATAGGATCTGGGCTAATCCATTTACAGAGTTTGGGGTGATAGTAGCGGGCTCCATAATAGATGAGCCCTGTCTCATGATCATGTCTTTTGCTTTGAAATCTCCATGGGTTGTTGAGCTGAGACTCTACGACTTTTCTTCTAGGGGTAAAAATCTCTTCTTCCCCAAAAGGGGAAAAATTGTAGCTCTCAACAATAGCGCCTTTTTGAAGGTCGACGAGGCAGCGAATATTTCTTTGAAGGTCTGTAAAGGGAATGTAGATTTCTTGCTCAAGCTCGATACTTAAGACGGTGGTGGTGTCTGGTGCATTCGGATTGATTGGGATGCGAAGAGCTTTGATATTCCCTTGTCCGTCTATCGCTCCTAGTTCATACCCTCCTAAATAAAAATAGCGTTCGTAGTCATAACTATCGATTGCTTTGCTCATGCGTCTAAGATCGGGATCATAGGTGTAATGAATGGTTTCTTCGTTGGAAGTTTGCGTGTAAATAAGTCGTCCAAGGGCATCAAATTGTAGATCCATGGTGCCTGATGAGTCAGATAAGGATTTTAGATTCCCCCTCTCGTCATATTCACAAATACAATTCCCCGCTTTAGCAACTTGATTGTATGGGGCAATGGTGTATGAGGTTTTATCTTTACGGACAAGATTTTGGAGGTAGTCGTACTGATAGGAGTGATCATTCTCCCCAATGAGTTGTGAAAGGGAGTCATAAGTAAACGATGTTTTGGTCTCTTCTTGCCCCTTCTTTGTGATTTTTTGCGTAGGATTGCCAAGGGGATCAAGAATCATCTTGTCCGAGAGAAAATCAGAAATGATTTCTACTTTGCGTCCTTGACAATCATAGCTATTTTTTCGCATACCCAGGTTTTTGGGAAGGATTTCTTGGAGAACATTTCCCATCAAATCACGCTCTGTGGCTTCGTAGGTGTAGAGCTCTTCGTTTTTTTTGGAAAGACGTTTTATTTTTGAAACAAAGGGGCCTTCATAGATATAGTGGATGGTAGATTGATCGGGAAGTCTGATTTCTGTAAGACAACCTTCGCCATCATATTTATAGGAGACTTCGTAAGCTCCCCATTGATCCTTTACCTTTTCAATTAGAATTTTGCCATGGGCATTATAGAATTTTTCTATACTAAAGCTACCATCTCGAACGATCTTTGCGGTGTTTTCTTGTTTATTTGATGTGAGGGTGTAATGCTTGATGTGTCCATTGGGAGTTTCTTGGTAGGTGATACGATGTGTATCTCCTTGGGCATTGTATGTATGCTCTATTGCCTTTTCAAAAGAAGGGAGAGTGTGATGTATGAGCTCGCCGTGGGAGTTATAGGCAAAAGAATGCTGAAGGATTTCTTGTTTTTCGCTAGACTTCCAAAAAAAACTTGGGGCAGTATGGGTAAGGGAGATTGATTGACATGAAGCGTTTGAGTTATATACATAAGAGATTGCAAAGTTTGAGGCTTTTTCTTTTATGAGGTTATTTAAGGGGTCGTAAGTGAATTGCTTGTGGAAAAGGAGGAAATGTTTTGGATCTTTTTGAATGCGGGAGATGAGGAGTCCTGCCCTTTTATACGACTCTTCTATGCTAGAACCCAGGGGGTCTTTGATGATTTTTTTAATTAAGCCTTGATCTTCTTCATAGGTCACATCCCAAATGCTGCTTCCTTTTTTGACTTGATGGAGGCGCTGGAAAGGATCATACGTATACTGCGTTAAAACTGTCATTTGGTTATTTGGGAAGCCTATTTCAGATAAGAGTTGTCCAGCAGGGGTATAGGTAAATTGCTTTTTATAAAGGAGCTTCCCTTGCTCGTCTTCTATTCTTTTCTCAGTCATATGCCCTAAAGGATCGTATTTTTGAGCATAAAGGGTATAATGGGTTGTATCTTTCCACTTTTTTGTTTCTATGAGACGCCCTTGAGAATCGTAAGAAAAGTCGGTCACTTCTCCGTTTTCAATCTCCGATATTCCTTTGCGCCAACAGACATGAGAATCGTTTTGTGCAAAGATGGATTGAATGAGCTGTCCTCGACTGTTGTAGAGATATTTAACTTTTCCATTCGAAGTGCTTTCTGAAAGGAGATGGAAGGCATCGTAGTCGTAAACGTCGGTTTTATAGTTTTCGTTTGACTCTCGCTCATAATACCGGATTTTTGTTGGACGTCCTAAATAGTCATAGTTAAAGGTTTTTGTGATGCCTTGAGGGGTCGTATGATGGATAAGACTTCCTTCTAAGCTATAGGCAAAAGCCTCTTCTTTTCCATCAGATGTAATACGTGTGGGTTTTCCTCGCGCATTGTATTCAATGGCAGTAGTATTGTTTAAGGGATTAGTGATTGTAACTCTATGGTCAAAAAGATTGTAAGAGTAAGTCCATGTTGCATCGTCAGATGTCTGCTCTGTTGTTGTTTTCTGAGTGAGGCGTCCATAGTGATCATAGAAGTAATGAGCTTCATTTCCCAGAGGGTCAACTTCCAGAATAGGTTGACCTGATTGGTTATGTACGAAAGTGGTTTTTTGAGGGGACACATTTTTTCCAGAGCGTATAGCGGATGTGAGGTTATTTTGGATATCATAAGTATAATCAGTTATTAAATCTGAGGTTTTTTCTTGGATCAGATTGCCATTCGCATCATAGGTATAGGTTGCTTGGTTTCCTGAAGGATCGATATGGCATACACATCTTCCAGCATCGTCATAGTTTTTTTCGATGGTGCAAATGTGAGCTCCATTTCCATCGAAAATATCCTGTTTGATAACAAAACCACGAGAGTCAAAGTGATTAATCATTTTTTTTAAAAGGTTTTCACTTCTTGAATCAGAGTCATAGTATTTTTCTTCAATGACTTCTGGGGCGCCCAGATTAGGAAGGTCTGTTTTCGGGGTGATGATGGTGATCCGTTTTTGGCTTATATAATCAACGTCATTTAGAGGGGTACTGCCATTATCTACGGTGATGCGGGTGAGTATGCCTTCATCATCATAATCGTAAAATGTCCTTTTTTTGGCCAGGTTGTCTTGGTAGATCTCTTTTCATTTGAGAGTGGTGGTTCCTTTTTTGTAGGCGGTGAAGGTGCCGTTTCCGCTTTCGCTGACTTGAAAAATGATATCTTCAGCTGCAGAGCTTTTATAGGTGAATGTTTTGGTGTGGTATTCTCCTTTTTCTTCTGGCCTTCCTTCTTCTGTAAAGGAGATGGGCTCGTGATTTTGTCCGGTTAAATTCCCATACTCTGTTTCCTCAAGGATATTTCCGCTAATGTCATAGGAAAAGGTTTTATAGTAAAGGGTGTTTCCCGAGGAATCTTCAAAACCTTCAGCAATGAGATTTCCTTGTCCTTCTTCTTCTCCCCATATTTTTCTTAGGAGTCGATAAGGAGTACCATCCAAGGTGTCTTCAATGGAGGTGAGGCGGCTACTCTCATCGTAAGCATAGAGGGTCTTGCGCCCAAGGGGAAATTGAACGTGTGTCACTCCTTCTTCATAGTTAAAATGGGTATGACTTATTCCATCAGAGATCGGGATGGAAAGGGTTTGGGCTCGATAGGGAGGGTCTTTTTTGTATTGAATGTCGATGTAGGGCCCGCTCGAATATTCTTTGCGGGTGAGAAGGGCTCTTTTCCCTTCGATTTGATAGTGGTAGGTGCATAAGGGGGACGAGGTTTTTTGAACCTGCGAGAGAAGATAAGCTCCAGAGGGGTCTTTTTCTAGGTGGTACTCTATAGAGGTTCCATCACTTGCAGTGGCTAGAATGGAAGAGCCATAATCAAATGTGATCCAGCTGAGGGTTTTGGTGCCCCTTGCATTTGTCATGGTGATCTTTTTGAGGCGCTGCTCTGAGTCATATTCGTAGAAGGTCCGGTTGCCGCTTGGAAGGATTTCTTCCTTTAAATGAAATTGACGGGTATTTTGTTGACATGGCGCGTAAATTCTTTTCTCGCCTGAGCTGAGTTGAAGCTCAAACAATCCGCTTTGGGGATGATAATAGAGGACGTGGTTTTTGGGGTGGGTCCAAGAAGAGGGGCGACCTCTGGCTGTATTGCAGATGCCACTTTCGTCTTCTTCGAGATGGATGCGAAATACTGAATCAACTTTTATATTATCCCAGTTTTGAAAGCCAGAAAATTTGAGAAAGGTTCCTTCTACCGTTCCAATAAAGATGTTTAGGCCCTCAAAAGTTCCATCGGAAGTTTGGCGGCTTTCTTGTTTAGGATCGGGGCAAATAAGAAAAAAGCTCTGGGGTAAAAAACGCCAAGCGCCAAAGCTTGCAATGTCTAAAGAGTCCTGACTTGTATAGAACCTTGAGAGGATGAGAGGATCTGGACCGGAAATACAAAGATCAACTTCCAATTCTGAGTAATCTCCATGGATGACACTGACATTTTTGACAAGGCTCGCTGGGTCTCCTTCAAGAGATCCTAAAAAAGGAATACTCGAGGGGGATGCGAGGCTGGCGCAACAATAAAAAAGGCTTAGAATTTGCACTAAAATAGGGCGCATAAAGATTTGTGGGTTTTCTTGAGTTTCAAATGAGTGAACCATGCCACGGGCAATTTTATTGTACAAGAAAAAATTAAAATAAAAAGAAGTTCAACAGATCTCGAAAGCCATATATTCATTTCGAATGAGATTATCCCACTCATTTTCTACCCCAAAAGAACACAATTCCCAACAGCATAAATGCTTCATAAAGATCTCTTCAGCCAACTAAAACATTTTTCGACTTTCCATCGCATCCGTATTGCCCATTTATTAGGATCTTGCTTATGTCCTCTGTAAGGTCCAAGAGATTGTGTTCAATGCAGGGCGAAAATTTGCATGAGGCATGCCCTTCCCTCTTTTGGCAATAAAATTTTCAAAATATCCCACTGTTTGTCGCATCATGTTTGATTTAATAAGTTTCTCCTTGTTAAAAGGATGGAATCTATCAAATCGTACCAATTAAAAGTATTCTGGTGTAAGAAATCTTTCTTTTCAATAAAGAGGAAAACATAACATCAGGACCTGATGTTGTTGGGCAATTGAAAGAATACAACTTTACAAAATTATGTCAAGAAGGCTCTCATCCAAGAGAGAAATGAAGATTCTTAGTTTTTTTTTCGAAGAAGGTTGATCAAATAAATTGTTGTGGCTGTTAGACTCAGCGTTGCTCCAGGAGGCCAATTGAGAGAGTACGAAAAGCCCATTCCTAGAAAAGAAATGATAATGCCAAGGATCACAGCCAACCCCATCATTTTGGAGAGGCGGTGAGTATAAGTATTGGCAATGGCAGCAGGGAGAGAAAGAAGCGCCACAATCAAGATGGCTCCCACCACTTGGATCATTAAAACAACGGTGATAGCAACAAGAGACAAGAGAAGAAAGTAAAGGAATTTGACATTTAGCCCTTGAAGAGCCGCCTGCTTTTCGTCGAAGCAAATCGCTAGAAAGCAGCGGTGAAAAAGGGCCGTTATCACGAGCACCGCTCCATCGAGTCCCAAAAGCATGGCAATATCTGATTTACTTGCCCATAAGATGTTGCCAAAAAGGTAATTAGAGATTTCATTTGTATAGCCTGGAGTCAGGGAAATTAGGATTACACCAATGGACATCCCAAAAGCCCAGAGGGCTGCAATCACTGTATCTTCTCGTTGTCGATAATAGAGGCGGACGGTACCGATCAGCCAAGCAGAAAGGATTGCTGCCACCAAAGCTCCATGAACTGGCTCCAGCCACTCCACGTGATAAACTTGTTTAATATAAAGAGCCGCCCCTAGTCCTCCCAAAACAGAATGAGCAATACTGCTGCTGATGAACACAATCCGTTTGACAACGACATAAGAACCAATAATCCCTCCGGCAACAGAGGCTCCTAATGCAGCAAAAAGAGCAGAGCGGAAAAATGATTGTGTGAAAAGAGTTATGATAAAACCAATGCCCCAAAAGTTATCCATGATACATTCCAAGCGTAAAGTGTTTACAAACATCTCGGGGCTTCATCGAAGAAACTTTCTGTTGGAAACAAAGAACGCGCTCAACATTTTTAAGGATTGCATCAAAGTTATGTGTAACGATTAAGAGCGTTTTTTTCCCCTGAAGCGTTTTGAGGTAAGCAAAAATTGCTTGTTCCGATTCTGCATCGATATTCGCAGTTGGTTCATCTAAGAGGAGAATTTCAGGATCACACATGAGTGCGCGAGCAATCAGAACTTTTTGTGCTTGTCCTCCAGACAGATGTCCAAAAAGACGCCCTTCTAACCCTAGGCACCCGAGATCTTTTAGAAGTTTTTTTGCGCGCCCCTTTTCTTCTGCGGGAAGACCTCCCCACCATTTTAATTTAGAGAGGCTTCCCGTTGAGACGACCTCTAAAACAGAGATGGGAAACTCTTTGTCATAAGCGTTCATTTGGGGAACATAACCAATTTTTGTTGGAGGGACACCCATACTAACGATTCCTTTTTTTGGAGATAAAAACCCTAACATGAGCTTGAGGGCCGTTGTTTTTCCTCCTCCATTGGGTCCAATAACCCCAATATACTCTCCCCGCTTAATCTCGAGTGTCACATCCCTTAAAACATCAACGGTTCCATAGGAAAAGGAGAGCTTTTCAAACTTGATGACCATGCTACTTAGTAATGTCGTTTCCTAGTTTCTCAATTGTTCCTAAGATATCTTCTGCTAAAGGATCATAAGATTCAATGCGAAGGTTGAGTGCATTTGCAACCATTTCAGCGCCCTTATTATTAAACTGAGGGCTTGTAAAGACGCAGATCGCCTTTGAGTGCCTTACATGATCATAGATACGGGAGATATGCTTAGGACGCGGGTTTTTTCCTTCACATTCGATAGCGATTTGGACTAGGTTATAATCATGACAGAAATAGCCCAAAGAAGCATGAGAAAGAACAAGCGATTTTTTTTGATAAGGGCGAAGCTTTCCTTCTAGTTGGGTATCTAGAGCCTTAATTTTTTCGATCAAATCAGCCCCATTTTCATGATATAGTTTATGATTTTCAGGGCTGAGCTCAGACAAGGCTTGAATAAGAACTTCTGTCTGAATGATGAGGCTCTTAGGTCCCAACCAAAAGTGAAGATCCTTTGAAATATCAATAGGGGCGCTTGGATCAACATGGTCTGTATCTTTTGCGTAACTAAGCAGGGGAATTTTCTCATTCATGCGTAAAATACGGACCGTTTTTTTTGCCTCAGTCAAAGTCGTTAAAAGTTTTTTTTCATAGCCTTCCCCAACAACAATCAACAGGTCAGTATTTTGAATCATTTGCATGTGCCCGGGTGTAGCTTCAGCAGTATGAGGACAGAAATTTCCTCCCAATATAGAATGAACAGTCATTGTATCTCCTGCAATAGCTTTGACTAAGGAGACATAAGGAGGAATGCTCACTGCAACACTCGGAGTCCCCGTCACTTTGGGGGTCATTCTAGCGCAGCTAACCAAAACGCCCAAGACAAGCAAAAAAAAGAAGGGAATTAAACGTTTCATCAGTGTAAATTTTTTGGATCCATTATAAACCAAAGGTTAGATTGTACCTACAACTATTTATATCAACTGAATACACTAAAAAGGAATCGCCGATAACGACCAATTTCAAAAAAAATCTGACATCAAAGTGGGGAGGGGGTAAAGAGTGGCTGGAAGACCATTGTAAAATAACTCTTTCTCCTTTACCATACACAGCCAAAAAGCATGGCCCAGAAATGAAATCTTTATTGGAGGAGTGTCCGAGTGGCCGAAGGAGCACGCTTGGAAAGCGTGTATACGTGATAAGCGTATCGTGGGTTCGAATCCCACCTCCTCCGAAGTTTTGTATGCCAGAAATTTCGGCCTTTGTATATAAGCTAAGGAAATGCAAAAATGAGATTTTGCTGATGAAATGCCCTTTTTGTGGACATGAAGAGTCTAAAGTGACCGATTCGCGGAATGCAAGTGAGACAAATGCCATCCGCCGCCGTCGAGAATGCCTTCACTGCATCCGGCGTTTCACTACGTTTGAAACCGTTGATATTTCGATGCAAATCAAAAAAAGGGATGGAAGTTATGAGGATTTTACCCTGCAAAAGTTGATTAAAGGACTCGATGCTGCGTCAAGGCACACACGGATTAGTCACGATCAAGTGCGTGATTTAGCCTCCACTGTGGCGAATGAGCTCATTGAAAAACAGGTGCGAGAGATCGACACCACAACTCTTGGACAAATTGCAATGGATAAGCTAAAAGAACTTGATACTGTTGCTTACATCCGCTTTGCATGCGTTTACCGCCGGTTTAAGGATGTCGACGAGATTATGGATGCAATTCATACGATTGCGCCCGAAGAAGTGAAAAAATGATCTTTAATTGTGAGAAAGATTTATGGCATTAAAAAAAAGTAAAATCGAAAAGTTTAAACAGCGCCTACTCGAGATGAAATTCCAGTTAGGATCTTCTATAAAATTTGTTTCAGAAGATGTCAAAAATCTTGAGGAATCTAAGGGATACTCTCAACATCAAGCAGATGAGGGAACCGATGACTTTGGAAAAACCATCAGTATTGAAGTGTCAACGAAAGAACAAGGAATCATTCGACAAATTGACCGTGCTTTAGAAAAAATCGAACAAGGAACCTACGGTGTTTGTGATGTCACTGGCGATGAGATCCCGGTTAAAAGACTTGAAGCTGTCCCCTATGCTAACATGACAGTTGCTGCTCAGGAAAAGATGGAAAAGGGAATGATTTAAAAAAATGCAAAAAACGAGGGTATGGATCTTCATTTTTTTAGCCATAGTTTTTGGTGTGATTGACGCTGCTTTCAAGTATTGGGTTGACCAACACCTGATGCATATCCGATACGCGACTCCTTTTTACCCCTATGGGGGCATTGGAGTTTTTCAAAATGTTTTTGGAATAGACTTTGCTATTAATAAAGCAAACAACACCGGTGGAGCGTGGAGCCTTTTCTCTGCGTTTCCCAAAACCCTTTTCATGGTCCGCATTGCCATCATTCTTTCTCTTTTGGGTTACGTCTTTTTCTTTAACAAAGATCGGAAAAGAGATTTTCCCTTCATGTTGATTATAACAGGCGCTCTAGCAAATATTGGTGATACCTTTATTTACGGATCAGTTGTTGATATGTTCCACTTTGTCTTGTGGGGGTATTCTTTCCCGATTTTTAACGTGGCGGATATGCTCATTTTCTTTGGTGTTGCTACCATGATTTTTCAAGAACTTATCAGAAAAATAGGATCCCATGCAGCGCAGTCATCCAAAAGTTGAAGGAGTGATGCAAGCCTCTAAGTGGCTTTCTCATCGCGCACTGCTAGATAGTCGAGAGCTGAAAGCCCTTTTCACAAGCCTTCCCCCTTTTTCTATCTATAATGTTTCAAAACTTGTTGGTTTGGAAGATGCGATCATTCCTCGCGAAAAATTTCTATCGAAATACATCGATTACGTCACTTCCCTTAAAGCTGGACTGATTCCCGATGAAAAAGAGCTGAAACCCTATTTCTCAGCAGCTCTTTCCTGTAAAAGTGAATCTTTTTATGCCATAGAAGCAAAAGAGGGGAAGTTTATTATCAAACCCAAAGAACCTGTCGTGCAACTTAGCTTTCACCACTTTACTTTTTCCAAAGAGCACCATGCGTTCCATTCCATGATTCATTCAAAATGCGCAGTGACATGGGGTATGCAGTTTGCATTTCCACAGCTTTATTCGAATTCGATCAAAAATGATATTGTTGAGGTGTATAAAAATTCTGAATTTCCCAATACTAAACTCTTTAAAACCTTGGCGAAATGGATGCGTAGGCAAACTACTCCTGCTTCTTTTAAAGTTAGAGATCTTCCAATCCATGCAACGTTCCGGTTAGGGAAAGCGTGTAAAAGTTGGATCCATGCTCATGCCCAGCTGGAAACTGTAGGACTTTCGGTGTGACTCTAGAAATCCTCTCGATTGGAAATGAACTTCTATCAGGGCATACTATAAACAGCAATGCTGCTGTGATCGGCCAAACGCTATTGCCGCACGGTTTTTTTGTCGAGAAAGTGACCCTTCTTCCCGATGAAAAAGCTCTTTTAAAAAAAGGAATCGAAGAAGCCATGGAACGCGCCTCTTTTGTCATTGCCACAGGTGGCCTCGGTCCTACAGGTGATGATCTAACGCGCGCCATTATTGCTGAGATTTTTCATACTTCTCTTGTTCGCAGTGACCTCGTCGCTGCCAATCTTATTGAACGGTTTGGAAAAAATCTTTCCACTCTTGAAGACCAAGCAATGATTCCTAAGGGAGCTACTGTCATTCCGAATCCTTTAGGAACAGCCCCAGGATTGATAGTAGAAGGAAAAGCAACGGTTTTTGTGTTGCCGGGAGTCCCCGCCCAAATGGAAGTCATGCTTCCCGCTGTGATTGCCCATTTAGAGAAACACTGCACTAAATTGCGCTATGTTGAACCTCTCTACCTCTCTTTACTTTCCGAACAACAACTCGACCCTTCCCTGCGCCTTTTAGAAAAAGAAAATCCCGATATTACTATAGGAATTTGCCCTAGCTATGGGGTTCTTTCTGTTTATGTTCAGGGAAAAGATCCACAGAAAATCGCTGCCATTCGAGATCAAGTGGCTGAAAAATTCAAAACCCATGTTTTTTCAACAGAATCGAAACAAATCGAAAAGGCGCTTCATCGGTGGTTAGTCAAACATAAAAAAACTCTTGCTGCTGCAGAAAGTTGCACGGGAGGGGATTTAGCTGCCCGTTTAACAAAACAGCCCGGAAGTTCCGACTATTTTTTAGGGAGTATTGTTTCTTATTCTAACCACTTAAAAGAAACCGCACTGGGAGTTTCAGCAAAAACACTCCAAGCACGCGGCGCTGTAAGTAGAGAAGTTGTTTTAGAAATGGTTGCTGGCGTAAGAAAACTTTCTGGAGCTGATTTTGCCGTGGCAATCTCAGGAATTGCTGGACCTGATGGAGGCGCTGCGAACAAACCTGTTGGAACCGTTTGGACAGCGCTCTCCACTCCTGATAAAACCTTTTCAGGACGCATCCCTCTCAAAGGATCGATTCGCACGCGCTCCTCCCTGATTAGGTACACTGTCACTTATCTCCTTGCCTCCTTTTATCGCTACCTTGTGCATAATATCGAGCCCTATGCATGACCTACGCATTCATAGATAGTGGCAACGAGCAAAAGCTCGAGCGGTTTGGAGACTACACATTAATTCGCCCTTGTCCCCAGGCTCTCTGGAAACCCCAAGCTCCGAAACTGTGGAGCAGCGCTGATAGCACCTTTAAAAGAGGGGAAAAGTGGCAAGGACTTCCCAAGTCATGGACTATCCAGTACAAAACCCTTCAATTTAAAATTGCTCCTACCGACTTTGGTCATCTCGGTCTTTTTCCCGAACACGCCCAGCATTGGAATTGGATGGAAAAGAAACTCAAACCCAACTCCGAAGTTTTAAACCTCTTTGCCTACTCTGGTGCGGCAACTCTTTATCTCGCAAAAAAGGGACATCAAGTCTGCCACCTCGATGCAGCCAAAGGGATGATCGATTGGGCCCGCGAAAACGCTGCGCTCAACACACTTGAAAAAGCGCCCATCCGTTGGATCATTGATGATGTCTTCAAATTTCTCCGCCGCGAAATCAACCGGAAGCGTAAATATGACAGTCTTCTAGTAGATCCTCCAAGCTTTGGTCGAGGATCTCAAAGACAAGTTTTTAAAATCGAGCGGGATCTTCTCCCTCTCCTTAAGCTCTGTAAACAGGTTCTCAAAACTCGCCCTTCTTTTATCCTGTTGACCTGTCACACCCCTGGGCTCACCCCCAAAGTTCTCTGCAATATCTTGGGCCAACTCTTCCCTGCGCTCTCCATTGACTCAGGTGAAATGCTCCTGCCGAGTCAAAATTTCCCCCTTCCCTCTGGTTGTTTTGCAAGAGGATAGCTTCCTAAAAAAATCTTTTGCTTAGATAGGAAATCTTGTTGAAATGTAGCTTATATGGTACGTTCCATCTAAGATTCATAAGTTGTCAAAGGCGAAATGTGATCCAACAAATCAAGTTACCCCTTTATCGTGGGATCGTGCATGCTTAAAATTACTAGTCTTCAAAATCCAAAAATCAAGCAAGTGGTTGCACTGCGCGATAAGCGCGTGCGAGACCGGGTGCAGTCATTTTTAATTGAAGGGTATCGCGAACTGTGCCGCGCTGTCAAAGGAGGTGTTCCCCTTGTCTCTCTTTTTTATTCGCCCGCCCACTTTTTGGGGGATAATGAAAACACTTTGATTCAAAAAGTCCGTCAACAAGGGGTTGAAACGTTTGCAGTCAATGAAAGGGTGTTTGGGAAGATCTCTTATCGCGATCGCCCTGATGGGCTCCTAGCTGTTGCTACACAAACCCATCTTGCTTTGCAAGATCTCGACTATAAGATGTCTACTGAACGTCCTTCCCTTTTTTTAGTGGCTGAATCGATTGAAAAACCGGGGAACTTAGGCTCGATCCTCCGCTCCTCCGATGCAGCTGGAGTGGACGGTTTACTTGTCTGTGACCGGTGCACCGATATTTATAATCCCAATGTTATTCGCGCTAGTGTGGGGACTTTGTTTACCGTTCCAGTTTTAGAGGTAAGTAGCAAAGAAGCGATGGAGTGGCTAAAAAACCATCAGATCAACATTGTAGCGACTAGCCCCGACGCAAAAAAGACCTTTACTCAAGCCGATCTATCTGGCCCTATTGCTGTCGCAGTGGGAACCGAACAACTGGGTCTTTCAGAGAAGTGGCTAGAAGCATCCGATCTGCAAGTTAGCATCCCGATGCATGGGACTGCGGATTCCTTAAACGTCGCTGCTGCAACCACCCTCCTTCTCTATGAAGCCCTCCGTCAAAGGTCTTGAAATCCTGTATAAAAAACGAAACGTTTTTCTCTATTAGAAGCTGGTATCACAGCTTCTAAGCATGTAGGTGTTATCAAAACACGCCGTAAAACCTCTTTCTTCAGGTGGAGGATACAAGGCG
>JASJDV010000051.1 GCA_030064985.1 Simkaniaceae bacterium | reverse complement strand
CTATCGGTGTTGTTCATGCCCATGACCTTCAAAAAGAGACCCTAGGGACTGTCACGCTGCGCGATTTTTGTAACCGTGAAGAAATGAAGATCCCAGCGTATCTTCAAATCATTAGTGTGATTGATCACCATAAGAGTGCTCTTCATACCGACTCGCCACCGAAAGCAGTCATTAGTGATGCACAATCTTCAAATGTCATTGTTGCTGAAATGGCTTTCAAAATTAATGATCAGTACGGGTTAGGAGGCATGTCTCAAAAAGAGATTGAAGCTCAAATTCAAGAGGCTTCAAAAAAGCTCGATACCATGCAAGGGATTCGTATTTATCAGCGCCTGCTCCAAAAAAAGAAAATCGTTCAAAACAAGTGTCAGTACTATGTCTCTGCTGAAAGAGAAATGATAGAATACCTCCATTTCGTTTATGCCATTTTAGATGATACCGATCTTTTGACGAAAGTCTCTCGCATAGACGTAGAGCGTATGGTATCTCTTTTAAATCGTTTAAAATCTTTGATGCTTAAAAAAGAAGTGGAAATCGTCGATTTTGACGATCTCAAAGAAGATACAAACTTTACGGCAAAAGCCGCGCAGCGTCTTCTTCAAAATGAAGATTTCCATTCCCTGTACAGCAAGGTCTATGAGCATAAAGAACAAGGGGTGGCTGAAAACTTTGAACGGTGCATTAAGGGGGAAAGTTCTAATATTTTCACAGATACAAAAATCTTAAACTATTGCAGCCGCGTTGGTCAGACTAAGATTTTTGCTCGCAACTATGCAACCTTCGAAAAAATGGCTCCAAAGCTCCGAAAACAATGGTATGAAAAAGCCTTAAATATCTATGCTAATAATAGAGAAATGATGCTCCATCTTCATATGATCTCAACAATTGCAAGTGCTAAAGAGCTTTTCAAAGGGGGAAAAATCTCTTATCATCACCGAGATGAGATGTGGTTTTGGGTTCCTTCTACGGAGCTTGCTATTGAAAAACTTAAATTATTCCTTAGTGGATTTAAAGAGTCGCCTGCGGCTCAAAAACTTAATTTTGAGGTAGAATTTCCTGGCAAGAATGCGAAAGAACTTTCCCAGGTCTTTAAGGAGAGCTTCTTAGAAATCAATCATATTCTCCCAGAAAATCCCGAAAATTTTCCCCTTGCGATCTTGCGCTATAATGCGGGAGGGCTTAACTCTCGAAAGGCAATGATTGCCCCTTATCTTCCTCGCTTAGATCAGTAAATAGGAACCTATCCCGTGTTAAAAAATTGATTTTGCCTATATTGCTCTTCAAATCAACTGCAAAAATTACTGAAATAAGGTAGACTAGCATCCATGAAAATTTGGCTTATTTGTTTTATTTTTATCGCTCAAAACCTCTTTGCTTTTACTCTTCAAGAAAAGCTGTATCAAGCAGAGCCAGGAAGCTATATCGTTACCGAACAAAACGCACTTGTTTCTCTACTCCATCTCCACTCAAAAAAAGATCACTGTTTCCTCTTTGAAGAAATCAGTATCCCTTTCCACCAATCAAAAAAAATTGATTGGGTCGATTGGATTCAAAAAGGAGCTCCAGGCCATACATCATGGATTTTGTATGAAGTGGATCCTGAAAAAAAATGTGTCGTCGAGTGCTATTCTCTCACCCGAAAAGCTTGGATTCCTACCGACGAAATGGATTCCTTTTTCCTTCCTCTTCTTTCTCTTGAACTCCATTTTCTATCCGAAGAAGACCGCTTACAAAAAGGGGCGACGGCGCGGCCAGGGACTATTCGTTCCCGCCCCTGGGGACCTCCTCAAGTGCGCTATGGTAAAAAAGTGAAAGATCCCCAATATGATGTGTACACAGCGAAATGGCCGCAGGATTCCTCAGATTTTTCTGGGAAACAAATCGTATTCTACTTCGATAAGAACGAAAAACAATTCCCCTTCCCCTACTGGCTTCAAGCACGTGACGGTGCTCTAAAATTTAAACTACGCGCCGTTGACTCTGGAACAGGTTTAAACTCACCATGTACCGATATTCCCCGGAGAAGGATTTCTTTTAGCAAGGCCCCCCGTAAAGAAAATGGAAAGCTCTATCTTAGCCTAAGTGCCCCCATTTACTATGACAATCTCCAACTCTATGCGATTGATCTTACAGCCGAGCCTAAAACAACCCATGTACTTTCCTATGAACCAGAGCGGAAAAAAGAACGCCTTTGTTTGTTAATTGATGAAGAAAAACTCGATCAGCTTTTTATAAAGGGACATAAATATTTATGGATTATTCATTCTGAAGATTTAGAGTATCCCATTGAATCTCCCCACACCTATATTCACTAAATAACCTAAAATCTGTTCGGAAAGTGTGATCCGGGATAGGTTCATGTATAAGAGCCAAATAAAGAAATAGAGAAAAAAGTAAGGATGTTAATAAACATCTAATAAAAGTCGTTTTTCTCTGCGAAGCGATTTTATATAACTTTTTCCCTCTTGTGATCCATGGGTTTCAACAATGGAATGAAGCGCAGAAATGACATCTTTTGCCATATGGCGAGCATCTCCACAGATATAGAGGTAGGCCCCAGAAGATAAAAGCGACCAGATTTCAGCTCCTTTTTCGAGGAAGCGGTGTTGAACATAACACTTTTCTGCTTGGTCTCTTGAAAAGGCAAGGTCAATAGATAAAAAGCCTTTCTTTTTCAACGATTCAAAGTAGGATTCATAATAATAATCGGTTGCCTGATTCCGTTCCCCAAAAAAAAGCCAATTTTTTCCCGAGGCTTTTTGGGCCTCTCGTTCTTGTAGAAATGCGCGGTAGGGAGCGACACCTGTTCCGGGGCCGATCATGATAATAGGAATCGTTGGATCTTGTGGTAGGAGAAAGTGAGGGGTCGGATGCAGGTAGGCATGAATAGGGGCTCTATGCAGTGCTGCGAGGTGGCAAAGGTAGTGAGGTCCTAGTCCCTGTTTTTCTTTTGTTCCCTGTTTATAGGAAAAAGTTGCAACCAAGAGGTCAACGGTGTGGGGATGAACATGAGGAGAAGAAGCAATCGAATAAAACCGAGGAAGAAGTGGGGGGAGATAGGAAACCAATTCTTGGAGAGATAGGTTTGTAGGATAGAGTTGAAAAAATTCAACTAAGTCGTGCTGTGCAATGAATTGTGTCCGCTCTTCTTTGTTAGCTTCTTCAAGAAGTTTTGGGTCTCCTGTCTGTTTTACCAAAGGAATAGGTATTCGATTGAAATTGACTTTTGTTCGAAGGAAATGTTCTAGGGGAAGGGTATTTCCCGAGCGGGGATCAGTCACCTCCTCATTCCCACGTTTATTTAGGGCTTCAAGAAGGAAGTGGACCTCTTCAGGGAGATTTTCAGGAAAGATTGCTAAGGCATCACCTGCTCGATAAGTCATTTTAGAGCCTGTTAAATCTAAGGTGATGTGATAGGTTTTTTTTGTCGAACCTTTTTTGTTAAGAACGTAACGCTTAATGATTTTAGTGCGAAAAGGGTTTTCTTTATTGTATTCAGTCATTGACAATCACGCTTTAGTTTTGTAGAAGGAAATGAGTTCCTTAACACCAGATAGGTTATGAAGCGAATCCTCACGTTGGTCTTCTTTTTTCTTACTTCAGGATGTGTCTCAACAGGTTATACCCCTCACTACATCGTTTCAGATACTCTTGATGAGGAGGTTACCCCTCCTCATCAAGAGCTCTCCGATCCCACTTCTTTTTGAGAGTAGCCATTTTCTTATTGGAAATACCACCTAAAAACTCCATCCCCTTTAAGATTCTCGCCTGTGTGAGATCTTTTCCGAGGATAGCAACAGAGTCAAATAATGGGGGGCCTTGATGTTTCCCAGTAATCACAGCAAAAAGAATCGGCATGATCACCTTTTTATGGTTCAGCTCAAAGAATGTGGCGGCCGTCCGAGAAGCCTTTTGAAAGCCTTCTCGTCCCCAATCGTTATTTTCTTCCATATCCCAAATCATACATTGCAAAATCTCAGCAGCGATTTCTTTTGAAGTCCCTTTAGGAGCTAAAAGTTCTTCTGTCAGGGGAATACGATGAATAAAGAAGAACTGGCAAAGCTCCATAAATTCTGAAAAAGTCTTAATACGGGTATGAATCAGAGGGGCGATTTTTTCCATCCTTTCATCGTTCAATCCCCATGCTTTGATCTTCGCCCAGAGTTCTTGTTCAGGGATATTGTTGATAAGATAGTGTTGATTCAACCAGTCAAGTTTTTTGCTATCAAAAAATGCTCCAGAGACTCCTACGCGCTCGACACAAAAATCTTTGATGATTTCTTCTAAAGAATAGATTTCTTTATCTTCGGGCATACTATAGCCCATGAGAGTCAAAAAATTGACAAAAGCAGCGGGAAGGTAGCCACTTTCTTTATAATAAAAAACGGAAGTCGGGTTTTTTCGTTTAGAAAGTTTTTTTCCATCGACTCCCAGCAGAAGAGGCATGTGCATTATTTGCGGCCTTTTCCATCCAAAGAGGTCGTAGAGAAGAACATGTTTTGGAGTTGATGCCATCCATTCATCCCCTCGGATAATATGTGTGATTTTCATTAAATAGTCATCGACAACACTGGCCAAATGGTACGTAGGAAATCCATCTGACTTAAGAAGAATTTGATCATCGACATCACTCCAGGGACAAGTGATCTTCCCTTTGACCATGTCTTCATAGATGCATTCTCCACTCAGAGGAGCTTTTAATCGAATCACGTAGGGTTGCCCCGATTTCTCACGCTGTTCGATTTCAGTGAGGCTTAAGTTACGATAGCGGCGATCATACCCCATGCGCTGCCCCATTTTGGCACGCATCTCACGCATCTCTTTGAGTTCTTGAGGCGTCGCAAAGCACTTGTAGGCATGCCCGGCATCTAGAAGTTGTTGGCAGTATTCTCGATACATCTCTGTTCGCTCTGATTGGCGATAAGGGCCGTAGTGACCACCGATGTCAGGGCCTTCATCCCACTGAATTCCCAACCACTGAAGGGATTTGAAAATGCTTGTTTCATATTCTAGGCGCGAGCGTGTGCGATCGGTGTCTTCGATGCGAAGGAGGAATGTCCCCTTATGATGTCTCGCAAAAATCAAGTTGAAAAGAGCCATGTAAAGAGTTCCTACATGGGGATCACCAGTTGGTGAAGGAGCAATGCGTGTACGTACTTCCATTTATCTAATTTAGTTTTGTGAAACAAGACGAGTCTACCCTTTTTTCACATTATGCGCTAGGAGCGGCTAGAGGTTCTTTTTCAAAGCGTTCCATTAAGATTAAATCTTTCATCACATTTAAGGATTCTTCTAATTGAAGATCATTTTGACCATACTTTTCCACACTGTCAATATCAAACTCTTCTTTTTTTACTTCTTTCAAAAAGTTTTGATAGTTGCGGTTTTGTTCAATGCGGCGGGCTGAATTTTTCTTTAAAGTTACAAGATGAGATCCGTAAAGATTGAGCTTTTGTTGCTGGTCTTTTTTATAAAGACGCGTCATCTTGCCTCGATGAAAGGGATGAATATCGGTCAAATTATCGATATAATTCGGGGTAATTTCATCATTTTCGAGTGGGAATTTTCCAAAGGATTCTCCAATATCTAGTTCTGCTAGTCCTCCAGGAATTTCAATGTCAACTTTTGTTCCTGCAAGTTGGGGACTTTTTCCTGAAACAGTGTAGTAAAGACCTTTTGTGACTTTATATTCTCCTTGAGGGTTGACTTTATTGACATTCCCCCCTTCAAGGGTAAAAAATTGGTACGATCCTTTTCCCCATGTGTAGGGGTCACCAACGAGCAAAGCGCGTCCATAATCTTTTAATGTTTGTGCCACAATTTCAGCGGCAGAAGCACTGCCTTTGTTGGTTAGGACCATCAGAGGGCCACCCCAAGTCAACGTTCCATCAAAATTGCGAAGATGTCGAATATTTCCTTCGCTATCTTTTACAGAAACAACAATCCCCTTTTTAATGAAAAGGCCCGTGACAGCAACAGCTTGAGGAAGAAGACCTCCAGCGTTTCCACGAAGGTCTAAAATAACTCCGAGAAGGTTTTCATTTTTTTTGAACTCTTCAATGGCATTTTTAAGATCTGAGGCAGAGGAATCTTGGGGATCTTGATAAAAGGAAAAGAGACGAAGGTGAGCAATGATCCCATTGCCAAATGGAATTTTTTCTGCTTCAAAACGGGTTTCTTTTAAAACAATTTCGTCTCGAATGACTTTCGTTTCTAACTTTTCAGTCTTCTTTTCTTCTCCTTCACCTGATTCACGCAGAATGGTTAATTCTACAGCTGTTCCTTTCGGACCACGGATGAGATCAACGGCTTCAATAATGTCCATTCCAGCAACGGGTTCACGATTCACAGCAATAATTTTATCTCCTGTCTTCAAGCGCCCATCTCGTGCAGCCGGGCTTCCTTCAAGAAGGCGAACAAGGGTAAAACCTGTCAAATCATCTCTAAGTTGCGCTCCGATACCGAAGAGACGTTGTTGGACTTGAATCATAAATTGATTGGTTTCCCAGGGGGTAAAATAAGCGGTGTGAGAGTCTAGAGCACGACTAAGACTCTTTAAAAAGTAGGCCAATAGTTGTTGTTTTTGGAGTTTTTTCTTGCCGCCCTGAAGGATTTCATCCTCGCGACGTATCCGCCTTTTAGTCAGCCGCTGCATAAATTGCTCTTTTGAGCCAATTCCGAGCTGATCGGCGGTCTGAAGCTGAAGCGCTCTGAGCGTCAGCAGGCGGCTTTCTAGTTCTTTTTCGTTCTCTGCCCACTTCTGATCTTTAAAATCAGAGGTTTTTACGTTTTCAGGCAGAGGAAGTTTGGCGATCTTTACCTCAAGTCTATTCCGCCTTTTGATCGCTTCAATCATGATCTGGTAGATTTTTTCGTAGAGTTCAAATTTTTCCTTAGTAAAATCGCTAACAAGGTTATCTAGAAGGCTGCTTTTAGGATTCTCCCAAGACGTGACCTCAGCAGCTAGAAAATAAGTCTTTGTTGGATCGAGTTCTTCTAAGTAATTTTTGAGGGCTCGAGAGGCAATTTCTTGGTTGAGTTTTTTGTAAGAGACGTGATTTTTGAAAATTTCCTTAGCTTTTTTATGGGTCGTATGAGGCGTCAATTCTGGTGGCTTGGCCTCTGCTAAGCTCAAAAGTGCAATAAATAAGATACTAAATATCAATTGTTTATTAATCATTCAATCGGTTTTTGTGAGCAGGAGATCTTTTCCGCATCTATCCTATAGCAAATGAAGGATTTAAGTCCAATGCTTAATCAAAAATTTCCCAAATAGCTAAACATAATTTTTGCTTAAATCCTATCTAAATCAAAATTTTGTGGAAAAGTAAAGAGAAATAGATTGATTTCAACTCAATTTTTTGCAATAATAGTGCATCTAAGACTAAGAAACATTAACAAAGTATCAATGATCGGAAATTTCTGGCGAATTAGGAAATAACTTCGTCTCCGGTTATCGATCTTAGCTGTTATTTCGG
>JASJDV010000024.1 GCA_030064985.1 Simkaniaceae bacterium | reverse complement strand
TAGGTAATCATTCCTACAAGAAGTCCCCGAGTTAATGAAGCCAGACTTCTTGCTAGACAAAGCTGTTGAAGGGTAAGGGGAGCAGTCCGATGATCTTGAAGTTCATTCACATACTTTTGTCCCATAATGCTACTTGTTGCGTTATCAAAAGCATTTTTAATGATAGACATAGCGATTAAACCAGGAATTAAAAAGGCTAGATAGGGAATGTTTTCGTCAATTTGGACCGAATGGCCTAAACTGACTCCAAAAACGAGGAGATAGAGAAAAGAGTTGATAATCGGTCCTCCAAGTGTTTGTAGAGAAACTTTAAAAAAACGGGTCACTTCTCGTTTAAAAAGACCAAACACTTGTATCCATCGTTTCATGAACCTACCTGGAATTAAAGAGGTTATTTGATTGCTTCGATTTTGAACAGATTTTTGAGTCTCCTGAGTTTTGGATGGATTCATCAGGCCTTCTCATTTAATAGATTGTGCATAACATCCTCCAAAGTTCCCACCTTGATAGTGATGTCTTGGATGTTTTCCAAAGGGATTTTGGCTTCTTTAAAAAGAAGATTTAAGGGCATTTCATTGGGAATGTTAAAATTTACGTCATGGTCGCTTTGTCTAATCAAACGGGGATGAGTAATAGGGGGAGCTGGTTTGGAAAGGATAAGGGTAATCTTTTTTGAGGAATGTTCTTTAAGGAGTTTTTCCGTTGAGTCTACACGTTGCAGTCGCCCATGATTCAAAATACCGATCCGGTCACAAAGGCGCTCAGCTTCTTCAAGGTAATGTGTCGTTAATAAGATAGACATTGCGTTTTCTTTTAATTCTTGAATAAAGTCCCAAAGTGAGGCTCTAAGTTCACTATCGACTCCAGCCGTCGGCTCATCGAGAAGGAGAATTTTAGGTTGATGGATCAATGCTTTAACAATGAGCAGGCGCCTTTTCATTCCGCCACTTAGTTGGTTCACAAGCTTTTTTCGGTGATGCCAAAGATGCAGTTTTTCTAATAAGTACCGCAAATGGTCTTTATCAACCTTCATTCCGTAATAATTTGCATGGAATTTTAAAATTTCTTCTACGGAAAAAAAACCATAATGGATGAGCTCTTGTGGAACAAATCCAATAAACGATTTAGCAAGATCGGGATTTTTTCGAACGTCTATGCCAAAAACCTCGATACTTCCCTTAGTTGGGGCTTGCAATGTGACAATGCTCGAAATGATGGTTGTTTTTCCTGCTCCATTGGGTCCTAAAAAGCCAAAAACCTCGCCAGGTTTAATTGCAAAACTGACATCATCAACAGCGACGAATTTTCCATATTTTTTTTCAAAATGAGTGATTTTGAGAGGAGTCATGATGAACCTTTCTTTCTTTCTAGAAAAAGATGACTCCAATCAGCCAAACAAACTCCAGCGAGTACGTAGAGAATAAAGGGTTGGTAGTGTTTATAAAACGACACAAGCGTTCCTTTAGAGGGGGGCGCTTTATAGAGGGCAAGAGAGATAAGACAGCCCCAGCCCATAAGCCAAGCCATTCGAGTAAAAGACCCGACAATAACGTTATGAGAGAGCTTTCGATGACTAAAAAACTTTGCATAAACACGGAAAGGAAGCGCTAAAAAGCCTCGGATTGAAAAAAGGCGTATTTGATTGGCAAGATCCAAATCTGGGTTTATAAAGAGTGTGCTATAAACAAAAGCTCCTGAAAAAGTGAGCATCAAATCTCTAATCGGATGGAGAAAATAATACATAGCTCCCAATAAAATAGGGAGAGCGATAAAGATGTTGAACTGTGCCTGTTTTTTGTATGTCGCCATGCACCGAAGATTATCAACTTGGTCCTTCATTGTAAAGGATTCAATGGACTTTCAAGGTAGAAAGCAAAAGGATAAGAGTATTTCTGTAGGCCCCCTTTTAATCATAGAAAAAGGCTTTGTGAAATTGAACATCTCCCAGCGGAGAAATCGCTAATTCTTTAAGGTGAGGATTCGTGGCATAGACAGAGTGAAAATGATAAATCGGAAGAATGGGTGTGTCATCCATAAACAATTGTTCCGCTTCATCTAAAAGCTTTGCACGCTTTTCGCCTTCTTGATCGTAAGAGTCTTCAAGAAGTCTTTCATAATGGGGATTTTCCCACCCCGAATAACCAGAGTTTTCGTTTAAAATTCGCTTTAAAAAACAGATGCGATCACAGTATTGCCCAATCCAGGACATTTGACCGATTTGAAAGCGGTGATTACGCAGGTCTTCTAGGTGATGTTTAAGTTCTTTTCCCTGAAGTTTAACTTCTATTCCTAAAATATCTTTCCACTGACTTTGAATAGCAAGGGCTAAGTTACTGTGCAGCTTTATGTTGAGATAATAATAGGTGATAGCGGGAAATTCTTTACGTGTAATCCCGAGTTCTTGAAGACCCATTTCAAAATTTTTAAGCGCTGCTTTTGGGTTATAATCTTGATAAACGCTCTTCGCTGCCCCTTTGAAAACTTGAGGAACAAGCCCGGAAGCAATGTCATCATCCATTTGAGAGATGTAATCAATGATGCTTTTTTTATCGACAGCAAGAGCAAAAGCTTTTCTTATGTGGACATTAGTAAAAGGGAATCGATTCACATTAAACGAGGCAAAAGTTGTGGCAACAATCGCTCTTTTTTTTAGGCGCCCTGTTTTTTTTAAAGTGTCGGCCGTATCTGAGGAAAGAGGGGAAATAAGCCCTCCAAAGTAATCAATTTTCCCTTGGTCAAATAATTTTAAAGCTGTTGCTTCATCGGAAATAATTAGCGCATGAACTGCATCGAGTTTGACCTCTTTCGCATTCCAGTAATAGGGATTTTTTACGGCGACAATTTCATCATCATCTCTCCAGCTAGAAAGACGGAAAGGACCATTGGTTAAAAACGCGCTTTGTTGATTGGGATGAAGAACCTCATCACCGCTATAAGGAACAGGAAAGTAGGTAGGATAGGCTGTTAGTTGAAGGAAATAGGGAGTTGGCCTTTTCAATCGAACAAGGAGCTTTTGTTCATCAATGGTTTCTACACCGATAGCGTCAACAGAGCAAAGCCCCCTTTTTGCTTCTTCGGCATTTTTAATGGGAAAAAGGAGATGGGCCGCTCTTGAGGGGAAATTTGGGTTGAGAGCTTTTTTCCATGCTGCTTCAAAATGATAGGCTGTTAAAGGGGAGCCATCAGACCACGTACTTTTTCTTAAGAAAAAAAAATACTCTTTACGGTCCTTTGAAATTTCTATCCGCTCAGCTAGAGCTGGGATGGCTGTTCCATCTGGCTCTAGACGGGTAAGCCCCTCATAGAGCATGTAGCTCATAACTGTTGTTACAGGGTCGGTTCTTTTTCGGGGGTCTGCAGAAAACGGGGAGTAAGAACAGCTAATACTGATCACTTGCGTTTTTTTTTTCCCCAAGTCGGGAGATTTTCCTTGGTTGCAACAGGAAGCGAAAAGCCCTAGAAAAATAAGAATCCCAGAAAAATATTTTACCATAGCGATCTATGATAAGACACTTCAAAAAAGGTTAAAAGAGAAAACTCTTTAAGAGCTTTTCCAACAGATCGAACTGCTGGTTTCTTCTGCGCATGGAAGGCTTTTATTCATCATAGAACGAGCAACAATTTCTGCGATAGAAAATCCCATGCCGTACCAATCGCTACTTTTATCGCTCTAACTAATGATTGTTCTTTTTTATCGAAAAGAGCGACTGCAAAACAAGAAAAGAGCAGCTTTCATTTCTATCCTAAGAACCCACTTAAGAGTAAGCGAGCTTGAGTGCCCGTGCTTGATCAGCGATCAGAGCATCTACACTTTTTTCCAGTTTTGATACTTGAGAAAGGGCTTGTTTTTTGTACCCGAGGAGAAAAAGAGCTTTTATCCGATTCAAAACTGTCGGTTCGTGAGTAGGGTCCATTGCCAAAGCTTTTTCTAAAAAGTTTAAGGCAGAAAGGTTATTTCCTAGTTGGAGATAGATTCCTCCAAGAGTTTGGAAGTCATAAACATTTTTATTGGGAAGAATCGCAAGGGCTTCGAAAAATTTTAAAGCTTGTTCATATTGCCCTTGTTTGATGAAAGAATAGCCTGCAAATCGAATGTCTTCAATTTGCTGATCGCTCCATCCTAATAATTCAATCCAGTTTGTTTGTGACACGAACTTATCCTTTCTGGTATTGGCTACGACGTGAGTTGATCGCTATCATCATTGAATCAATGTGTTGAAGGTGTTCTAAAAGGGCAATCAATGTTTTTGATTCATGCATTTCTTCTTTTTCTTCATGTTCGTCTTCCCAAGAATATTCAGGCCCTTGTCCTGCTTCTTGTCTTTTTTTGCGCGCTTTTTTCGATAGAGTCACTTTAGCTTTCATTTTTTCTATTTGGGCAGATAGAAATTCATACGATCCTAAAGAGGGAATGGATTGATAAGTAAAAAGACGCATCTTTTGAAGATTGTATGCGTTTGGGGCTAGAAAAAGAGCCCAAGGAGCAAAACGTTTGTTAGTCTGAAAGAGGGCGTCGAATGCGCTTGCAAAAGATGGGCTAGTGACGTCGATCGTTGTTTGTCGGGAAATAAAAGGAGATTCCTTGATAAGAGATTTGTCAAGATATGCTTGATCCTGGGCCCAACGAACTGACGTATCAATGCCTAGGTTGTCTATTGTTTTAGCTTTTACCATGTCTTTTCTGTTTTGCTGCTCTTTTCTTAGTTATACCTTTCCTATGAATTAACGAAAAGTTCGAAGTCTAATAAGCTATTTATGAACAAGATTTCCACAGATTTCCACTTTTTATTTTTTGTTTATTTTAAGTGACTTATGAAGTCTATACACACAAAAATATCCTCTTTTTCGACAAAAAGATTGTTCATTTTAAAAGCTAATGCTAGGATGTGGGAATAAGTGGAAAAAATAACGCAGCGATCGGGATGAACACCTTCTTTTTTAACGGATCTACGCACTCAAAGCTGGATGGCAAGAATCGTTTTGTCTTGCCGCACCAGATGCGCTATGGCCTTGTGGAAAATGGAAATTTAGAGTTTACCCTTGCCTTAGGTCTCGGGGGATCCCTTGCGATTTACAAAAGAAGTGCTATCGATCGTATCGTTAAAAAATTCCAAGCCAAACAACATGTTGCAAAGTATCAAAAGTTTTTTACCCTTTTCTTTTCCACTCTCCACCACTGCACATGTGATAAGCTAGGACGCGTTGTTCTCCCTCCAGTTCTTAAGAAAGCAGCTAAGATCCAAAAGGAAATTGTGATTGCAGGAGTTCTTAATAAGATCGAGATTTGGCCTAAAGAAAAATATGAGCGCGATCTTGAGGCATTCTTAGGTGGGGAAGATGGAAATTTAGCCCAGACGACAGAAGAAGCTTTTGCCCTTTTAGATGAAAAGGGCGGCGAAGAGCTTCTTGCTTCATTGGCCACTACAAACCAAGAAGAGTACGAGACGATTTAATGAAGCACATTCCTGTCATGTTACAAGAGAGCTTGGAGATTTTCCAAGAACAAAAACTCTCTTCATTTTTTGACGGAACGCTGGGAGCTGGTGGTTTTGCTAGAGCTTTACTTGAAGCTCATCCTGAAATAGAGACCTATTATGGGTGTGATCAAGATACAAACGCTTTGCAGTTAGCAAGAGAGAACCTTAAAGAATTTGAAGGAAAAGTAGAGTTTATTCACTCGAATTTTAGCTTTGTAAAAAAGGTACTAAAACAGAGGGGAGCGGCTCAGGTCGACGGTTTTTTTTTGATTTGGGAGTGTCATCCATGCAATTAGATGAGAAAGAGAGAGGGTTTAGTTTTATGCGCGAAGGACCATTAGATATGCGTATGGATCCGACGACGGGGATGACAGCCAAAGAAATAGTGAATCATTGGTCTGAAAAAGATCTGGGAAAACTTTTCCAAGAATATGGCGAAGAATGCCAGTGGAAAAAAGCTGCGCGTGCAATTGTTAAAGCTCGTCGGAAAAAGACCATTGAAACAACAAGGGAACTTGCCGAAATTCTTTCTAAAGCTATTGGAAGATCAAAGAAGAAACTCCATCCCGCAACCCTTGTCTTTCAAGCATTAAGAATCTATGTGAACCGTGAGTTAGAATCAGTCGAAAAAGGGGTTAAAGAAGCGATTCATATCTTGGCTCCTAGAGGGCGCATGGGAGTACTTTCTTTTCATCGTTTGGAAGATCGTATTGTGAAAAGCCTTTTTAGAGCAGCTTCCAAGCCAGTTAAAAAGATGATGGAAATGAAGCAGTCCCACCTCCATCCCATGCTTAAACTTTTAAGCAACAAACCACTCATTCCAAGTTTGCGTGAAGCGCGCACCAATCGAAGAGCTCGGAGTGCCAAATTGCGCGCCTGTGAAAAGATGTAAGAGACGCTAAAGGTGAGCAAGGGGTTACTCATTCGGCTTCTCATCTGTACCTTTATCTTAGGGGGTTTTCTCTATACCTATATCGATAGACAAAATGATTTGATGGAACTCAAAATGGAGATTCCTAAACTGACTAAATCTTTAAAGCAATTAGAAGAAGAAAATGCCCACCTTTCACTAGAAATGAAGCGGCTAGAAAGTCCTGATCGACTCATCAAGCTTTTGAGGCAAAAGGAATATTCTCACTTAAGATATCCTTACGTTGATGAAATTGTTAAAATTGATAGAGAACTTTCTAGGAAGAAGTCATGACAAAGCTTGAATCTAGAGATTTTCGCCGTCTTTTGCTTCTTGCGCTCATGATTCTTATGTTGTTTTGCTTCATTATCTTTCAGTTTTATAACCTGCAAATCATAGAAGGAGCTAAATGGGAAAAGCAAGCTCGAGCGCAACACCAGTTTTCGGTAGTAGAACCCTATAAAAGAGGACGTTTTATTGTAACAAATGAACTGAAAGAAGGGCATCCAGGTAGAGAAACAGCGCTTGTTTTTGACGTTAAAAAATGCCATCTCTTTATTGATCCGCTTTCAATTCCCGAAGAGTATCGAGAAGATATCGCACGTAAAATTGAGGAACATCTTTCGCTAGATTGGAAAGAAAAAAATTTTATTCGAAAACAATTTGATAAAAAGTCTCGCAGCCGCTGTTTAAAGATGTGGGTGACTGAAAAAGAAAAAAAAAACTTGCTTTCTTGGTGGCGTCCCTTTGCCCGTTGGAAGAAAATCCCATCGAATGCTCTTTACTTTGAAGAAGATTATCAACGCGCCCATCCCTACGGTAAGCTTTTAGGAAGTGTTCTCCACACCGTTAGAGATGATCGCGATATTGAAACAAAAAAAGCCGTTCCCACTGGTGGTCTTGAACTTACTTGTGATGCTTATTTGCAAGGAAATCCAGGAAAGCGCCTTTTCCTCCGCTCTCCAGGTCAAGCTTTAGAAGAAGGGCTTGTTGTTAATCATCCAGAAGATGGCGCGGATATTTATTTAACAATTGATCATTATATCCAAGCAATAGCTGAAGAAGAAATCGAGAGAGCTGTCAAGACTGTCGGTGCAAAAAGTGGTTGGGTAGTACTGATGAATCCTAACAACGGGGAGATTTATGCCTTAGCTCAATATCCATTCTTTGATCCCTCAGAGTACCGCACCTATTACAATGATCCTAAGCTTCTTCTTGCCACAAAAGTCCGCGCCATTACCGACTGCTTTGAGCCAGGGTCAACGATGAAACCCATTTCTGTAGCCATTGCACTGATGGCAAATCATGAATTGATGCGACAAGGAAAAAAGCCGATTTTTGATCCTAGAGATATGATTCCTGTTCATGATGGCCATTTTCCAGGAAGGAAGAATCCGATTCGCGATGTTGGAACGCACCGCTATTTAAATATGTATTTAGCCATTCAAAAATCTTCCAATATCTATGTAGCAAAACTTATCCAACGTGTTATAGGAACCTTAGGGGAGGAGTGGTATCGGAAACAGTTGGAAGAAGTCTTTGGTTTTGGTGTTCCGACAAAGATCGAACTCCCTTCAGAAGGTCCTGGATTATTACCTTCTCCAGCTAAAACCTACGAAAGCGGACAGCTTCAATGGTCCACACCCACTCCTTATTCTTTGTCCTTCGGTTATAATCTCTTATGCAACAGCATACAGCTTCTGCGTGCTTATGCGGTCTTGATTAATGGGGGGTACTGTGTTCAACCCACCCTTATCAAGAAAATTGTGAAAAAGGGTCAGGTTATTTTTGATCATTCTAACCAAACATTCAACCAAGTTTTTAATCCTGAAATTAGCCGAGAAATCATTTATGCTTTAAAATCAGTGACTAAGCCTGGGGGAGGCGGGTTGCGCGCCGATATTCCTGGCTACACCGAAGGGGGAAAACCAGGAACAACGGAGAAGGTCATTAAAGGAACCTATTCAAAGAAACATCACTATTCAAGCTTTATTGGCTTTACGCCAGCTTCAAAACCAAAGTTTCTTTTATACGTGGCGATTGATGAACCCGAATACCGTTACATGCCAGGAATCGGGAAGACATATTTTGGGGGGCGGTGTGCAGCACCCACTTTTCGATACATTATGGAAAAAACTTATAAATACCTAGGAATTCCCCCGGATGATCCCCATGGATTCCCTACTGGTCATCCCGGTGCAGATCCAGAAAAAGCCGACTGGAGTGAACAGGTAAACATCCTCAAACAGCTCTATAGTGATTGGAATAGATGAGACAAAAAATACAGAAAATAGGTGCTTTCCAGTAGGGGGGGCGTTTTATGAAATTAAAAAAATTAGTCAAAGATCTTGATGTTGAGGTAAAAGGGAGCAAAGAAGTGAAAGTGACAGGAATTTCCTCTCATTCACAGTTTGTCACCCCTGGAAGCTTATTTATTGCAAAAAAGGGGAAAACATTTGATGGGGGCGCATTTATTCCTAAAGCCGTTGAAATAGGGGCTAGAGCAATCCTAACTGATCGTTATAATCCCTTTCTTCAAGGGGTGGTTCAAATTATTGCCTCTGATGTGAATAGGCTCGAAGCACTCTTAGCCAAACGGTATTATGAAACCGAAAAAAATCCTCTTTATTTGATCGGGATTACTGGAACAAATGGCAAGACAACAACGGCCTATATTATCCAGCACCTCCTTCCTCATTTTGGTCTTATAGGAACTATTGAAAAGGTGATCGGTAAACAACGGTTTCAAGCGCAACTCACAACAGCAGATGTTGTCACCAATCATAAAACGCTACGTGAAATGGCAGACCAAGGGCTTGCGGGTGCTGTGATGGAAGTCACTTCCCATGCATTAGATCAAAACCGGGTGGAAGAAATTCCGTTCGATCTAGGAATTTTTACAAATCTTTCTCAGGATCATCTCGATTACCATGGAACAATGGATGAGTACTTCAAAGCAAAACTTAAGCTTTTTGAAAAAGCGCATGCTAAAATTTATAACCTAGATGATCCTAGAGCTAGAGCATTTCACGGAGGAATAACCTTTGGCATTCATACCCCTGCAGACCTTCAAGCAAAAAATATTCAACTTTCCCTAGAAGGAACAACCTTTGATCTTCACATGAATGGACAAGTGATTCCTATGAAAAGCTTGTTGCTAGGCGAATATAATGTTTACAATGTATTAGCGGCGCTAGCAGCAGCTTTTAAAAAAGGGCTGCCCTTAGCAACGCTGCAAAAAAAACTCGCAAGATTCCCTGGAGTACCGGGAAGATTAGAACCGATAGAGAATTCGAAAGGGATACATCTTTTTGTAGATTTTGCTCATACTGCCACAGCTCTTTCAAATGTTCTCAAAACACTCTATTCCCTTAAAAAAGGGCGGATCATTACAGTGTTTGGGTGTGGAGGAGAAAGAGATCGAGATAAACGACCAAAAATGGGAGCAGCAGCAGAGGAGTATTCTGATCAACTGATCATTACTTCCGATAACCCTCGCTCTGAAGATCCTGAGGCCATTTGTAAGGAGATCGCAGCAGGACTGTCTAGACAAGCAATCATAGAGATAGACCGTCGCACAGCTATCAAAAGAGGAGTGTTTATGGCTAAAGAAAATGATATCGTATTGATTGCTGGAAGAGGACATGAACCCTTCCAAAAAATCAAGGGTCGACTGCTCCCTTTTGATGACCGAGACGTTGCTAAAATGATTTCTTATTTGACGTCCGAGTGATAAAACAGATAAACTATTTTTATGCTCAGATTCATGATACTTTGTATAAAAAGTTGTGGGTATTCCTTGTTCCTTTCCTGCGAGAAAAAAATTAAGAATGTAAAAAAGCTTTCCTACGACAGTAAGCAAAATACACCCAAAGCTCGGGTTAAGAGAGCAAAATTAAGCAAAAATTTGGGCCCAATTTTCACTAACAACTTTTTATACAAAGTCTTTGTTTTATTCATTTGTTTAGCACCCCCTTTAGTGACCTCCTGCTCATATAGTTCTGGGATAGAAAAAGAGAGCTACCTTGCTGCAAATGCTCCGATAAAAACCTTGAATAAGCAACTGATTGTCATTGACCCAGGACACGGTGGTTTTGATATCGGCGCGAGGGTTAGATCGGTACAAGAAAAAGCCCTGGCCCTTAAAACGGCAACGCTTGTTAGACAATATCTCCACCAAAAAGGATACCGCGTGATCCTAACGCGTAGTCGAGATGTTTCCATCTCTTTAGCTAAGCGGACCACTATTGCCAATAATACAAAGAGTAAAGTCTTTGTTAGCATTCATTACAATGCGTTTAAAAATCCGCAAGTAAAAGGAATCGAGGTGTATTACTACAACCGGGGATCTAAATGGAGGCAGAAGGCTTCTAAAAAGTTAGCGCAGCTTGTTCTTGATGGGATGATCGCTTCAACTGGGGCAAAAAATCGTGGAATAAAAACAGGCAACTTTCATGTGATCCGCGAAACGAATATGCCTGCGATTTTGGTTGAAGGGGGGTTTATGACCAACTCACAAGAACATTCCAATCTTTCTGATCAAAAATATGTAGAGAAGATGGCTTTATCTATTGCTAATGCTATTGAAAAGTATTTAAAAACCTGATGGAATAAAAAGGAAGTGTCCCTGACGCGATTTAAACACGCAGCTTGTTGTGCTCAGTAGGAGTCAATCGCCCACCTGAGCTATGAGGATAAAAAAATCAACTATAATTTGAATGTGAGCTTTTGCTCAAGAAATTGGAGATCATTTTGGTAGGCAATGCAGATATCGGACTTATTGGGCTAGCAGTCATGGGACAGAATTTAGTCCTTAACATGAATGACCATGGGTATAAAGTCGCTGCTTTCAATCGGACTCTATCAAAACTCACCGCTTTTTTAGAAGGACCTGCCAAGGGAACTGACGTTGTGGAGACTCATTCTCTAAAAGCACTTGTTGGAGCTTTAAAACGCCCACGAAAAGTGATGATGATGATTCGTGCAGGATCTTGTGTCGATGAAATGATTGAAGAGCTTCTCCCTCTGCTTGAAAAAGGAGATATCATTATTGATGGAGGAAATAGTCATTTTCTCGATAGTGAAAGACGTTTTAAAGCTCTCAAACAAAAAGGAATTCTTTTTATTGGAACGGGAATTTCTGGAGGAGAGGAAGGCGCAAGACATGGTCCTTCGATCATGCCTGGAGGAAATCCCGCTGCTTGGCTTGAAATCAAGCCGATCTTCCAAGCGATTGCTGCTAAATCAGAAGATGGTGAGCCCTGTTGTGATTGGGTTGGGGAAGGAGGTGCGGGCCACTATGTTAAAATGGTCCATAATGGGATTGAATATGGCGATATGCAAATCATTTGCGAAGCCTATGAGCTTCTTTCTTCTAGGCTGAGAATGGAAGCTGAAGAACTTTCCAAAACCTTCGATGAATGGAATCAAGGGGAACTCAATAGTTACTTGATTGAAATCACCAGTCAGATCTTTGCTTTTAAAGATAAAGATGGAAAACCTCTTGTGAAAAATATTTTAGATGTTGCTGGTCAAAAAGGAACGGGAAAGTGGACCGGGATGAGTGCTCTCGATATGGGAATGCCTGTCACTTTGATCGGAGAGGCTGTTTTTGCACGCTGCCTTTCTGCTCTCAAAGAGCAACGCGTCGAGGTGAGCAAACATTTTAAGGGACCAGATAAAGCTTTCAAAGGAGATAAAAAGCAACTAGTTCGCGATATTAAAGATGCCCTGTATGCTTCAAAAATCATTAGCTATGTGCAAGGCTTTATGTTGATGCGGGGGGCTGCTAGTGAATTTACATGGAATCTTAATTATGGTTCTATCGCACTCATGTGGCGAGGGGGATGTATTATCCGCAGTCGTTTCTTAGGAGAGATTAAAAAAGCTTTTGATAAGACCAAGGACCTTGCAAGCCTTCTTCTCGATGAGTTTTTCAAAAAAGAGATTAGTAAAGCTGAAAAAGGGTGGCGCCGCGTTGTTTCACATGCCGCTGAGTTTGGTGTTCCTACTCCTTGCTTTAGTACCTCACTATCTTTTTTTGATGGCTATCGTTCGAGTCGTCTTCCTGCAAACCTTCTCCAAGCGCAAAGAGATTTCTTTGGGGCTCATACCTATGAGAGAATAGATCAGCCTCGTGGGAAGTTTTTTCATACCAACTGGACGGGGACCGGGGGAGATATAAGCTCTTCAACTTATAATGCGTAAAGAGTTTTTTCCTTTTCGAGATCAATGTTTGGGTTTTTTACAACGCCTTTTTAAGACCGGAGATTTTTATAGCTTAAGGTGAATTCAGGCCTTTGCTGTTCGATTTTCTGGAGGGTCCGTTCAAAATCCTCGTGATCATGAGAATGGGCATAGCGATCAACTTCTGAGAAAAGGTCTTCGTAGATCTCTTCCATGAGCTTAAGTTTTTCCTCTTTAGCTCCTGTAAGCCCCATTAATTCAAGTTCTTCAAGTTCCTCAGCCATTTCATCGAGAGTTTTATTGAGGAGCTCCAGACCTCGATTGTAACAGATCTCATTGTAGTTTAAGACGAAAGAAGGTTGAAGGACTTCCATCATGCGACACACAGAATTAAAGTCATCATCCTTATGACTTTTCGAGTATTTTTCGACCATTTCTTCTAGTTGTTCATAAATCCGCTGCATCCGCTGCATCATTTTTTGTTTATCCCCTTTAAGAGTCAGTTCTTCAACGTCAGCGAGTTCTGACTTCATTTGTTGAAGTTGTGTATTCAGCATTTCCAGAGCTTTTTCAAAACGCATATCATAAATCATAAGACTGATTCTCCCCGTTTTCATTATATGAAGAATGGGAATAAGGATGCAAGAAAGGGGAGTAATCTTAGCGGGAAAAAATCAACTTACGGAGTCAAATCGGTACATTTATTCCTCTGCGCGAAGGACTTCCATGAAAGCCGATTGAGGGATGATCACTTTTCCAATTTCTTTCATTCGCTTTTTCCCTTTCTTTTGCTTTTCCCAAAGTTTCCGTTTGCGGGTAATATCCCCACCATAACATTTAGCAGTGACATTCTTAGAAAGGGCAGAGAGGGTTTCACGGGCGATGATTTTCCCACCGATTGCTGCTTGAATAGGAACCTTAAACTGTTGACGGGGAATGACCTCTTTGAGCTTTTTACAGATGGCGCGCCCTTTGGCTTCTGCTTTAGTTGTATGGACAAGGCAAGAGAAAGCATCGACCACTTCTTCATTGACTTTGATCTCAAGTTTGACGATCGATCCAAGAATATACTTATCAAACTCATAATCAAAAGAACCATACCCTTGAGTCACCGACTTGAGCTTGTCATTGAAATCCGTGATGATTTCATTCATTGGGAAACAGAAGGTTAAAAGAAGACGATTAGATCCCATTGATTCTGTTTTATCTAAGATTCCCCGTTTTTCTGTTCCCAAGGCCATGATGGGTCCTAAAAACTTAGAAGGGGTCATGATATGAGAAGTCACCCAAGGCTCTTCGATACACTCGATGGTTGCAGGATCGGGGTAATGAGCAGGATTAGCGATCAGCTTTTCTTGCCCATTAGAAAGAGTCACTTTGTAGATCACACTTGGAGCTGTTGTAATAATATCGAGGTCGAATTCTCTTTGAAGACGTTCAAAAGTGATTTCCAAATGCAAGAGCCCAAGAAAACCGCAGCGGAAGCCAAAGCCTAGAGCTAAACTACTCTCTTGTTCAACATGAAGCGCCGAATCGTTAAGTTGCAGCTTCACAAGAGCATCGCGCACATTTTCAAATTCAGAAGAATCAATTGGGTAAATTCCGGCATAAACGACAGGTTTGATCAACTTAAAGCCGGGCAGAGGTTGTAAGGCACCTCCTCGAAAAGTCGTAATGGTATCCCCAATCTTTACATCGGAAGTCTTTTTAATATTCGCAACGACATACCCCACTTCCCCGGGACGGAGAATATCAATCCTCTTTTCATGGGGAGAAAAGATTCCCACTTCAAGAACTCCGAAACTCTTATCTGTAGCCATCATTTTGATGTGCGTTCCTTTTTTGATCTCTCCACTCATGACACGTGCGTAGATCATAACACCGCGGTAGGGATCATAGTGTGAGTCAAAAACTAGGGCGCGTAAAAGATCATCTTCTGGAGGTTTGGGCGGAGGGGTGTTTTCAATAATGCGCTCTAAAATAGCTCCAATCCCTTGCCCCGTTTTTGCTGAGCACATGACAGCGTTTTCAGCTTCAAGGCCAATGATCTCTTCGATTTGAGTTTTGACCTCCTCTGGACTTGCTGCCGGTAGGTCGATCTTATTTAAGATCGGGACAATTTCTAAGCCGCGGTCAATCGCTAGGTGAACATTGGCGAGTGTTTGCGCTTGAACACCTTGGGCCGCATCAACAATAAGGAGAGCTCCTTCACAGGCAGAAAGAGAACGGGAAACTTCGTAGGAGAAATCAACGTGCCCAGGAGTGTCGATAAAATTGAATTGGTAAGTGTGACCATTTTTTGCATGGTAATACATCGTAACAGGATGAGCTTTAATAGTAATCCCTCGCTCCCGTTCAAGTTCCATATCATCAAGGAGTTGCTCTTGCATCTCTCTTTCGGGAACCGTTCCAGTGACTTGAAGGAGACGGTCTGAAATAGTCGATTTTCCATGATCAATGTGAGCAATGATCGAAAAGTTACGAATGTATTTGGGGTTGTAATTAAATGCCATGTATCGAGCTTAGCTGATTTTACGATAAATTATCATCGAAAATCATCCAATTTTTTGCGCTGGAGATCTCTTTCTTCAGATGGAGGAGGAAAGCGCGATTTCCTATAGTTAACTGTACAAACAGCCCCTCAAAAAAATCAAGGGGCAAAATAAATTTGTTGGTTACCCAACTCTCAGCCTAAAGCTGGTAAAAGTCTCCTCGCCAATGTTAGAAAGGCTTTTTACGTTAATAGCACTGTCCGTATCTCCGCACCGTACTGTTTAAC
>JASJDV010000019.1 GCA_030064985.1 Simkaniaceae bacterium | reverse complement strand
ATCACTGACTATGTGATTATTGCCGATGGCAACGTTGATCGCCATATCATTGCCTTGGCCAAAGAAGTGGAAAATATCATGAGAGGCGCGGGCGAAAAGGCCGCCCACGTTGAAGGAATCCAACATGGAGACTGGATTGTACTTGATTATTTCCAAGTTGTGATTCATCTTCTCGTTCCAAAGATGCGAGGGAAGTATCAATTAGAGCGTCTTTGGCCCGATGGAAAAGTGCTAGACCTAAGTTTGCAAGAAAAAAGGATCGCAGAGTGAGCAAAAAAAGAAGAGTTGTTGTCACAGGAATGGGAGTTGTCTCCTGTTTTGGATCAGATGTTGATCAATTTTATCAGAGCCTTTTAGCGGGAAAAAGTGGGATCAAACCGATCACCCAGTTTCCTTGCGAAGCCTATCCTACCCGCTTTGCAGGGTCTGTCCAAGACTTCGATGTCCGTGAATACATGGATAAAAAGCAAGCGCGGAGAGTGGATCCTTTTATCCGTTACGCAATGGTTGCTGGAAAAAGGGCGCTAGAAAATGCGGGCTTGACTGGAGAGTCTTTAGAAAAACTTGATAAATCTCGTTGCGGCGTCCTTGTAGGTTCAGGCATGGGAGGGATGTCGGTTTTTTCCGAAGGAAATAAGACGCTTTTCAGTAAAGGATTCAGCAGGATTACTCCATTTTTTGTCCCCTTTATTATTACAAATATGGCCGGCGGTCTTCTTGCCATTGATCTAGGCTTTACAGGTCCTAACTATTCGATTTCGACTGCGTGTGCAACAGCCAACTATTCGATTATTTCTGCAGCGCAACACATGCAAAGAGGGGATGTCGATCTCATGATTTGCGGTGGAACAGAAGCTCCCATCAATCCTATCGGTGTTGCTGGATTTGTTGTGATGAAAGCTCTCTCTAAACGTAATGATGCTATAGAAACTGCGTCTCGTCCATGGGATAAAACGCGTGATGGATTTGTAATGGGCGAAGGTGCAGGGATTCTTGTTCTTGAAGAGTATGAACATGCAAAAAAGCGTGGAGCTCTCATTCTTGCTGAATATCTTGGTGGAGCTATTTCAACCGATGCATATCATATTACCAGTCCTCGTGAAGATGGGGCTGGAGTTGCTGCATGTATCAAGATGGCCATTGAAGATGCAGCTATCGAAAAAAACAAAATTAATTATATCAATGCCCATGCAACAGCAACAGCGGTGGGGGATCTTTGTGAAGTTCGTGGAATACGGACAGTCTTTGGTGATCAAATCAAAAAGATGAAGATGAATGCCACAAAATCGATGACAGGCCACTGTTTAGGTGCTGCTGGAGGTATTGAAGCCATTGCCACGATCAAAGCGATCGAAACAGGCAAACTTCACCCTACAAAAAACCTCAAAGACCCTGAGGAAGAACTGGAAGGGTTTACTATTGTGGGTGACCAAGCAGAAGACTTTACTATAACAGCAGGCATCTCCAATTCTTTTGGCTTTGGTGGACATAACTCTGCCCTAATCTTTGGACCTTGTGAAGCCTATTAAAGATCCTTTACTGGGTGTTGTTCCCTTGACGTACCGTCAAAATTTGGGAAGGATGAAAGCAAACAAATTATTATCAAACCCAACTTATGAAAGCGCTCTTTTTTTGATGCGAGAGCCGGAGAAGCTATCCTCTAGGGTGAAACCTTGTGATTGAATAAAGTCGCGCTGCTTATCAGCCTCTGCCCAATCCTTTGAAGCACGAGCCGCTTGCCGTTTTTCAAAAGCCTCTTGAATTTCAGGAGGAATGTCAACCACCTTCTCTTGCAGTGGAAGCACTGCAAGCACAGTATTTAGCCCTTCTAAAAAACCCAAAACCTTTTCCGCTTCCGATTTTGAAACTTTTTCTTCATCGATCAAGGCATTGACTTGCTTGATCAACTCAAACAGAGAAGCTAAGGCCTCAGAAATATTTAGATCATCACCGAGGGCTCTTTTAAAAGACGTGCGACACCGCTCGATCTGATCATCGAGTGGTGGTCCTTCAATGCATTGAACAATTCTTAAGCGGTGAACAAAGGCCGAAAACCGTATCAGAGTTTGACGCGCTGCTTCCAGCCCTTCAAAGGTAAAATTTAGCTGAGTACGGTAATGAGTAGAAAGGAGAAGGTAACGCACCTCTTCTCCAGTATACCCCTTGGCTAAAAGATCACGGAGGGTGTAAAAGTTGCCAAGACTCTTCGACATTTTTTTCCCATCCACAATGAGATGTTGAGCATGCATCCAATGACGCACAAAACGTTTTCCACTGCAGCCCTCCGATTGAGCAATCTCGTTCTCATGGTGAGGAAAAATATTATCGACGCCTCCTATGTGGAAATCGATTGTTTCTCCCAAATGGTGGGTCGCCATTGCGGAACATTCGATGTGCCAACCAGGGCGCCCTTTTCCAAAGGGGCTGTCCCAAAAAACCTCTCCGTCCCGTTTTGGGTCGTAGGGCTTCCATAACACAAAGTCAGCAGCTGATTCTTTATCGTAGTCGTCATCGGATACTCTCTCAGAAGCCCCTTCTTTTAAATCTTCAAGTTTTAAATGGGACAGGCGACCATAAGAAGGAAAGTGTTTGATGCTGTAATAAATCCCTCCATCTTTCCCTGTGTAGGCTATCCCTTTTTCAAGGAGAATTTCAATCATCTCAATCATTTCAGCAATGCTATCTGTTGCAGAGCAAACCATTTCTACGGGTTCAATATGTAATGTTTTAAGATCTTCGAAAAAAGCTTCCTTATAACGGCGGGTATAAGCAGTAAGCGCAAGTCCTTCTTCCAACGCTCCTTTGATGGTTTTATCTTCAACATCGGTAAGATTCATCACTTGAATGAGTGGGAATCCAAAATATTTAATCGTGCGCCGGAGAAGATCTTCAAAAACATAGGTACGGAAATTCCCTATATGAGCGTAGTTATAGACAGTAGGGCCACAGGTATACAGTGTCAGAGCCTTTTGTCCCTCCTTAAGTTCGACTAGCTCTTTTACTCTCGATTCAGTGTTATAGAGATTAAGCATATTTTTCCTTGATAAGTTCGCTCAAGCGGCGCAGTTGGATTTTTCCTGTTCCTGTCATAGGGATTTCATCGATTTGACAACAGTCTGCAATCTTGACAATGCGTGCAAATCCACTCTCTCTCAAAACGGTATTCGCCTCTTCTTTTGTCAGTGTAAATGTTGTGAAAAGAACGAGCTTAGGTTTATCTTCTTCAGAAACGCCGATCGCAAGTTGTGGCTGCTGTTCTGTTCCTTTTATAAGCCCTTTTTCCTGTGCAAATTTTGTTAATTCTTCCTCCAAGGCAATCAAGCTTACCATTTCCCCACCAATTTTTACAAAGCGTTTGAGCCTCCCGACTAAGATGAGAGAACCCTCTTTGTCTATCGATCCAATATCGCCACTTCGATACCACTGCTCTTTTTCGATTTCAATAAACGGATTGGGAGCATCTTTTCCTAGATATCCTGAAAAAACATTGGGACCTCGAATACAGATTTCTCCTTGCTGATCATTCGGGATCTTTTCATGAGTTTCTAGATCGATCACACAAAGTTCAACTCCGGGAATCGGTTGTCCGACTCCCTTAGCGGCCCTTCCCTGACGATTTAACGTGACGATCGGGGAACACTCCGTAATTCCGTACCCTTCGATCATTTCTTTACTGCCCCCCAGTCGTTTGACATGCTCAAAAAGAGCTTTAGGAGTTTTCTCCGCACCTGCAACAAACAACCTGACACTTTTTAGTTGCCAAGAAGATGCAATCTGAAAGAGGTTCTTGTAAAAACTCGGAGGTAAACAGTGAATCGTAATTTTTCGATCAAAGGAATCTCGTGCTAGAGTATGCGCATCTGTTGGGTCGGGAGAATAGAAAACGCGAAGCCCCGCTAAGAGGGGGAAGAGACCTGTTAACGAAAACCCAAATGAGTGAAAAGGAGGCAATGCTCCATAGAGAATATCTGTCTTGTCAATCTCAATACAGGAGAGTGTGGCTCGATGACTGCTCAAAATATTTTTATGGGAAAGAGGAACCGCTTTGGGATAATTTTCTGTTCCACTGGTAAAAAGAATGACAGCAGGATCTTCTCCATGGATTCGATCTAAGTGAAACCGTTTTATCCATTTTTTCTTTTTTGCCTTTGAAAGAAAAAATCCTGAAAGTTTATCCCCAAGAGAAATTCCCTGTCGGAAATCTTCCATCAAAACAATCTTCTCCTCTAAATCAGCCAATTCGAGTGTTTCGACCCTATCTAGAAAACGACGCGCACTGAAAATCTGCTTAAGATTTAATAGATCCACAGCAAATTTCAAACTACGTTTTCCAGCCGTCCAATTCAGGACAACGGGAATTTTTCCCGCCATCAAAATGGATAAAATGATGACGTAACACCCGACAGAAGAGGGCAGCATGACAGCCACATAGTCCCCATCTATTGTCTGGAACTTTTTTCCCAAGACATGGAGTCCTATCTTCATCTTTTGATAGTTTAAAATTTTTGCGACAGCATCGCCGCATGCCACTGCTTTACCCATTCTATCGGCTGTTTCTAAAAAGCACTCAGGAATGGTTTTCCCGCTAGGGTATTGAATTTTGGGGCGAAAACCTTCTTCAGGCCATTCATAGTCCTTAAGATTTTTTGTATCGATTTTTGGTTTAGAAACGCTCCCTTCTAAAGCCAAGACAAACAAATCGTAAACCGTTTTAAGGTCTGCAGGACGCGCAGCCTCTACACCATATCGTTGATCTAAAAAAGTATGGACACTTGCTAAGTCTAAAGAATCAAGGCCTAAATCTCTTGAGAGCTCCATCTTGTCCTCAATCTCCTTCAGCCCGGAAAGCTTTTGCAGTTCCCGATAAACAGTCTCCCGAATATGATCGGGTATCTCGATCTCTTTGATCGTTTCAATTGTCTTCTCCTCTTTAGTGATGGGGGGAAGATCTTGAGAAAAACGACTGTAAGAAACAAGGCGAAGAGGCTCGGAAGAAACAATTTTTCCTTCATCGTTAAGATAACGATTATACCACTTTTCCAAGAATTGGTTGAGCTCCAATCGTGTCCCTCTAGAGGGAAAACCTTCTGGATTGGCTTCAAATGTAATCGTCACCTTGCGGCGCGGCATAAAAAAGATGCCATTTTTAAACGCCTTTTTAACGCCCCGAAACATCGTCTTCCAAAAGTCAGGAGAATGTCCCGTTAAAGCGCAGGAAAAAGAACTACCCCATAGACCATCTGTGCGCACTAAAACAACTTGGGTGGCGGGACAATTTTCCAAAACTGAATGGATAAAGGAGTTTCCCCCCACATTCTCATGACCTTCCCGCTTCAAATGCCCGGAAGGATAAACCAAAAAGTTTTCCCCTTTTTGAATCGCTTCTAAAACCTTTTTTAAGGATTTTTCCATTTGCCTAATTTTCCAGGAATTAGCAGAGTGTTCAAAGTTAGGAATCGGAAGAGCGCAGGCGAGATCCATAAAAAAACGGGCACCTCGTAAATAATAAAAGTGTTCAATAACTAAGGGTCTAGGACTGAATTTGCGCGCTAAAAGGTTATAAACGGTGAGAGGATCGATTTCAGCTGGATGGTTGGGAAGAAAGAGAATCCCCCCTTTTCTGTTTAAATTGAGACGGTCGAGTCCCTTAACCTCAAATGAATAACGAAGAGAGAAAAGCTTGATCATAAGCCATGATCCGATCCCAATAAGTCCCTTGCGCATCCTTGCTCTCTTTCGATTGAGGTGAATTTTCTAAGTATACCAGGTTTTTCATTTTTTTAACCAAAGAGAGCGTAGAGATCATGGAAAGAGAAAAAAGGGATTAAAATCATTGATCAAAACGCGCCGTAAAACCTCCTTCTTCAGGTAGACGGTATAAGGCGCTCATTCTCTAAATTTTTTTGTCTTAATCTAAATTACCGCAGGGCATACGGGATTTAAAAAGCCTGCGTTCGAGGATGTGTTGCCAATCTCTACGAAGTAGGAACCTCTAAACATGGGCCATTTAAGTTTAGCCTGAGCAATCGGAATCTCCTTCACTTGGGCAGGAGAGGATGTCAATAAATTCTCTTTACATCATTTTTATGAAAGATTAACTTGACGATTGAGATCTATTTCAGGTAACTCTTATGTTAACAAATCAATCAAAAAGGAGTCTTAAGTGATGGTTAGAATTGGCTCAGGTGGCGGCGCCGGAGAGTTCTCTATAGGGAGTGGAGATGGACAACCTCTAGATAAACTTTCTGAAAAGTCAAGCAAAATCGGGAAGTTCGTCACTTCACACACAAAAGGTGAAACAACGTTCTCTCTAAACGGGCGCGTGACTGCTGATTGCAAAGCGCCCGATTATCTTCAAGCAATGATAAAACGCTACATCGGAGATTAGACAGCGCTTTGCTCGGCTCTACGTCCAACATCATAACCTTTAAGAGACCAACCGTTCCAATTAACGGCTTGCAGCTCTTGTAGCTGTCTTTCATCAAGATTTGCTAGTATGCTAGAAACAAAAAGAGCTGGATGAAGCCTATACTTAATCACAGGAAGCCCTTTTCCTTGAATAGGAGGAGCCTGGACACTTGATAGTGTTGCCTCAAGATCTTCTCGAGGCACTTCAGCACCATGTACTTGGTGGTGGTGCACACGGTCGGTGGTTACATTTTGCCCTCCACCACGGTCATAGTCATCTTTACAGCCTGTGTTCACATATTTAACTTGGTAATCATATCCATAGCTGCTCAAATCTGCAAACTTCAGATGCTCACGCTGGAAATGGTAAAAGAGCATAATAAAGGCTTGAGCCTCGTTGGTCAGATGAGTGTTTTCGGTTAAATGTCCATAATAATCCACCGGACTTTGATTGATTGCATCTCCTTTTCTTGGGAAAAAGACCCGTTGAACAAAATCGAGTATTTTATTTAGCTCTGCTTCATATTTAGGTTTGATTGCCAAGGTTTGCCCATGATCTTCCGTTAGAAACCTTGGTAAGCGGTTGCTACAGGTTACCGTTTTTTCCCTGAAGGAATCAAGAATCGCTTCTTTAAGTTCCGTAAAGGTTTTTTTTTCTTTTTTGAAAAGATCACTTTCAACCGATTGGACAAGAGCGATAAAGTTAGGATGAGTCTCTTCCAAATCTAAAATCGATTGAACACGGTACCCTTCTTGCTCAAACTTGAGTCCATAATCATTTAAACGTTGATGGATCGCATAAATTACCCCCGCTCCTTGAGCTTCCGCCGATCTTAAAAACTCTCGATACGTCAGGTCCACCGGAGACTTGGTAAGAGCTTTTCCATCATGAGGTGTTGAATGGCGAAGGTAGAAGATCTCACGATCTTTCCCTGTCTCGCTTGTCCACGTTTCAACCTTGCGGAGGTTAGGAGGGTTCACCTTAAAATAGTTACAATAGCTCGTTGCTCCTTGAGCTTTTATTATTTCTCTCTCAAACTTACTAAGCCTCATCTGAGGATCTGTTTTTCGAAATTGATCATTTCTCATTGCAAAGGCTTGGTGAAAGGTTTTAGCCGTCATATCAGGAAGAGTTTCATAATGGGCTGCAACAAGACTCTCCTGATAAGATTGAATCCTTGGAGTCATCCGGACTTCTGCAATCGCACGGCTCCATGCAAGAACATCTTGGTTGTATGTCTTTTCTTTGCCATCATAGTGTTTCATTAATCTTAGGTGCTTATCGATAAAAGTCGAATACCACGATCCTTTCTTATCAACTGAATCATGAAGACCCAGTCCCCCGCGGTTGGCAAGAAGACATTGAAGAACACGCATTAAATAGTAATTTTCTGTTGAAAGATGACTGGTAGGAATCGCTTCCAGTTGTTTCAGCTTTTTCATGGGGTCCATTTTCATCTTTTCTTCTAAAAGACGGGCATATTCATCAAAGAGTGTTGTGTAAAGTTTCTGTTTCATCCGATAGCCATGGAATCCATGCACTTCCGCATTAGAACTCACAGCTTTAACAACTAGTGATTTGTCTGGGCGAGCAGAATTGTCATTGACCAATACAAAACTTTCCGTTAAATCTTGTGACGCGGCTGGGCGAGCAGAATTGTCATCGACCAATACAAAACTTTCCGTTAAATCTTGTGACGCAGCTGGGCGAGCAGAATTGTCATCGACCAATACAAAACTTTCCGTTAAATCTTGTGACGCGGCTGGGCGAGCCGAGTTGTTGACGATGCTGACTTCTAAATCGGCAACTGAACGATCTTTTGAAGGGATTTCGAATCGTCTGCTTGACTCTCTTTTAAATGGTTCAATGGGTAATCGATGGCCTGCTAAGCGATCTTCTAGCGGGCGGTTAAGATTAGTTCTCCATGTTGGGGCATTGACCGAGTTTTTAGGTTTAGCTCCTCCCAGTGGAGCATAACGCACGTTTCTCACTATTGGAGTGATGGAACTTAGTAATTTGTTTATTTTCATGTTATTCCTCTTTTTTCTTATGAGTTTAGCAGACCATTTTTTTTCATGGGAGAAAATATGCACATTCTTAACTTTTTGTATCCATATCTATTTATTTCTATCCATTTTGATTTTTATTAACCCATTTCTATATTTTATAGAGAGTGGGTAGAAAAAGCGCTGAAATCCCTCGGCGTTCAAAAAAAATCTATTTTTAAATGTGCTCATGCGCTTTAAAAGCGTTCAAAACAGCCGATCCTTTTACGGATGATGGCTAAAGATGTGCCTGGAATAAACCCTTTCCTTTCTGCGCAATAAAGGATCAGGCAGGGTAATTTTTTTCTGCTCCTTTTAGCAGGAAAAAAATGAAGAGTCATGCTGAATGGTTGATGTTCATCTTAATTTTAGTCCTGTTTTTGTGAATAGCCATCTTGAATATTGTGGTTGGAAGCTGGTCTTTTGGATCCAACCCGTTGCATGTTTATCGGTGTGGATATGTGATGATCCAAAAGGGGAAATAGGGGCAAATTCTTTCTTACAGCATACCTTTTCCAGGCCATGGCGCTCTCGATGTATTTTATAGAAAAACTTAAGTGCAGATGCAGTGATGATTGGATGACAAATTGAGTACATTCGAATGGCTGAATGTTTATAAATCCGGCTATTTAGGGGAGGACTCTTCTGGTCTCATCATGGGGAAGTAAACAACATCGCGGATAGAAAGGGCATTGGTAAAGAGCATGGTGAGGCGATCGATTCCAATGCCTAGCCCTCCTGTTGGAGGCATTCCTTGGCAGATGGCTTCAATGAATTCTTCATCCATAGGGTTAGCCTCGTCATCCCCTTTATCTCGCCTCTGATGCTGCTCTTCTAAGAGTTGTCGTTGCAATTCAGGGTCATTCAGCTCTGAATAGGCGTTGCAAAACTCATAGCCAAGAATAAACGTTTCGAAGCGCTCGACAAACTTTTCTTCGCGTAGCTTAGGATCGCGGTGGAGCTTACATAAAGGAGTGGTTTCAATAGGATGATCGATAATGTGATGAGGCTGAATCAAGTGATGTTCAGCAAACGCTTCAAAAAGATGCGCAATGAGCTTGCCTCGAGAAGCCTTTTGTAATTTTTCTTCCTCGATTATCCCTTTGAGTTTGGAGCGCAGATCATTATCGGACAGTTTATCAGGATTGATTTGTCCATATTCACGGATAGCCTCTTTCATCGAAAGACGTTTCCAAGGGGTTTTGAGATCGATGAGGTGTTCATTGCCTTGTTTATCTTTCCGCAGTCCGATTTCAGTGGTTCCATAGAGTTCTTTGGCAAGGTGAGCGAAGAGGTTTTCGGTAAAAGTCATCACATCGTTGTAATCCCAGTAAGCAGCGTAGGATTCAAGCATAGTAAATTCGGGATTGTGCGTGCGATCAAGGCCTTCATTTCGGTAAACCTTACCGATTTCAAAAATGCGAGATAGTCCTCCAACAATGAGTTTTTTAAGAGAGATCTCGATGGCAATCCGCAGGTACACCGTTTGATGGAGAGCGTTAAGCTCAGACATAAACGGGCGCGCCTCTGCTCCGCCATACATGTTTTGAAGAACCGGTGTTTCCACCTCCATGAAGCCAGCTTTTTCAAAATAGTTGCGGATTGTAGAGACGAGGAAGCTGCGCGTTTTTAGACGCTCTACGGATTCGGGATGAGTGATGAGATCGAGCCACCTTTTACGATACCGGGTCCCTTTATCGGTAAGGCCGCTATGTTTATCGGGAAGAGGAAGGAGGGTTTTACAGAGGAGAGTCACCTCCTTTGCGAAAATTGTGAGTTCTCCTTTTTGGGTGCGAAAAAGATGGCCTGCGATTCCAACAATATCTCCGAGATCCAGCTTCTTTTCAATAAACTTGATCGGGATTTCATCGGCTGAAAGACCGGTTACCTTTGTTTGAGCCTTATTGAACATCACCTGGATGCGCCCGGTTTCGTCTTGAATGTGTCCGAAGGCATTTTTCCCCATGGCGCGGAACAAAACAAGACGTCCAGCAATCCGTGCACGATCTGTTTTGCCATTTTCTGCCTCTTCACTAGTTCCCACAGCAGCTTTCTCAAATGTATCTTGCAGTACTCCCACTTGGTGCGTGGGTGCATAGTTGTGAGGGTAAGGATCCACACCGAGAGCGCGGATTTCTTTGAGTTTTTGTGTGCGTGTTTGGAATGATTCGTGGGAGTGGTAATCGGGCTCAGGGATGTTAGCTGCCATTTGTCTGTTTGCGACTTGCGATTCTTCGCAAACTTTGGGGATTTCCCGGTCGAGGTAGTAAGCTTCACTTTGTCCCCCACAATACCTGTGAAGGAGGGTTTTAAGCTCATGAAGTGCCTGGGTCATCTCGCCGGGTTTAGTGTGTTCAAGTCCCTCAATCACAAGAAAAACATTTTGACTTTCCTCAGTCATTTTTGAGGTATCGCTCGCGCGCCAGTTCCATGCTTTACAAAGCACTTCTCGGTCATCGCGATAAATTATTTCACCTTTCTTAGCGATCTCTTCTCCAAGTGATCCCAAAGCAATGAAATGCTCGTTTCCTTGCGCCATAGCTAGGCGAAGGGTTCCACTGATTTTGTCTAAATCATTCGCCCCAGTAGGAAGGACATATTTGATAGAGATCAGCTGATAGAGGTTGACAACAGGGTTAATGGAGGGGAGTTCCTTAGAGCCCATTACCCGTCGCATGAGAGCTTCGGCTGAGCAGCGATAGGAAGAGGGTTTATAGCCAAAAGATTTGTACGCTTCTCGCCAATCTAAGATTTTGGGGTCTTGAGTGATGTCTTGTCCTGCGTACCTTTTTTTGACAGCTTCAGAAGTTGTTGCAATAAGTTGAAGGATTTCATCCCTGTTCCCTTGATTTTTGATGCCTCTAGCAAGTAGAACCCCAATCTTTAAATGAGGATGTTTTTTTATAACGGATGGTTCAATGTAAAAATCCATTGCATTCACGTGAGTTTTTTCACTCTATTATAGGGTTTCTTTTGAGTAATGCTCAAGATTTTTCTCCCGTGAAGCAGGAATCTCCTTCCTTCAGAGGATTGAGAGTGTCACCAAGAAGAAAAAATAGTGGACATCTTGGACAAGAAAGAACGTTCAGTTAAAAAATTTGATCTCTGCTGTGCAGAGAGCCTATTGTGTACGTGGAGGGGACAAGTTTGTTTTGCGCTTAGGGATGGAATCGACCGACCTTGTAGAAGGTATAGAAAATCATGGAAAGTGAGCTAGAAGAGATCCAGATGAAAAAACTTTCTAAAAGCATTGAAAAAATCCTCAAGAAGGATGAATACATCTATGTCGATAAGACGGGGTTCGTTAAAAAGTTAAATGAAAACCAAATGCGCTTTTGAGCAAGACGCTCTTTTATTGAAATACGCTGTGATTTCCTTATTTTGGGTTGGAGAGGATATCAATCCTGTGCTCGCCTATTGATTTCTCTATATAATGGTAAACGTCGAAGTAGTCAAAGTTCTAGCAACATAAGTTCCCCTGTTCAATTGACATCCTCTCCTCCCTAAAGGCTATCCTCGAATTTTCTGCTATGGCAATGCAGTCGTAGCACAAGTTTTCGAGGTTTTCATCTAGATTGGCGTCGCTTAGGTTCTCGATGTAGTCCGCGAGGACTGAAGGGTCGACTTGAGCATCTTGAAGTGCGTATGCCATCTCTTTGATTTTGTCGAGGACTTCTTCAAAAAGTTGTGTTTTTCTCTATGGAAATCCAGAAAAATATGCTACAATCCGGAGAAAGAACAAGGAACAAAAAGATGAAAAAGCTTCCTATAGGTATACAGAGCATTGAAAAAATCCTCAAGGAGGGTGAGTATATCTATGTTGATAAGACGGGGTTCGTTAAAAAGTTAATAGATGAGGGTACGCCTCATTACTTCATGTCGCGCCCCAGGAGATTTGGGAAGTCTCTTTTCCTCAATACCTTGGAAGAAGTCTTTAAAGGGAATAAAGAGCTTTTTAAGGGCTGTCAAATCTACGGTAGTGACTACGATTGGCAAGAACATCCTGTTTTACATCTTGATTTTGTTCGCATTCGTAGCTCCACAAATGAGGCGTTTGCTGCTGGATTAGGAGCTATTTTAGAGAAAATAGGAAATTTCCATGGTATCCTTCTAAAAGGACCTTCATTACAATTCAATCTGGAAGTTTTGATAGAAGAACTAGCCAAAAAAAATCGAGTCGTTGTTCTTGTGGACGAATATGACAGTCCCATCATCAATCACCTCAAGATGCCAGAGATTGCAGAGCAAAATCGCGACCTTCTAAAGGCCTTTTTTGGAACCCTGAAAAGTCTGGACAGATACTTAAAGTTTACCTTTGTTACCGGCGTTAGCAAATTTTCCCAAGTCTCCCTTTTTTCCGGACCGAACAACTTAAAAGACATCACCATGGATCCCAGATATGCCGGAATGATGGGTTACACTGAAGAAGAGCTTAAGATTGCTTTTACTGAGCATGTCGAAGCAATCAGCCAGAAAAGAGCTCGGGAAAAGGAAAAGATCTTTGAAGAGATCCGCACGTGGTATAATGGCTACCGTTTCTCAGAAAAAGAGCTTTCTGTCTACAATCCCTACTCAACACTGCTATTTTTAGATGCAGAGAAAGCAAAAAGTTACTGGTACAGAACAGGAACCCCTTCTTTTCTGCTGGACGAAGCTAAGAAACACCCTCAGTCCGTGATCCCCTTAAGCAACAGTTCTCAGACAGAAAACGCCCTGTCAGACATCAGTAGAGTGGATCGCATCAACCTGTCCGCCCTGATGTACCAGACAGGCTATCTCACGATCAGTGGCTATAACCCCGAGGAAAATTCTTACGATCTGGATTTTCCCAACCGTGAAGTCAAAGAAGCCTTTTTTCACTCTCTGTTGCAGGAGTTCGCCGAGGTGGATCCTCTGGAAGTCACTCGAGCCTCTAAAGCAATGAGAGAAGATCTTGAAAACTTTGATTTGAAGACTTTCTTTGAAAAAATAAACAGCCATTTTGCCAAGATGCCCTATCATATCTTCCAGACCGCTAAAGAAGGGTTTTATCAGGCGGTCTTTTTCACATTTCTGGAAACTTCAGGAATCAAAACGTTGTCTGAGATCGCAACGAATATCGGACGCATCGATCTCATGACAGAGCTTCCCAAAGTGATCTGCATCTTTGAGCTGAAACTGGACAAAACTCCCGAAATCGCCTTATCCCAGGCAGCAACCCGGCGCTACAAGGAAAGGTTTGCTCAAAACGATCAGGACACCCTTGTGATCGGGGTGAATTTCAGCTCTAAGTCCCGCAACATCGAAAACTGGAAAGCCTCCTTCTATACTCCTGCTGGCGTGCTCATACGAGAATTGACATCCTCTTCTCCGTAATTGAAATGAAAAGTCAGGCGTGAGAGCTGCGAAAAAGTTCTATATTCTGATCAACAGACAAGAATTTCCCGTTTTTTACAATCGGTTGTATGGATTCGTGCTCATATTCATTTTCTCGACCCAAAGATCGTATGTTTGTTGCAAATTTAACCACGTCTAGAGCGGGGGGAATACTAGCTTTCTAAAATTTCTTTGTTATTTTTGTTCCCAAAAAAGTCCTTAAATAGGACATCAACCTTGATATCTAAAAGGTTGATCCTGAGAAGACCTGTTTTTCTTGACATGGCTTGTCACTTGTTTTTTTCTCTTCTATTTTAACGGGTTTTTCTAAGAAAAGCAATTTTCCTTGTCTATTGAAAACTTTTGGTGTCTACAGATTTATACATTGATAAGCAAGAAGGTGATTTTTTGAAATAAATTGATGATTAATGAATATCTATGCATATGCGCAAATTCTAACAATAATTATCAAAACTATTTATTTCTATCCAAAAAAATTTTTCCTTTACCAAATTCACTAAATGATTTGCAAAAATCCACTAAGGTTTTATCTTGTAAAAAATTCATTACTATAAAGACAAATCTACTCAGAAGGAGCCCTTCCATGACGATGCAAACCCAAATCAACACCAGCCAAGAAAACCCCTGCGCTCAGTACATGATATCTGAACGACAAAAGATCATTGTGAAAAAGGAAAAAGGGAGCCTGCAGAGCTATATCCAAACCCAGACCCCGTCTAATCAGATCATACAGCAGCAGATAACGCTAAAATACCCTCAAGGCTTTGATCCCAAACAGCTGGCACAGGTTTCTGATGAAACACTCCAAACCCTTCTCAAAACATTTTACATCAAACATTCTAATGAGAACTATGAGCTTTTCTGTCGTCTTGTAGGAGGGGGAGGAGTGTTTTCCAAGGCTAAGACTACCGGTGCGCGTCAACCATCCGTTTATAAAATGGCTGAAGACCAAAAACAAGAGCTGGCAGAAAACAAAGAACGCCAACTCAAGCAATTCCTAATCGATCGCGATGGCTACCCCAAAAGCAAGCCAGAAAATATTGATTTAGCAGGAGTCTATTCCGACATCGCTGAAAAGATCATGCAAGCGATCCAGGAAGAAAGACACGAGCAAAAACTCCACATGAGTGACAAAAACTTTGAGCGTTATCTCAACGTTACATTTGCTGAACTAGAAAACCAGCACGTAAGAGAAACCCTCTCCCTTACCGAAGAAAGACCCCAAGCAACACAAGTCCACCCTTCAAACAAACCCTTGGCAGCAGTTTTAAACAAACTTATCGAAGAGGTCCAGAAGCTTTATAATGAACAAGAAAAACCCCCTCATCTTCACAACTACCAAAAGCGCATTTTGAAAAGGTGGATCCTAGAAACCGTCATGCAACAGCTCCATCTCGGAGAAGACGTAGCCAGCTCTCCCTTCTACCATAAAGTGGCACACAAGCTCTCTAACGCTTGCGCTAAAGCAAAAGACCATAATAGCATTGCCTCTATTGAAGAAGCCCTGAAAAAACTCGCTCTTCTTCCTCAAAAAGACCCATCAGATGAAGAAATAACCGTAGCACAAAACGAAAACACCCCTCCCTGGCATGAGACGATCAAAACCCTGGAAAAGAAGCTGCTCCGTAAAATGCCCTGGCAAGAGTACACAACAACCCTTCTTGTCAAACACTACAACCTGATCACCCACAACGGAGACGATCAAAACCCAACAGATCTAACCGATAAGCGTAATAAAGAAAAAATCGAGCAGATGGTTAAAGAGTGCCTGACGGTTTACCTAAAAAAAGAAGACCATCTGACAGTTGATGAATTTAGCGAGTTGATTGCCCTGGGAGGGATCAAACACCATCTACAAGACGCCCCAGGCCAAACCAGAGAGAGCAGTCAGTCCAAAACCCTTTTCCATCAACTTTTAGCAAGAGTTCTTGCAGACATCAGAACCGATGAACTCTTTGAGCCTGAAAAAATCCAAGCCCTTGCTTTTTTAATCGGGCAAGTCGGATACAAATCTGAAGGAGAAAGCCCTGAAAATAGTAGAAAAAGAGAGCAGTTGGAAAAACAGCTTAAAGAAGCAAAAGGAAATATAGAACAGCAAAACAGAATCAGCGCAAAGATCAATCAACTCCCACCGATTCGCTCAGAACTCTACTGCTCCAATGAAGACCTGAAAAGCTGCGTTGATGTTCTTAAATGCCAACTCGATCGCCTCCTTTTTACCTCACAAAATACCAACGTACACCTTTGCTTAGACAGCCTGAACCTCCTTCTCAACATCATGAGCCTGAAAAAAATCCGCGGTTTTAAACAGGCGCAGCAACAAGCGCTCCAACAAAGCTTAGAAAGCCTCGTTCCCACGCTAGCTAAAAAAGCGTTTAATTTTTTAAAAGAAGAAATCGATCCGAGCCTGCGGTACAAAGCCGAATATGCCAAAGAAGCGCTGAAGAGAATAGATCCACAAGATGCAGCCTATACAGCAGGAGAAGCCCTTCTAGTCAATACAGGTCCCACCATTTTAAGCATGATCTCAGGAGCCTATCAAGGAGATACAGACGCTCTTTTAAATAACCTCCAAGAGCTCGGCGCTGCTGTCAAAGAATACTACAACGGCGCCGAAGACTGGTTTGATCAAGTCAACAAAATGAAAGGGCTGTCCAATGTAAATTTTGAGCTGTTCGAACAAGAGTTTTTCGGCAAAGAAGGGATTTTCACCACCTCGATTAAACCCACATCCCAGCTTCTTTTCTTCACAGCCCATCAGCTCGATCAAATCGCCCGCAACCGTCACCGCTCCTACAAAGACCGCAGAAGATCCATCGAGCTCCTCGGCAATCTCCACTCACAGTGCTGGCAGTGGGATAAACATACCCGTTTCTGGATCCATCGTCAGCTGAGCGCCCTAGCGCAAAAACCGCCAGAAGACATTGCTCCCTATGACACCTCTCTTACACAAGTGGCCCTGCAAACGATGCGCAGCTTAGAGATCACCCCACTGCCGATCAAACAAACGTTTACGTTCAGCGATCCCAAGCTTACAGGCGGCAACAGCCTCTTAAAAACCGCTCTTAAAAACCACCTAACCCTCGATGCTGCCCTGTCCGAGCTGCAACAAATCAGCAACACCGACTACGAAAAAACCATCAAACCCCTCCACCTGATTCAAATCGAAGGAAAAGAGTACAAGAAAGGCGCTCCTCTAAATGATCCAGCGACCACTCTCCAAAACAATGCCCTTCAACAGTTCTTAAACCCTCAAAACCAAGCTCCCGTCTGGCTGATCCAAGGAGATGCAGGAACAGGCAAGTCGATCTTCCTCCAGCTGATCGAGAAAAAACTCTGGAACGACTATAAGCAAGGAAAATCTGCGTATCTCCCCATCTTTGTGCGCCTCTCAGAAGTAAAAAACCCCGGACGGTGCATCGAAGAAAGGCTCCAAAACCTGCACTACTCAAAGAAAATCATCCAAGAGATGAAAGAGCTTGGACAGGAAGGAAAAAGTACATTTCTGTTTATCTTTGATGGCTATGATGAGCTCAAAGCGCCCAAAAACCTCTACAACATTAACAAGCTCGAAGAATTTGGCATCGCTACAAAAATGATCATCACCTCTCGGGAAGAGTATCTAAAAGCGTACGGGAACTACCAGAACTATTTTAAGCCCCAAAACAATGCCCAGCTCTTTGAGCATCGGATTGCAGATATTACAGAAGAGCAACGGAATGTCTACATCGAAAAAGCGGTAAAATCCAACAACGAAAAATACCACGCCCTTGATAGCAAAGCCGATAAGCGAGAAAAAGAGCAGCTAAAACCTTGGACCCAGCTGCAAACCTACACCGATAAGATCGATCAACTCCAAGGACTCAATGACCTGATCAAAACACCTTACATGTTAAAAATCATCACCGATATCTTGCCGCAGCTCGACGAACAAAGTGGCGGAAAGATCACAAAAGCGCGTATCTACAAGGCTTTTACAACGGCTCATTTTGAGAGAGAGGGCAATCGTCTCCTGGAAAACAATGCCGCAGAAATCCCCAGAGGTTACGACCTAGAGACCTCATTTTATAACTACTCTAAAGATTTAGCGCTGCGGATGTGGTTACTCGATAAAACATCGGTTACATCTGAAAGTGACAATTACACCATTGAAAGAGAATATTATGAACAAGTCGCAGCTACAGAAGGGATACAACAAGAAAATCTTAAGGGCGAAAATCATTTTAACAGGTTCTTTCAAAAAGATAGCAGAACCTCTTTAGCAAGAGCTGGGGCTCCGCTCATTGTCTTAGACAATCAAGCCCGTTTTGCGCACAAGTCAATCCTGGAGTATTTTGCCGCCAGGTTTTTCTATGACGATCTCAAAAACTTCAAAACAGGGCAATATGAAAAAATTTTCAACATCAAACCGCTACAAGGATCTGATAAAACAGATCAAGAATCAGATGTTTTAAACTTCCTAGTTGAAATGATCAAAGACAATCATAACCAACAAACTTTATTAAAAACCGACGATAAGTCTGATGAAAAAGGAGTGCATATCATAGAGTTTTTAAAAGAATTTCTCAACAAAAAAACCGAAAGATTCCTGGGAGACTGCGATCGTGCCGCGCAAAATATCTTGCAACTCGCTGTTCATTTCCCAGAAGTCATCGCTGCTATTGAAGATGATAAGAAGAAAAAGATTGAGAGCAATGAAACCATTAATCTTGCCCTCAGAGCTGAGTTTTGTAAAGCAATAACCCAAGAGTCTTATGCCAGGTTCCAATCATCTGGGAAAAAAGAAGACAAGAAGCTGTATAAAGAATATGCTCAAAAATCTCTCACCTACGCATCAGAAGAGAGGTCTATCGTAGAGTATGTAAAAGAAATCGTCCAAGATAGCAAAACATTCCAAGGAAACTACAATCATGACATGCTAACTATCTTGCTCGTCGCTATTGATTTCCCAGAAGTCATCGAGTATATTAAAGAGGATGTGAGGAAGGCGATTGAGAAGAATGAAACCATTGATCCGTCACTCAAAGCTGACTTCTATAAAGCAATGACCCAAGAGTCTTATGTTAGGTTCCAATCATCCAATCAACAAGAAGACGAGGATCTGTATAAGGAATATGCTCAAAAATCCATTAACTACGCATTAAAAGGAACCTATGCCGGTCCCTATAAAAAAACAGAAACCGGTTTATGGATAGCAGATACCAGTGAATCTGCAGAGCAAGGAAGGATTACATTCCAAAGTGGGGATCGCTATAGTGGTTCCTGGCTCAATAACAAGTTTGAAGGGCAAGGAACGCTTACCGATAAAGAAGGGCTGACTTTTACAGGTACTTTTGTCCAAGGACAAAAGCAGGGAGAAGGTTTTCTTAAGTACTCTACTTGGAAAGGTGAAAAATGGAAAGACGTTAAAGGATATAAAGGAGTCCGGGAGCAAGACCGCCTCAAATCAGGTTCTTTGGTCTTTGGTCGAGCCAATGAGCAGCAGCCGTTGTTTGAAGTCCAAGGAGAAATCAATCCCCAGGGTTTTAACCCTGATCTAGAAGACGTTGTGCGTTTATATGATGCAGGACAAGCAGAAAATTTGACAAAGATCATGGGTGTCTTATCAGATCCTGTAGAAACACAACGATCCTTGGAAGAGACCTCAAAGAGTAAAGAGATCTGGTTGGCGATTAGTCTTAAACCTGATCTATTTGGTGCTAAGGCATGGGGCAGATATTTTGGAGAGGTTGGAGAAGCACCCCCATTGCCTGAGAATATTAGAGACATTTTGTTTAGTCCTTGTACATTTTGGCCCGATAAAAAGGTAAGAGAGACGCATATGCTAGTTCTCATTCCCAACACTGTTAATGGACAGCCTTTGCATCTCGACGCGCTCTCTGAGCTTATTAAACAGCCAAAAGTAGGACATGAAACGCAATATAGGTATTACGGTAAATATATGAAAGAAGAGCTGGGAGAAAAAAGCGATCGTTCCCATTGGGTTTTGATGACGCGAGATGTGATCCCAGAGAGCCTGGATAAGACTTACGACGATCAGAAAGCCCTCGTTCAAGGATATGCTCAGCAAAGCGGCAGACCTTATGAGCTTCCCACAGCTTTAGAAGCTACAACTGCGATTTTAATGAACCATGTTCAAACAGGAGAAAAACTTTATATGAATTATTATACCCGTTGCCAAGAAACGATGATTGAATACCAATGGCCAGCGGCCATTGGAGGCTTTTCCGCTGGGGGGCTTTCTGTCGACAGCTTCAGCTACTGGCGTGACGACCTCAGCGGTGTCGGGTGTGTCTGGAAGTTATAGGCTATAGGTTTTTGGACCTTAGGCAATGGGTCGGAGCCCGTTGGAAAATGGCTATTGGGCCCCGCAGGGGCCTGGAAGCGCCAAGCATGGTTTTGCTTGGCGCTCGAAAAATAAGCAGTAAAAGAAGTGAGACGGCTATTTTGCCCGTACCCAATAAGCATTTTTTAAGACTTGGGAAAACTCGTGTTGATTTGCATGGGCTAAAATTCCCAGGTAAGATTGGAGGCATTGATCCATCGCGCCGCTGCTAATCTTCCCGCTTATGTAGTCAGTGTGTTTTTTCTTTAATCTTTTTTTCAGACGTTTTTTCGTATGTGTGCGTAAAGTGCGGTGATGTGGGAACAGCACATAGCCAACAAAATCTATTCCTTGATGAAATTTCCGCAGGATCACTTTTTTTGGATGCAAGTTGAGCTGCAATTTTTCTTGTAAAAAAAGACGGATGATGGGAATAAGAGCGTGAAGTTCGTCCCGTTGATTAGAAAGAAACAAAAAATCATCACAAAACCTAAGATAAAATTTTTTCTTGAGGGTCTCTTTAACAAAGAGATCAAGCTCATGGAGATAAATATTTGCAAAGAGCTGAGAGGTGACATTTCCTAAGGGAAGACCCACTTTTCTTCCCTCGATTTCCTGACAGAAAAAGCTATCGATAATAGTGTCAACTAAAGCAACAGCGCGAGTGTCCTTTAGCCTTTTTTGGATCAGTTCTTTTAAAATGGTGTGATCGACGGAATCAAAAAATTTTTGGATGTCCATTTTTAGAGAAAAACAGTCTTTGGAGCCATTTTGGCTGATCTTTCTTAAAAACTGCTTTAAATAAACCATTCCCTTATGTGTTCCTTTTCCTAACCGGCACGACAAAGAATGCGCAATAAATGTAGGATCAAAGATTTTTGATAAAGCTGCATAAACCATTTGGTGGACAAGACGGTCTCTTACGCAAGCTTTACTAATATGACGCTCTTTGGGATCAAACACATAAAATTTCTTGTAGGGCCTATGCTGATAGCTTCCAGCAATCAGTTCTTCATGCAGCGCAAAAATAAAATCCTCTAGATAGACCTCAAATTGCTGAATATCTTTTCTTTTCTTCTTCCCTCGTTTAAACTGATCCCAACAAAAAAATAGGTTTTCAATAGAAACGATTGAATCAAATAAATGACGGGCAATTTTCATGATCCAGTCTCAATTTGCCAATACTCCGCTATTTCATAGATTGTACAGCTTGTATAAGCTGCTGAGTCGTTTGCATGGAACCATTCCTAAATCTCAACGTTATACCCTGTGGCAACGATGTGAGACGATCAATCTTACTTTGTTAGAGCTTTTGTTGGAAGCTGCGGCTATGAAAGAAAAAGAGCGGCTACCTATTCTTCTTCGAATGAGCCGAAAATTAGATCTTCTAAAAGTGTTAATCCGGCTTGCTAAAGATACGAAGACAATTGATCTTAAAAAGTATACGACCATTGAAACAATTCTTCAAGAAAGTGGAAAGATGATGGGCGGCTGGATAAAGTCCGCATCTCATTAGGCTATTTACACCTAATGAGATCAGTAAAAAGAATTTCCAGACACACCCGACACCGTTGTTGTTGTCATTCCAGTTGTTGTTGACATAAAGCCCCCCAGCGGAAAAGCCTCAACAACGGCTCAGTGATTAGCACCCCGCTCCATCTACGATCACCGGAGTCAGCTATAGCATCTTTTATCTATCTCCAACGCCTGAATTTTATTTGAGGACCGAGGGCTTTCTCTTAAAAAGTCTCTTCCTTCCAGAGTGGGGTACGAAGTTCTCATCTTGCTGCTCGCTACCAAGATCCGTAGACTATTGGTATTCTGGCAAAACCTAAAAGACGGACTGTCCTAGGAAATTTAGACGTATCCAAATTTACGTTACTAAGACGGAATGATTTTAATCTTTATCGAAGATATAAAACAAAGATTTTTCAATTATTAGGTTAAGAATTACAAAACGTGGATTATTATTTTTAATTCATATTGAACAGATACTACAGTCTCTTTAGGGAAACAATTTTTAGAGAAATACTCTTCCTCCTTAAGAAAGAATGGGTATTTTTGAAGCAGACGAAAGCTATTTTGGAGCTAGAAAAGTCAGAGCAAGAAGAAGGCGCACAGCCGCAGGAAAGATTTTGGATGGAAAGCTTATGATGGTCTTATTTTAAATGGATATGAGCACTATCACTCGAAGCGCATTTGTTCGTGGAAAATCGCATATGAATGGAATAGAGTCTTTTTGGAGCTTTGCTAAAAGGAGGCTTGCAAAATTTAATGGTCTGAGAGATGGTAAGTTTTTTCTTCATCTGAAAGCAAGCGAGTCTAGGTTCAACCACAAACATGAAAACATAGAGCAAAGAGCTCTAAAAATTTCGATAAATTGCCAAGTAGCACAGCGAATTCAGCGGAAAGAAAATTAAAAAGGCAAAAAGTTCGGAAAAATCTGCAGAGAGAGCATGAATCTCGCCCTTTTCCTATTGATTATGGAACTTTAAATGGGCGTTTCTCATCGACTAGAATGGCTTAGTAGAAGTAGGCACGTTTGCATGGTGTGGAAGAGAATCGATTCAGCAATCGATCAGTGCTACTTGGCTAGATTTCGGTGGAGACTATCAAGATCTCCACCGGTTTTCACAACTTCTGCAAGGACTTATCTACTGAGCTTTTAATGTGTAGAATTTTATCATATCTCCCTGACGTATTAGCAGGAGAATCGGTTGCCCAGACTTCACGTTTTTTAGGGCATCATTAAACTCTGTCACGCTTGTTACTTTTTGATGATTCACTGCCATGATAAGAGACCCTACTTTAATTCCTTTGGCATCTGCGGGAGTTCCAGATTCCACCGAGACAATCACAACCCCTTTATCCTCTTGACTAAAACGGAAGAGTTGAATGTTTTCGTTGGTTAAATTATCGACAGAAAACCCTAAGTGTCGAGAGGCTGTTGTTGAAGAAACGAGGGTATTGGCTCCAAATTCTCCGAGAGTCGCTGGAATGTTCATCTTCTTTCCCTTGCGAGTAATGGTCAGCTCAACCTTAGTTCCTGGAGGAAGAAGGATAACATCATTGCGAAGTTGTCCAGGACCTTTGATAGGAGAGCCATTCATTTTTACAACAATGTCTCCTTGTTTCAGCCCCGCTTTTTCCGCAGGAGAACCCTTGACAACATCAACAATCAGGGCTCCTTGTGTACTATCAGATCCAAAAGCCTCTGCTAAATCAGGGTCAACCGGCTGGAGAGAAACCCCAAGAAACCCTCGAGTGACAACCCCATTTTCCACAAGTTGGTTTTTGATATTGATTAAGATATTGCTGGGAATCGCAAAACCAATCCCCATGTATCCACCCGATTGCGAAACGATGGCGGTATTCATTCCAACAACTTTTTTGTCGAGGTCAATGAGTGGACCTCCAGAGTTTCCAGGGTTAATGGCTGCATCGGTTTGAATGAAGTCTTCATAATCGGTGATTTGCAATCCCTGACGTCCTTTTGCGCTAATGATTCCCGCAGAAACACTCGCTTCCAGTGAAAACGGATTTCCAATAGCGACGACCCATTCTCCGACCTCAAGATCATCGGAATTGCCAAGCTCTAAATAGGGAAAATTGTTTCCGTGAGAGTCATCGATTTTAATGACAGCGATGTCGGTTCGTGGATCACCACCCACATAAGTTGCTGAGACTTGACGATTCGAATCATCTTGCAGATGAACCGTGATTTTTTTGGCTCCTCGAACGACATGAAGGTTAGTCATGATATAACCATTTTTGGAAACAATGAAACCGGAACCTTGGCTTACTTGAGGTCCAGAGGGGCGACGTGGACCTCCGAAGAAATGGCGGAAGAAGTCTTCATTGAACATTTCATTGGGATCATAGCCCCGTTCTTTACTTCCTTCTGCGCGGATAAAAACAACCGCTGGAGTGCAGCTCTTTGCGAGATTAATAAACGGCCTTGAAAAAGCTTTTCCTGGAGTATTTTGATGGGCTGGGTACCGTTTTTTATAAGCAAGGTTGTCTTCGAAAGATGCTTTTTCCTTTCCAACAAGCGGTGTGGCTAAAAGTGTTGTTGATAAAAAAATGCCAGTAAAAAGGTGTTTCATAATTTCTCCTTAGTTCCCGCTAACTATCTTAGTCGAAAAAGAGAATTTAACGCAGGATTTTTTTTCATCTAGAGGAATTTATAGGTAATCCAAACTCAACTTTCTCCAACTTCAATAAATGCGGAGCAACCTAATAAGCAGAAAGTTATCTCTAAAAATGGTTGCAAATAATTGATTGTAATCGAGATCTTCTTACTCTTCTGTTGTCTCGCCGGTGTCCCAAAACTCCGAATCACATACCGAAAATGAATCGATCTCGTTCTACAGTGCGATTTCCCTCTTCGCAGTGCAGGGCAACCGATCCACCAAGGTGCATGCATGGTAGGTTTTTCAATGACGGCAATTTTTATCGAAACACCCCGTAAAACCTCTTCTTTTCAGGCAGAAAACACAAGGCGTTTTTTTCTACACTGAAGAAGCATCCTTTGAAATCACAAGAGAAAATCTGCTCCAGCTCATGGGAGAAAAAGTAAAGGAGACAAAATAATTTTTACCATTTATTGAAAATAAAGATTATAGTTGTTAGTGTTAGCTTATATGTTACACAAAATTTGCACAATAGGTTGAAATTATGTTTACGTCTCTACCAACACTTGGGGAATTTTCGACAAAGGTTTCTAAGGCAACGCAGCATTCTCATTGCGCCTTTTGGGTGGTTCTATTCTTGTCGACACTTTTGAGCTCCTTGAGCTTTTCCGTTTCTGAACAACAGCATGCTGAAGCTGAATATAATCTTGGGGTGATGTACTTAAATGGAGACGGAATGGATCAAGACTATGATGAGGCAGCCAAATCCTTCAAACGCGCTGCCGATAAAGGACATGTTTTAGCGCAAAAAAATCTCGGGGCCATGTATTTTAATGGAGACGGAATGGATCAAGACTACGAGAAGGCCATCGAATACTACACACTCGCTGCCAGGCAAGGGAATGATGGAGCTCAAACCGCTCTTGGGTCGATATATGCAAGGGGAGACGGAGTGGATCAAGACTACGAGAAAGCCATCGAATACTACACACCCGTTGCCGGGCAAGGGAATCCCATAGCTCAAAACAATCTTGGATGGATGTATTACAGTGGAGAAGGGGCTGATCAAGACTACAGCAAAGCTTTCGAATACTTCACATCCGCTGCCGAGCAAGAGCATCCTGGAGCTCAATGCCATCTTGGGTTGATGTATTTAGAAGGAGACGGAGTGGATCGAGATCGTAACAAAGCGGTCGAATACCTCACATCTGCTGCTGAACAAGGAAGCGTAGAGGCCCAAGATGTCTTGATGAATTTGGAACATTAATAGGGTAAGGATTTCGAATAGCTGAAGGAAGGAGAAGAAAATGTTTGTAGGGCCCCTCAAAAAAGAGTCAAAAGTATCGAAATCAGCCAGGTTTAAACCGCCAAAAAATGCACTCCTCAGTTATCCTGTGAAATTCCATAAACCTCGCTGTAAATTTTTAACTTTTGCGTCTTTTTGAGTGAATAAAACTCTGCTTCGTGTTGGAAGATTTTACCTTTTCTAGTCCTTCTCGGGTCCTTAGACTAGAGCTTTTCCCTTCCACGAAACATGAGGTCATAGCTACTTTATCCCTACCATTGTGGTGGGACAACTCATGGGCAATAATAATAGGCACCCCCTTCATCGACATGCGCTACAACAGCTCGCTGCTTTCCTTTCCTTCAATGGGCTTGTCATAAGATAGGTTAAATAGAAGAGACGATAAAACCGTCGTTTTCATTTTGAATAAGGGTTTCTCCAGCAAAAGATACCTTGGTTCCTACCTTGTCTTTTAAGCATCTTTCAACAGCTTTTGTTACTTCATCTTTCGTTGTATTGAGAAGATTTTCGCGGAACTTTTGGCGGAGCTTTTTTGTGTAGCCTTCTCGGAAATAAGAGTAAGCTAGATCAGCTCGAGCTCCTGGAGAAACCGGTGCATCTAAATCTTGAATCAGACCGAGTTTTGCTTCGGTCAGGTCACGTTCTGAAAACTGATCCTTAGCAAGTCTTGCTATCCCTTCTTCAAAGGCTTTGTAGGTAAGAGAGATGTGAGGATCGCGATAAGAATACAGGTAGTAATTTCCAGAAAGAGGGTTGTAATTTACCCTAGAACCATAAGCGCCCCCTTGTTCTCTCACTTTTTTGTGGAGAAAGGTGTTTTTTAGAAGATCTGTAGAGAGACTTAGCGCCGCAGAAGCGGCGTCATGAATCGTACTCGTCTTCATTCCATAACAAGAAAAGGCAACAGGAGAGGAAATAATGAAAGCTTCAGATTTACCAGCAGGGGGAACGGTCAGTGATTCCCATGGAGTGAAAGGTTGAGTTGGAAGCGCATTAAGATCAAAGAAACCTTCCTTTGTAAGGGTTTGGTATTGTTGAGCATCACAACTTAAAATAAGGTGAGGTGCAGTCAGATGAAATAGAGCTAGACTGAGCTGTTTAAATTTTTCAATGATTTCAGGAAGTTTTCGATCGATATCTCTTGCTATTTCTCGGATAAAATAAAAGTAGGAGAGGCCACTTGAGTGCTCTTTAATGAATGCACTTTGTGTGTAACAAGAAAGAGACCGTTGAATGGCATAGGACATCGCGCTTTGGTTGAGCCCATTTTCAAGAGAAGTATGAATTTGAAGGATCAGTTCTTTAATTCGCCCCTGGTCTTCTAAATCCACTCCTTGGCAAACATCGAGAAAAAGTGTAAAGAGTTTATCGCTATTTCGGTTAAGAGCTTTTCCTTCCAGGCTAAAAGCAGGATGTAAGAGATTGGGATCACTGACCTGTGGATAGAGGTTAATGGTTGCGCTAAAGTCGCCGAGGTAAGCATTGATATAGTCGAGGTTTTGTTGGTAGTTTCTTTTTCCTACACCTAACTCTGGAAGCATGGTTGTGAAGAGTTGCAAATAGGGGAGGTCTTCTCGATGGATTTTAGGGAGGTCAAAAAGAAGTTTTGCATAGAGAATATGATTCGTAAAACATGCATGATGAAAAATAGTGAGCTGAACATTTTGCTCTTGTTGAAGAAAAAAGTCTGGAGTTTTTCTAGGAACGTCGCTCAGAGCAATTTTGGGCAGGCACTCAATCCATTGATTTTCTGCTTTTGCTTGGAATTGTTCGAATTGGATGGTCCGTTTTCGGATCGCCATTTTTTCTACGTCGGTTAGAGCGTGTTCTATCTTTTGCAGCCGCTCTTTTTCTTCTTGACTTTCTCTTTTTTCCAAGGTGTTGTCCGCTGAGAAAATGTGGGTCAAAAAATGGGGATTTTCGAGAAAGTACTTCTGGATCAATCCTGGTAAATAGTGAGGATTTTTAATGAGAAGCTGCAGTTTTTTAAATTGAGAATGAACCGATAGCGCATTTTCCGGAGGGCACCCATGTTGCATTGCAAGGACTGAGCGCATAAATAACGTGAGTCCAAAAGGGGTAGAGTCTCCTGCAATCTCTAGGCGGGAGAATTCAAGTTGGTGGATGGCTGCTTCAATGAGCTCTTGAGAAATCCCTTGATCACAAATGTCTTCAAGAGTTTTGAAGAGAAGTTTTTTAATCGCATCGCAACTGTTTTCTTGGCAGCCGCGGCAGATAATGACGTAGGGAATTTCAGACATCTCAGTATCTAGATACCCGTCAGCTTGAGTACAAAGTCTAGATTTTAACAGGACATGCTTTAGTGGGGAGGCATCTGTTTGCATGAAGACCGAATCAATGACCGCAAGGGCTAGAGCCTCTTCTTGACTTTTAATCGAAGTTGTCAGCCAGGAAAAAGAGACAAAGTCTTCTCCCTCAGCTGCGGGATAATACCCACGTTTAACCACAGGTTTTTCAAAGCGTTTTTGTTTGGGAATTCCTTCAAGGGGAGAAAGTTTTTCAACACCTTTTAAGGCATTTTTATTGATGAAATCGAGATGTTTTTCCAAGGAAAGGTTGCCATAGAAGAAGAAAATACACCGACTCGGATGGTAATAGGTTGCATGAAAATCTTTGAGTTCTTGATAGGTTAGGTTGGGAATTTCAACGGGATCTCCTCCAGAGTTACAGGCATAGGTCAAATCTGGCGTTAGATATTTCATGATTTCATGCCAAAGGCGGGTTTCGGGATTCGATAAACTTCCCTTCATTTCATTATAAACAACTCCTTTACGTATCAAGTCAGGATCGAATGCTAAACGGTGTCCTTCTTGAAGAAAGCTCATTTCTTTGAGTTCAGGGTAAAAGACAGCATCGAGATAAACCTCAAGTAGATTATAAAAGTCTTGTTCGACTTGAGAAGCTGCAGGATAACAAGTAAAATCGGCTCCTGTCATCGCATTCATAAAGGTGTTTAAACTTCTTCGCGTCATTGAGAAAAAAGGGTCTTTCACGGGAAATTTTTTTGAACCACAAAGGACAGTATGTTCCAGTATATGAGCTACACCGGTTGAGTCGTTTGGAAGGGTTTGTAAAGAAAGACAAAAGAGATTTTCAGGATCATCTGCTTCTAAGTGCATGACCCGAGCTCCGGTTAGTTGATGCGTCAGTTCATAGAGAATCATTTGGAGCTCTTCAATTGGAAGAGCTTTTGTAAAGGTAAATTCATGGTAGGCTTCTCCTACCTTGTGCTTCGGCTCTAATTTCATAAGACTCATATGTTAAGGGATGAAAGATTTTCTCCGCAATAGCTGATCTCGCTAAAAAATTTTTGTAGCCTTTAGGAAAAAACGCGATGTAGGCTAGACGCATGGCAACGATTTTTGGTGGCTTTCATCGATGGACTTTCCTTAGCACAGGAACGGCGAATTGGATCGTGGCAAGGTTTATCGCAGAGGGCTCAAAAGAGGTTTCATAAAAAATCCCGTAAAAGGTTTCTTGATGACTACCAGCTTGGTCATAAACCCCATAAGTCAGTGCGTAGCAATCGGCACCTTTCCTGTAGTCTCGCGAGATTTCTTCTCCATTCAAACGGTAATAGACCGAGGTGTAGCGCACCTTTACATAAGTATTGAGAGTATTTGCTACATAATACCTGATAGACTTCCTAAGGTCTTGCAAAACTCCTCTGCTATCCAAATGCCAACGTTGCGAGTTATCTTTCTTAGTTACAAAACCCCGTTTAGCAGCCAGTCTGTAATACTCGGCCGCTTTCTCTTGATCTTGCGGGACTCCTTTTCCATGCTCATAGCAACATCCCAAGTTATACTGCCCCATTGCAAAATTCTGCTCAGCCGCTAGAGTGTAATACTCAGCCGCTTTCTGATAATCTTGCGGAACTCCTTTTCCACAAAAGTAGCAATAGGCCAAGTTTACCCGCGCCTTTGCATGCCCCTGCTCAGCAGCTAGAGTGTAATACTCAGCTGCTTTCTGATAATCTTGCGGGACTTGTCTTCCATACTGGTAGTGAACTCCCAAGTTAAACTGCGCCTCTGCGTGACCTTGATCAGCAGCCAGAGTGTAATACTCGATCGCTTTCTGATAATCTTGCGGGAGAGTTTTTAAAAACTCTTGGTGGAACAGTCCCAAGCCAAATTGCCCATCTGCAAGACCCTGATTAGCAGCCAGAGTGTAATACTCGGTAGCTTTCTGATAATCTTGCGGGACTCCTTTTCTATACAAGTGGCAGGATCCCAACATGAACTGCGCCAGTGCAAACTCCTGCTCAGCAGCCATTGTCCAATACTCGATCGCTTTCCGGGAATTTTGCGTGACACCGTGTCCAGACTCGTAGCAACATCCCAACTTATACTGTGCTCGTGCATCGCCCTGCTCAGCAGCGCGCATGTAATACTCAGCAGCAAGTGTGTAATACTCGGCCGCTTTCCGGTAATCTCGCGGGACCCCTTGTCCAGACTCGTAGCGACGTCCCAAGGTCAACCGCTCCTGTGCAAGACTTTGATCAGCAGCGGCTATGTAATACTCGATAGCTTTTTCTCTATCTTGCGGGACACTTTGTTTAGACTTGTAGCAACTTAATTTTAACTGCGCCAGTGCAAGACCCTGCTCAGCAGCCAGCATGTAATACTCGACAGCTTTCCGGGAATTTTGCGTGACACCGTGTCCAGACTCGTAGCAACCTCCCAAGTGTAACTGCGCTCGTGCATCGCCCTGCTCAGCAGCGCGCGCGTAATACTCGATGGCTTTCTCTTGATCTTGCGTGACCCCTTGTCCGGATTCGTAGCAACGTCCCAAGTGTAACTGCGCCTTTGCATCCCCCTGATCAGCAGCCAGTCTGTAATACTCGGTAGCTTTCTCTTGATCTTGCGTGACCCCTTCTCCAAACTCGTAGCAACATGCCAAATTTAACTGCGCCGTTGCAAGACCCTGATCAGCAGCCAGTCTGTAATACTCGGCCGCTTTCTCTTGATCTTGCGTGACACCGTGTCCGGATTCGTAGCAACGTCCCAAGTGTAACTGCGCCGTTGCAAGACCCTGATCAGCAGCCAGTCTGTAATACTCGGTAGCTTTCTCTTGATCTTGCGTGACACC
>JASJDV010000050.1 GCA_030064985.1 Simkaniaceae bacterium | reverse complement strand
CAAAGCTAAAGCTTAGTTTTTTATCGTGGACATTTATTATTGGCTGAGAAAAAAAATTTGATTTGTACAGACGACACTTGCTTCTTTTATATCTCACAACATCCTCGCGGGTGTCCCTACCCTATCTCCGCTTCGCTACGATTGAGGGTAGGGACACCCGCGAGGATGTTGTGAGATATAAAAGAAGCAAGTGTCGTCTGTACAAATCAAATTTTTTTTCTCAGCCAATAATAAATGTCCACGATAAAAAACTAAGCTTTAGCTTTGGGAAAAATAAACTGTAAACCTTCTCTTTTTAAAATTCTCTCACCAAAATGCCCATCCTCTACAATCCGATAGATTTAACTACTTTAGACTACAACAATGGGACTAGCGGTTTAACTGCTGATAAAGCCGAAGCTGCGATCGACGAAATAAATGGTAAGGTAAATCTTAATGCCAACGAAATTACTACTCTGATCGGTTCAATCGCTCAACCTCTGGGTATTGCTTCTTTAGGTAGCGATGGTAAAATTCCTTCTGCTCAAATTAGCTCGATCGCTATTACTAGTGTTAATGTAGTTGCCGATATTGCTGCTCGCGATGCCCTAACTGTTGAGATAGGCGATGTGGCTAAGGTTACGGATAGTGACGGGAATGGCAACCCGTCAACTTATATCTACGACAGTACTGCCTGGATAGATATTCAAGAAACTTCGGACGTAATCAGCGTAAATGGGCAGACTCAAACCGTTGTTTTAGGAGCAGCAGATATCAATGCTGTCTTGACTCCTGCTGCCTATACTGCTGCTACTGCGGATATTGAGGCGCACTTAACAGGAATTGATAGTTCCCTTGCGAGTTTAGCAGCGAGTACGAGCAATATTGCTTATTTTAATGCTGAGCCTAATAACGGCTTGGCAACTCTACCGCCTGGTGATGCTACAGGTCTTGGTTCGATCGCTATTGGTTTTGGCGATGCCGAAGGCGCAGGTTCGATTTCTATTGGTACAGGGGGTGTTGCTGGTTCTGCGTTTGATGGGATTGCAATCGGTAATAGGTCAGTGATTGGTGAAGGTGCTAGTAATGCGGTGCAACTTGGGACAGGAACTAATAATACTGCTAGTTCCTTACAATTTTTAAGCAATAGACTAGCTAATGCTGAGGGTTTATATACGTCTCATATTGCTACAAATTACGCTCCTGCTGACGCTGACAATGTTACTTCACACTTTGAGGCGATCGATACTAGGCTAGGTACTTGTGAGCTTAAACTAGTAATTAATGCAGAGCAATCAGCCAACTTTACAGCTACCGTGGGCAACCTAGAACCAGTAGATTGCACCTCAGCAGCAATTACAGTTACGCCTCCTGCTGCTCCTTCTCCTGGCGATCGTTTTGCGGTAGTTGATTCGAGGGCAAATTCTGCTACAAATAATATTATTGTTGATTTTGCTAGTGCGGGACAGAATTTTTATGGTACTACCGATACTTTTGGGTTTAACGAAGACGGCGCATACGTAACTTTTAAATATCTAAGTGCGGTTATTGGTTGGGTAGCCGATAAATAACCGATAAATAACCGATAACCGATAACCTAACAGCTATTAACGAATAGCTGCCAGCTAAAAGCTAGACTATGTTATATTACAATGATGCTGTTCCCGCAGTTATTTCTATTCCCAATCACGGTTTAACCTTGCCTAGTTGGGGTGTTTTACCTCTAAACCGACAGAACGCTCTGGCTACCGCAGATAGTCACGATAATTGCGCTTTTAATCTCGCTATTGCCTTGCCAGATAGCAAGAGTATTAGCTTTAGAGAGCAGGGGTTTTTAAAGCATATTCACGGTTTAAGTCCCCAAACCAACTACTATCTAAGTCCTGACACTCCAGGAGCGATCATCGCTGAGGCAGATTTGCCTGATGACTGCTACAGGCAACTACTATTCTCGTCTTTAGACGAACAAACAATTAAATTAAGCTTAAATAGACCTTTACCACCTAAATTAACCTGGGCAAAGCTGCTCAATGTCCAGCAGACAGATCTAAATAGCTCTGCTGCTGGTACACAAGCTCAGTTCCAAGCTACAGTTTTAGGCAACAGTCGCTTTTTCTCAGCCAACAGTAGCGGTATGCAGATAAATGTAGCTGGTAACTATGATGTTTCTGCTTCTTTTTATGGTACAGCAGCAGGAGGCATTGCTAGGACTAATGTGGCGATTAGAATTTCTGTAAATGGAATTACTATAGATAATGGTGACACTGGAGCTTCGAGCTATATTCGCAGGAGTAACGGAGCAAACGAAGCAGGTAGTATAGTTCAAGACTACGTTACGGTTCAAGCTGGCGATATAGTTGGGTTCAAAGGTTTTTTACTGGGTAACACAGGTGTAGTAACTGCTCCTGCTGGACGAAGTTCGCTAAAGGTTAAAATTTTATGACTAAAAATTTAGAACAAGAAATAGCGATCGAGCGCGATAGATTAAATCATTTGGATCGCGCCTACACCAACCTAGCAGAAAGACTGTCTGCTATCGATCGCGGGAATACTACAGTTAAGACTTGGTTGCGGGTAAATCGTATCGATAGCAGCCATCTAGAAGTTTTTAAGAAACTAGGGGTTAAAGTAAGCCCGAAAACCTCTAAGTTAAAACGTCCTACGGGTTTGGGATTAGATAGCTCAGGTCGCTTGGGGGCGATCAACTATTATGGAGGTCTGAATTTTTTTAATTCAGATTATTCCACTCACTCTGTTTTTCCCGTGAGCTATCAAACTCCTCTGACAAATAACGAAGGAATTGCCCATTCGATGGGCTTTGAGGTCAATCCTGATGGCAAATGCGCGATCGCCTCTTGGGGCAAGCACTGCGTTCGGGTTTACGATGCTACGGGAAAATTACTATTTACTATTGGCGTTCCAAATGCTAGAGGACATGTTGCCGATGGCAAATTGTGGAATCCTAGACGAGCTACTTGGTTGCCTAATGGGAATCTAGCTGTCTGTTCTTATTACGGCTTTGGTGAGGGGTCTAAAAATCACGGGCATATTACAGAATATTCTGGCAGCAGTGGCGAATTGATAGCTACTAGGTTGGGCTTTTACGATAACGGTCAGAGCGAAGTCGGGTCTAATGTTGTCTATCGCCCCATTGATTTTAAACTCGATCGTAATGATTCTAAGATTGCTTGGATATCTGAGTACGGGCGAGGAAAAATCTTAAAGGTCGATTTGGAGAGTTGGAGAGTAACAGATATTATCTATGCGCCCAACGGCACTACTTTTGATAGCCCCTGGGGTATTTGCACTACCAAAGACAACCAAGTAGTTGTAGCTTCTATTAAGCAGCAGTCAATTCTAGTCGTAAATATTGAAGATAAGAAATTATACAGAGAGATTCAGCCTACTAGTTTCGGTACTGGGGTTGATGTTCGCGATATTGTAGAGGTCGAACAAGGATATTTAGCTTACTCTGAGTGGGGTACTGGTTCTGTTTCTGTCGCCTCGATCGAGGGAGTTTTAGAGGTGCAGTTTGAGCAGCTTAGGCTTCCTGAAGATAGCACGATCGAGTTAGAGTTGATTCCTGATGAATTCGATCCTCAAACCTCGAAATATACGATTGAGATTGATTGCTATCAAGATATTCCTGAAGCTATTTGTATTCCGTATGAAATTAGCAGTTAGTTATAGGTTACTAAAAACATGGAAGAACTTTTTGACGATATCGACCTACAAGAAGATCTTGACAGTTCAGCAGAAATTACCGAATTACAAAAGAGGTTGGAGGTTTTAGAGTCTGCTCTAGATTTAGTCAAGCCAGTAAATTCTGAAGCTGACTACGCCAATTTAACAGAATTAGTTGTCAAGCAATTTGTCGAACTTTCTCGGCTTTTAAGTGAATTAGAAGAGAAGTTTAACTTGTTGCATGAGGAGATTAAAAACAATCGCTCTTTCTCTCTTTCTGGCGAACTCAAAGAGCAGTTTGAACTACTCAGAACTGATGTCCTGAAAATAGAAACGAACCTCAAGACTACGACCAATATAGAAATAAGTACCAAACCCCGTGTTACTTATTTCGACCTGCGGAATACAGATTACAGTCAACTCAGAACCAACCTAGAAGGAGAACGGGGAGAAGATTTTATTAAGAGTGATGTTTACAATATAGAGCGCGATCGCACAAAAGGGGCAAAGATCGAACGTATTGATGGCAAAAAGGGCTTTGACAAAATTTTGCAGTTTCTCGATTACCAAGGAAATTTAAACTCTTCTACCGAAGATGATTTTGAAGTAATTTTAAGCTGGCAAGCCAAAGATGATGACGAAAAAGCCAAGCTAGCTGCTTTTTGGGGTTTGGCTGATGCGACCCGCGATCCTCAAACTGCTAAGAATTCTTGGAAGGATTATTTTGCGATCGCTGAGTACCTCAAAGAAGATAAGTTGGTTGGCAGCTATGGGATTGGATACGGTTACAACTACCCAGATATCAAATTCGACCCAGGGGCTAATTGGTTGAAGCTCAGATATGCGAGTGGTGGCAAACTGGGAGCAATCTTGAAAATGACGAAGCTCCAGCCTGAAATCATTCAAGCGTCCAAGGTTGAGGACTTCTTTGACCTTAAATGGGAAATTGTTGAAGAGACGAGAATATGGCAACAAGGAATTTCTAGCCCTCCTCAAAAAGCGATCGGGGCGATTTGTATTTCTGATTGTGTTAATGCCGAGCTTTTAGTTCTAGCAGCAAAATTAAGCTAGTCCAAGTCACAATTCACAAGTCACAATTCACAATTGAATTGCAACTCATGAATTGGTAAAATTGTAGTGACAAAACTTCAATTTTACTTACATGAATGATAACATTTCTATTCAAGATAGAACGAAAAAGTTTGGCATTAGAATTATAAAAGCAAGTCAGTGGTTGATAGAACAAGGAGGAGTTTCCAAGATTTTAGCTAGTCAAATTTTGCGGAGTGGCACAAGCGTCGGAGCGAATGCTCATGAAGCCAAATCAGCACAATCTCATAAGGACTTTATCAACAAGTTAGAGGTCAGTTTAAAGGAGGCGAGAGAATGTGAATTTTTCTTAACAATAATCATAGAGTCTCAATTAGTTCCGAAAGGAAAATTTGAACCTTTATTAGATGAATGTAGCCAAATTTGCAGGATATTAATTGCTTCTGTTTCAAAATTGAAACAGAAAAAATAATTGTGAATTGTGACTTGTGAATTGTGAATTGAAAAAGGGAATTCTAATAGAGAAGTAATTAATTTTTTGATAGGACTTATGGCACTTACGATGACGGTGCGCTGTCACCCTGCTACTGGCACTGGTGGCACTGATAGCGCGGATATGGCTCTGAAACTCCAACAAATACATGACTTATTAAGTCAAATCAAAGATGGAGTTATTCAGATCGATCCTTCTGCGGTAATCAACGCCAATATCGATTTAGAGACAGTTGAGAATCTGCTACAAGGGTTGATAGATACTGTAGGCAGTAAGCTCGATGCAATTGCTGAAACCAATAACGCGATCAAGCTTTCCTTGGGCGAGACAGTTGGTCTTTTAAACAATGTAAACTTTACTGTCGAGGGAATCAAGGGTGCGATTAACAGCCTATCTCCTCTGATTAGTGATTCTTTCCAAGAGCTATTCGGGCGTTGGGATAGTATCTTTGGCATGATCAAGAGTGAGTTTGACGAGATGCAAGCTCTCCAAGGTCAGACTCGCGATGCTCAGCTACAAGCAAACGTGTTGATCTCCGAGATCAAAGACCAACTTACCAATAAGGCGATCGAAGAGATTCCTTTAAGCCTTAAGCTCAATGCCAACGTCGATATTACTAATAAGGTCGAAGTCGTAATTCCTGCTGGTGCTTCCTCTTTTCAGATCAGTGGCTACTACCTGGACTGTGCGCTAGTTGATGCCGACAGCAATCAGTACCTGTTTGAAGTAGATCAAGAACTCAAAGACGGCAGCATGGTTAAGATTGCTGAAGTAGAGAGGACAACTCAAGCCAATTACGATAAGCCTTTCAAGGCGTATGGTAATATTATTGCTAAAGCTCCTAAGACGATCGTGACTATTGTCAAAAGCCATGCTCGCTTCAGCATAGAAGCAATTTATCTTCAAAATCCTGGTGCGCCAATTACTGTAACAGAAGTTGAAGTAGATGCAGTTGAAGGGGTTCTGGGCGAGGAAGAGGTAGTAGATATTGATGCCGAACCTATAGCAGAAACTCCTACTGAGCCAGTAACCGAAGAACCTCCTACTGACCCAGTAGCAGAAGAACCTCCTACTGAGCCAGTAACCGAAGAACCTCCTACTGAGCCAGTAACCGAAGAACCTCCTACTGACCCAGTAGCAGAAGAGCCTCCTACTGACCCAGTAGCAGAAGAACCACCCACTGACCCAGTAGTAGAAGAACCTCCTACTGACCCAACCGAAGAACCTCCTCTAACTTAAAAGTCAACATAAATGTAGTAAGGATTCCCCCACTTCAATAATAAGTGTTCGTCCAGAACACAAAATTATAAGTGGCGGGAGGAATTACTACCAATGTAACTGAGCGGAAGCGAACACCACTATACTTTGGGC
>JASJDV010000020.1 GCA_030064985.1 Simkaniaceae bacterium | reverse complement strand
TGAATGAGTGGATCCATGACAATTCTGGGGGTAAAATTTCTCGGTTTATCGATCCAACGACTCTAGCTAAATCCACTAAAATAATTCTAATACCCTTTTTATTAAGGGCTCCTGGAATCGTTTTTTTCCAACCGGTTGAAGTGGAACCAGTCAATCCTAGAATGATGAACCAGAAGTCTTGTCTTTATTATTTTAAAAATAAGGACACTCAAATCATTGCTCTTCCAATTGAAAAGGAAGGTGCTGATCCGGTCCTCCCTAAATTTATGATCAGCCAAAAACTCGATCTCAACGCCCTTTTTAGAACTCTTGGTGTAAACTCCGCATTGAATACAAATGCAAATTTTTCTGAAATCGATGGAAAGGAGGAATTTTGCCGCTATATGAATGTAAACCGCCCTTTTTTCTACGCGATTTACGCCTTTGATACAGACCTTTTCTTATTCTTGAGAGAGCGTCTAAACCCCTTAGACTATTCTAACGTTGTCAATAGAGAGAAAATACTTAGCCATGAACGCCTGTACTTATAAGCTGAGCTGCTTTGGAATGACAGATACTGGCCTTGTTAGAAGAAAGAATGAAGATGTTTTCTTGAATCTCAAAGAGCATGGTTTTTTTGCAATTGCTGACGGCATGGGAGGACATAATGCTGGAGAGGTTGCTGCTAACGAAGCAGTCAGATTTGTCTGCGCTTCTATTGAAAAGCTTTTTAGATCCTCTGAACGAAATTGGACAATTTTTGATCTGTCTTCTTTCAATAAAGTCTACATCGAAAATGCCAATCATTGGGTCCATCACTTGGCGAAAAAGAAAAAAGATTACAAAGGAATGGGAACAACAATTTGTACTCTCCTCTTTCATGAGTGTTCTCTCATTTATGGCCATGTTGGAGATAGTCGTATTTATCGTTTTAGAAAAGGACTTTTACAACAGCTCACCTTTGACCATTCCTTAAAAAATGAGATGATTGCGCAAGGACAAGTAAAAAAAGAAAATTCACAAAACTTCCGTTATAAAAATATTTTAACGCGAGCCATCGGGACACAAACTGATGTAGAGGCGGAGATACACATTGCTCCAGTAAGCCCAAATGATATATATTTGATGTGTAGCGATGGTCTCACAGACCAGGTCAGTGATAAAGAAATCACTGATATTTTAACAACCACTAGAAGCATCGAAAGTGCCACAGAAACATTAATCAAGCAAGCCAAACAACAAGGGGGCCACGACAATGTAACCGTGGTCCTTATCAAAACAGATGAAAAAGACTATTTATCTAGATAATAACGCAACAACTCCCCTAGATCCAGATGTTCTGGCTGCGATGATCAAAGAACTAAGCGCCTCCCCGAATAACCCCTCAAGCAGCCATTATTTTGGTCAAAGAGCCCGCAAAACCCTTGGACGGTGCCGCCATATTATTGCAAAATTTCTCAACGTTAAATTGGACGAAATTCTTTTTACTTCTGGTGGAACAGAGGGAATGAACTTTTTGATTCGTGGAGCCTTATCCGATCTCTCATGCCATGTTATTGCGTCTCCCATCGATCATGCTTGCGTCTTTAACACCTTAGAAGAACTAAAACAAAAAGGAACTGCTGTTACTTATCTTCCTATCGATTTTTATGGCGCTCCTAAAGTTGAAGATCTACAAAGAGCTATTCGGCCGAATACGAGACTCATTGTCCTATCAGCAGTCAATAGTGAAACTGGAATAAAGCTAGATATGGAGGCAATTGCTGAAGTTGCGAAAAGGACTAATGTCCCTCTCATTTTAGATGGTGTGGCTTTATTAGGAAAAGAATCTTTTTCTATTCCTGAAGGTGTTGCTGCAATGGCATTTTCTGCTCATAAGTTTCATGGACCTCCCGGAGTAGGCTTTGTTTTTGTCCGTTCAGGACTCAAACTATCCCCCCTATTAACAGGGGGAGGGCAAGAAAAAACCCTACGATCAGGAACACAAAACTTGCCTGGCATTGTTGGAATGACAAAAGCTCTTGAAACTATCAATAAAGATGAAGGTTTTGCCTACGTGAGGTCTCTGCGCGATCAATTTGAAAAACAACTCGAGTCTCAGGTTTTCGATGTTGAGGTCAATGGAAAAGGACCTCGCATTTCTAATACAAGCAATCTCTATTTTCCTCGGATTGATGGAGAAACTCTTTCCATTTACCTTGATATGCACCATGTTGCCGCTTCCCGCACTTCTGCTTGCGCTTCAGGGGCAGTGGAACTCTCCCGTACCCTTATCAACATGGGATATCGGGAGGAAAGAGCTTCTTCTTCAATTCGTTTTTCTTTTTCTCGGATGAACACTCCAGAGGACATTCAAAGAACAACTCATTTGATTAAGAGTTTAACCCAAAGTCTAGAGACTTCTTAGCTTTACAAATTCATTTCTACAGCTCGCAAGAACAAAAGTGAGTTTTTATAGCTAAGTTGTTTTAAAATTTGGTTATCTTCTTTAGATCTTCTCAATGCCTTTTGTCTTCTTAAAATCTCTCGTTATTTCGTGGACAATGTTCTTGGTTTTAAGAAACCAAATTCCATCAAAAATAGCTCGTCAAGATCACCCTAATTTTACATTAACTTAGCTATAGTGACCTTGTAGAACGAATGAGAATCGTACGACCAGCAATTAGGGATGTATCTTCTACAGAAAGCTCATGGTTATCGACGCGAACAACATCTCCTCGATCGGGACGATGACCTAGGTATTCTTGCATAAGATCTTCTAGAGTCATTCCATGATTACAAGGAATTTCAATAGAAAACCACTTGTTCACCTCAGAAACGAGGGTATCTCCTGGAAAGGATCTATCGACAAATACTTTTCCTTTCCCAGGAACATATTCGCCAAAGGAAATCCAATCATCACGATGACCAAAAATCTCATCAACAACCGCATCGAGTGTCAATGTCCCAACAGCTTGTCCTTGATTGTTAAGAACAATGGCTAAACTCTGATTGTTGCGGCGAAATTCTTTAATGATTTCAAGGATAGAGTTTTTCTCCGTAATGAACCAAGGAGAGCGGCAATAGGCTTTTAGGCGAGTATCATCAGTAAGACGAAGAAGGTCCCTAGGAAAAGCAACCGCAACAATGTTTTGAAGACTTTTATGATAAACAGGAATAAAAGGGAGGGCTTGCAAAGCAAGGAGAGTCTTTAAGTCGCCTACCGTATTCTCAGAAGCAATAGATTTCATTTCCCCTATCGGATCCATCAAATCTTTTGCTGTCTTATTTTTTAAGGCAAAGATATTCACTAAGATGGGGTCCAATCTCTCTTTTGGAGAATCTTCTCTTTCTTCAATCGCTTTCTGAAGCTCCTCACGGCTTAAATAAAGTCCGGAATGGTTTTTGATACCAAAAAGGAAATTTATGAAGCGACAAAGCAAATCTAGAACAATAATGACAGGCCTTAAAATAAATGAAGTTAGGTAAATGATCGGGATTCCGAGCATGACAACGTTTTCTGCATACCGACGGGCAGCAAACATCGGAGCTAGTTCAGCAAAAATAAGGACAATAAAAATCTGGGTAATAGGGGCCCAATCGGGACTAAGCTCAAGGGAGGAATAAAAGCGGCGCGCGCACTCAGATCCAAACTGCATTGCAGCATTCACACCAATTAATGTCGTACCAAAAAGACGTGTAGGATTGTTTAATAGAGAACTTAACCACTTAGCCCGTCGATTATCTTGACTAACATAAAATTGCAAGCGAACTCGATTAAAGGAAACACAAGCCATCTCGAGCATCGAATAAAATCCTTGTACGATCAGTGAAATGAGAACGAGGAGGAGAAAAAAGGTCCAATTATCCATCTTTTTTCCTCTTTTTTGACCGAAGACGACGAATATAGACGCGGCGTACACGGTTCGCATCTGAAGCTAAAACATGGAATAAAAAACCATGTCGTTCCACCTTCGCTCCACTTTTAGGGATATCCCCTAAAAGCTCTGTCAGCCAACCTCCTATAGTAGCCATATTATTAGGGCTTTCTAAGTGGTAATCAAAAATCTCTTCAAATTCAATCAATTCAAGCTTTCCACTTGCGATCACAATATCTTCGGAAGGCTGCGTATAATGACCTGTTTCATCTCTTCTATCAGTAATCTGCCCAATAACGGTTTCAACAAGATCTTCTAAAGTAATAAGTCCTGAAATAGAGCCATATTCATCAACCACCACCACAATCGTTTCTTCATGCTCGTAAAAGTATTTTAAAAGAGCTTGAGTGATCATCGACTCTGGAACAAAACGAGCTTTCTGCAAAAAGGGAATGATGTCATGGGAAGATTGAAAATGATCTCGATGAAGAAAAAAGCTTCCTCCTGTCATAATCCCCAAGATATTTTCTAAATCCCCATTGCAAACGGGTACTCGTGTGCATTCTTCATCTACAAACAGATGAATCAATTTTGAAAGTGGCTCTTTGATATCAAAAAAGAGGACTGCATTCTTTGGACACATCAGCTCTTTGACTAAGTCTTCCTCTAAGTTAAGATAGCCTCTGACAAGTTTTGCTTCTTCAGTGGATACAGTTCCTTTTTCTTGAGATGTCCGAAGCGCTAGCTTGAGCTCCTCAATCCCAATTTCTTTTTGTTTCCTTAGATAAAAGAAAAAAAACTTGGAAATTCCCGATGTAATAAAAGTAATTCCATTACAAAGAGGGTTTAAAAGCCATGCAACCCTCCAAATAACAGGAGCAGAATGATAGGCAATAAAGGTATTTTTAGGGTAAGCAATGGATTTGGGAATGACTTCACCAAAAATCAATGTCAAAAGAAGAGGAATACCTAACGTAAGAGCCCAACTTGAGAAGGTTCCGAAAATTCCCGAAACAACATTTTGCACTAAGATGTTAACACAAACGTTAAGCATGAGAATTGTCACGAGAAGCTTTCTTGGTTTTGAAAGAAGGCGAGCGATTAAATGCCCTCTTGTATCAGTACCTTGGCGATAAGCGCGAACCTTCATTTCAGAAAGAGAAAAAAGGGCTGTTTCCGATGCGGATAAAAATCCAGAGCTAAAGAGTAAAACTGCAAGAATGATGATAAGCAAGGAAAGGGTCATTCAAACACCACCTTCAACTCTCCGTCAGCAGTTACCCCGAGATTTTTTTTTAATACCATTTCTAACCATTCAGGGTCTTCTTGACTTTGAATTCGCAAAACAAGTCCTTTCTTTTTTTCTTCTGCCTCCCATGTTGCGCGGGATAAATCGTTGACTCTTTCTTGCAAAGTTTGAACTAGACGGTTTTTTTTATGAATCGCTTGGAGATAAAATCCACAAGCCATCAAGGCAAAAGCAATCACCCACCAGTTTTTAAAAAAAATCTTTATCCAACCACTGTTTATAAAGCTATCCTGCAATTAAAGGGTTCATTTGATTTCTTTAAGTTTTTGAACAAATTTGTCACCTTTTTTTGACCACGTTGTGCATGAGACGAGAAATCAAAAAGTGTGGAATAAAAAAAATATCTTTCACCCTTGTAGGTCCATTACATTGCCGGAAGGGTGATTCCTGTTTGCTTCATGTATTTCCCCGCGCGATCTGCATAAGAAATGTCGCAAACTTCTTGAGCTTCAAAGAAAAGAACCTGAGCGATTCCTTCATTTGCATAGACTTTAGCAGGAAGTGGAGTCGTATTCGAGATCTCAATCGTTACATGCCCTTCCCATTCTGGCTCAAAAGGGGTAACATTCACAATAATACCGCATCTTGCATAAGTTGATTTTCCCAAGCAAATGGTAAGATATTCTCTAGGAATCCGGAAATATTCAACGGTGTTTGCTAAGGCAAAAGAATTGGGAGGAATAATGCAAACATCCCCTTCAATATCGACAAATGCATCTTCATTAAAGTTTTTAGGATCGACAATCGTGTTGTGAACGTTGGTAAAGACTTTGAAACGCTTTCCTATGCGAACATCGTATCCATAACTTGAGAGACCATAACTAACAATTTTCTGATTTTCAACACTCTTCACTTGCGCATCGACAAAAGGTTCAATCATCCCTTTTTCTAATGCCATTTTTCGAATCTCTTTATCTGACTTTAAACTCATTTTACCACCGCTAGTTCCAGTTTTTCCATTTTTTATTAGATCGTAAGAAGCATAACACTTTTTCTTATGTGACGGCTGCGACTTCGAAAAACTTTTTTTCTTCTTAGCCCTTTCGCTATGAATTTCGACGTTCAAGAAAGTTTATCTTTGCTTTACCTGCCCTCTTGCAACAAAAAAATGCCGTGTTCTGAGATTAGATATAGCGCTTGAAATCCTTTTCTTGCTACTATTTTCTTATGGAGCCAAGTAAGAAAGTGATTGAAAAATGACAAAACCCCCATTCATACAATCCTCATGGGAAAAAAGAGACAATAAGCTAGAGCTGACACTCCGCCCAAGCTGTTTGGGTGAATTCATTGGGCAGCCTACTGCCATTGAAAAACTCAAAGTATTTGTTGGCGCTGCAAAAAAGCGCAATGAAGCTCTTGGCCATGCTCTTTTTCATGGACCCCCAGGACTTGGGAAAACGACACTAGGTTATATTCTCGCAAGTGAGATGGGAACAGAACTTATCATAGCCTCTGGCCCAGCGATTGAAAAACCCGCTGATCTGGCAGGAATTTTGACCAATTTAAAAGAGGGTGATATTCTCTTTATCGATGAAATCCATCGTCTGAATCGAACAGTGGAAGAATATCTTTATCCTGCTATGGAAGACTTTAGACTTGACCTCATGCTGGATTCGGGCCCCCAAGCAAGAAGTGTGCAAGTGACACTCAACCCTTTTACTCTCGTAGGAGCAACAACTCGCATGGGACAACTGAGTTCTCCTCTTAGATCTCGGTTTGGATTCGCCTGCCGCCTTGAATACTATGCCTCAAACTTTGTAGCAGATATCCTTGCTCGTTCTTCTTCAATCTTAAAAGTGGGAATCAATGACGAATCGATCTTAGAAATAGCTAAGCGCTCTAGAGGAACCCCACGAATCGCTAATAACCTCTTGAAGTGGGTACGCGATTATGCTCAAATGCGCAGCGACAATAAACTTGATAAAATCACAACACGTAATGCCCTTGAAATGTTGGATATCGATTTTCGGGGTCTTGACGAAATGGATAAACGCATGCTAAAGCACATTATTGACCATCACGAAGGGGGGCCTGTTGGCATTAACACCATTGCTGCTGCCCTTGGAGAAGAATCAACCACACTTGAAGAGGTGCATGAACCATTCCTCATCATGCAGGGTTTTATCAAACGTACCCACCGGGGAAGGGAAGTGACTAAACTAGCTTATCAACATCTAGGACGCTCGATAGCTTCTAATCAATCTTCTGGAGAAATACGTGATGAAAGCTAAATTTCTTTTATTTGTATTCTTTTTACCCCTACTCGCTTTTACTATAGAAAAGTCCCCTTTAACCGATACAAGTACTGAAAAGCCAGCAACTATCAAAGTTCTTTTAGAAAAAAGCATTGAGGGAATCCTTCTTGAAGTGAAGGGCCCTTACGCTATCTACAATCCAGAAAATGGAAAAAAAGAAGGGTTAGGAAAATGGGGCAAACGTTTCTATCTTTACCCGCACAAAGAAGGAATGAAGTGGGGGGAAAACTTTCTGGGAATTTACCAACTTCAAATTGTCCCTACAAGCCCAGACACAACCTTTTTGGTCAATGGGATCCAGTACCGTGGAGCAATTGAAGTTTATAATATCGAAAATACATTAAGTATCATCAACGAAGTTGATGTTGAAAGCTATGTTAAAAGCATTCTCAATGAGCATGTCTCTCCAACTCTTCCCCCTAACGTCCTTGATGCTGTTGCAATTATTGCCCGAACAGACGCTTATTATAGAGCTCTGCTCAATGATGATGCTTTTTGGCACATTACTAAAGAAGAAGTAGGATATCGTGGCACCGCTCTTATTCTTCAAAACCTTGCAATCGATCGAGCCGTTGATAACACAAAGTATCTTGTAATGACCTATGAAGACCAACCCTTTCCAGGATCTTGGACAGAAAATTGCGGTGGAAAAACGGCCAGCTACTCTTCCATTTTGAGAAAGAATACGGTGACACCTGAAGGAGTTGAATCAAAATTTGCGACCAAAAATCGCACAGAGTCTCGCTGGTCTCTGATAGTCGATACTCGAGAATTAGCAAAGGTTATCAAAACAAACCGCGTCACAGGAATAGATCTGTTTGTTGACCATGGATCTGGAAAAGTTTATGCAACTCGTCTTCACGATGGATCTCACACCGAAGATATAGATTTTACAGCCCTTCAAGACAAACTCGGAAAAGAAAAGATTAAAAGTAATGACTTCAATGTGACCATTAAAGGAAATATTGCTCTTTTTGAGGGCTATGGAAAAGGAAATGGTGTTGGCTTATGTCTTTACAGTGCAAGTCAAATGGCAGAGCGTGGAGATGAAGCTCCAGTGATTCTCGCAGAGTTTTTCCCTAACACAACGATAGAAAAGATGCGCTGCTATCCAAAAGCGATTGTTTCAACCAAAAAACGCTCTTTTGTTTCTCCGAAACAGAAAGGGGTTGCTAGGAAAAAATATCGCCTTTTACATAAATAAGGAGCTTCAATAGCAAAACCTCTCATTGCAAAAAATAAAGCAAAAGCTCTTTCAACTGCCCTCCTTTTAACTGGGCTAGCCGTGATTTTTTTCATTGACTCTTGGTGGCCAGAAATCATGATTGTTATCGGAATTCCCCTTGCTCTAAAACAGTTTCTACAAAAACGGCTCCAGGATGCAGCAATTAGTCTTTTCATTTTTGTCGGGTTCTTTATCCTTGCTCAGTTCAATATTTCTTGGAAAATTTTGATTCCTATCCTCTTTATCATGGCTGCAGTCTATATTCTCTGTAAAGAATGGGTCACAACAGAGTTAGGAGAAGATGAGGGAAACAGTACAATACATACTATTGAGAGTCAACTACCCCGCCCTAAAGTTTGAGCTTGTAGCTTTTGAATTTAGGATTGGTTGACCAGCTTGAGGCACTTAGAGTGCTACGTTAGATAGGTCACGACACCTTAGGGTGCTTCTCCAGCTCTAAGCTCTGCCTTGAACAGTTAAACAGTGCAGCGCGGGAAAAACGGACAGTGCTGTTAGCGCAAAAAGCCTTTCTAACATTGGCGAGGAGACGTTTACCCGCTTTAGGCTGAGAGTTGCAAAAAGCATTTGTGTTAGACAAAAACAGACAGCCTTTAATGCCTTGCCATCCAGCAAGAGCAAGATTGCTGCTTAAGAAAGGTAGGGCGGCGGTGTTTCGCTTAAAGCCTTTACTATTGTTTTGCTTGAACGTAAGTTATGGTGATACACAACCTTTAGAGCTTAAGTTTGATGCCGGTTCTAAAGTAACAGGCATTGCTTTAGTCGTAAAAGGTAAAAATGGCTGCAGAGTTGTTTGGGCTGCGAATTTACATCACCGAGGGCAAGCAATTAGAGATTCTTTACTATCTCGTAGGGCGATCAGAAGATCAAGACGCAATCGCAAAAATTGGATCAAGCTTCATTCTTCTTTCAGATCAAGACACTATTTTTCCCAATGAAAAGTTTCACTCGCTTTATTCTACGTTGATTCGGGATGTTATTAACAGGAAAAAGCGCCTAAAACCTTTTATTCGTGAGACAATTGGGCAAGCAATGTTTGAAAAGCTTCGGGGAGAATTTTGATAAGATCACTGGCAATGAGGCCGTAAGAGGTCTGCTTTGCAGCTACAATTTCTCCACAAATACCATGCAAATAAACCCCAAGTGTTGCAGCTTCTTTTCCGTCGAGCCCCTGGGCAAGAGTAGCTGCGATCATTCCTGTTAATACATCTCCAGTTCCAGCTGTTGCCATCCCTGGATCCCCTTTAGGAACAATCAGCGGTGCTGTGTTTGGATGAAAAATCCAAGTAGGAGCACCCTTTAAAACAATCGTAACTGCATTTTGATCGGCGAATTTCTGACAATCATCATGTGATAGTTCCTCTTTTCCTAACAGATGAAGCATCTCTTTATAGTGGGGAGTTAAAATAGCTCCTCTTGGAAAAACCTCAATATGATAAAGACCATCTGCATCGATAACCATTGGAAGGTTAAGCTTTGAAACAATGGCTTGAATAGATGTATGGATCCCTTCCGATTTTCCAAGGCCTGGACCAATCAGACACGCTTGTGCCCGTTTTGCTTCTTCAAAAATGGGTGATGGATCCTCGAGAGAATAGGAAGTTCGAACGAGCTCGAGAGGCGCTGCTGCAAACTTGTCTTCCATTTCTTCAGGATGAAAAAGTCGGACAATTCCCGCCCCAGACCGAAGGGCTGCTAAAGAAGAAAGTATTGCAGCTCCAGGCATTCCCGGAGATCCTGCCAGCGCAAGAACATAGCCGGCTTGATACTTGTGACGGACCCGCTGAATCGGTGGCAAAAGACTAGGCATCACATCCTCATTCACAATATAGGCATTTCCTTGAGCTTTCGCCCAATATTTCGGATCCATTCCAAAATCTACGTGGAATAACTTGCCAATATAATTGTACCCTTGTCCGATAAAGAAACCCAGCTTGGGCAGCCCTAAGTACATGGTTTCCGTTGCGTAAATAGCATTGGGATTGACTTCTCCTGTATTTCCATTAAGGCCTGAGGGAATATCTATGGATAAAATAGGAAGGCGCGAATTGTTTACTTGATGAATCACATCGCGAATGGAGCCTTCCAATATACCTTGAACACCTGTTCCCAATAGTCCATCGACAATCACCCCTTCTAGGGGAACAACGGTGCCTCGAACAACTGTTCCTCCGGCACCTGCAAAGATCTTCTCATACTTTCTACAGAGTGGACGACAATCTACTGCTTCGGCAAGGTGATAGGCTTGCACCTCAAACCCGCGATGGATCAAAAAGGTTCCTGCAACAAAGGCGTCTCCACCATTATTCCCTTTTCCTGCAAGAAGGGTCACCTTTTTAGCCCGTCCTTTTTCTTCGATAAAGGCTTCAATGCGCTGCGCAATCCCCTCTCCTGCTTTGAACATATATCCCTCATCAGAAGCTCCCTTCTGAATGCTTTCTCTTTCCATACGGGCCATCTCTTTGGCCTCAACGACTTTTTGACCTTCTAATTGCATTGTGTAACTCTATCGGTTTACAATCCCGTTGCTACATTAGAAACCTAACAGATACGATTCGAATATTCAAATGGAGATTAGGAAAATAGAATCATCTACCTATCTAAAAATCCCGTTGAAGATGGACCATTTCTTTTTGAATTGCTAAAGAAGTTCCGATGTTTGCTTCAAAAGACTGATGATTAAACATGAAAGTTTTGATAGGTAAGATGATCCCTAAATAAGTATTTCGTGGAGCTTTGAAAAGGCATCAATAGCATTTTCCAGACCCTTTTTATCGACATATGGACCTATCCCCGAATTAACGGTTTTACAAAAAAGGGCAATGCGCCTTTTGTAGATAAAAATTTTTCTATAATTCTTTTATATTTTTCCATGTAAAATGGTTCCTTTTATTAAAAAAGAGTAGGGATCAAATAAGAACAGGGGCCTTTTTCAAGCCAGGGTTATTAGAGGTGCTCTTGCTTTACAGCACGCATGAGAAGAATGCCCACAGCTTCTTTAGGACTCATTCCTTCACAGATAATGGAGTGAACCGCTTCGGTAATCGGCATCTCAACACCCATTTTTTTACTAAGTTCTAAAGCAGAAACGCAGGTATAGGCTCCTTCTACAACCATTCCGATCTTTTCGCGCGCCTCATCAGGCGTATGTCCTTCAGCTAAAAGTTTCCCGAAGATATAGTTTCTGCTAAGCGTTGATAGGCAGGTAACACAGAGATCACCAAACCCAGAAAGACCATTGAGTGTTTCAGATGAACACCCAATCGTTTCACCTAATTTACGCATTTCATGAAGCCCGCGTGTCATCAGAGCAGCTTTGGTATTTTCTCCATAGCCTAACCCATCAGAAATAGCACACGCAATGGCAATGATGTTTTTCATCGCCCCGCCGAAGGAGACCCCCCGCATATCATGATTAGGATAGACGCGGAAATAAGGGGTGGTGAAAGCTTTACAAATTTGCATCATGAGATCTGGATCGTAAGCAGAGGCAACAACAGACGTTGGCAGTTTTTTCATCACCTCAGTTGCTAAGCTAGGGCCACTTAGATAACCAATTTTCTCACGGAAATCTTTACCCAGTACTTCAAGGGCAACTTCAGACATCAAAAGTCCCGTCCCTTGCTCAATCCCTTTCGAAGTCAAAACAATCGCTGCTTCGCTATGCCCCAAATTCTTGACGAGATTAAGAACAGGTCTCAGCCCTTTGGAGGTGACCGACTCAATAATCAAATCAGCGTCTGCAATCGCTTCATTAAGATCTGTTGTAAGAAAAAGATTTTCTTCTGCTTGATGATCTCGAAGTTTAGGATGGCTATCTCCTCTTTTCAAAGCTTCTGCAAGAGAGAGGTTTCCTGTCCAGAGTTTGACTTCATAGCCTTTTTCAGCCAAAAGATTTGCTAAGCAAAAGCCCCAAGCTCCCGCTCCTAAATAACCAATTTTCACAATTTACCCTATTTTTTTGCATAAAGGATTCTTTTTTTTCTTCAAAAAATACTTAACGCAAAATTATTTTTACGCAGATCATACCTGAAAACGCCTTTAAATGCGAATGTAGAACCTAACCGGTATCTGCATATTACGGCTCAAAGACTTGAATCTGATCAAAAATCTCCAGTAAAAATAAGTTTACTTTTAGATTAAGTCCCTACGATTTTTTGAAAAGATTATAGAGTTTCTGTCTCTATTTATTGAGGAGCTGGTTGGACCAACTGACACTTGTTTGTTCCAGCCTAGTGCATAAAAATTGCCCTCATCAAACCGATCCGTCACCTTGCTAAATTCTTCGATAGTATACAAAAAACAAAAAAGATGTTAAACTCCATGGTTGGCCAGGTTATTTACTGTAAAAAACTAATAAGAAAAAAAACCCAAAACGAGAGAAGAGAGCACTGTCAACATGACGTCAATGGAAGACATAATATCCCTTTGTAAAAGGAGAGGGTTTATATTTCAAAGCTCAGAAATATATGGAGGGCTCCAAGGTCTATATGATTATGGACCTCTTGGAATCGAGCTAAAAAATAATCTTAAAACGTCATGGTGGAAATCAATGGTACATGAAAGAGATGACATTGAAGGACTAGATGCATCTATTATCACAAACCACTTAGTCTTAAAATATTCTGGACACGAAGACACCTTCTCCGATCCTATGGTCGATTGCCGCACATGTAAGCATCGGATGAGAGCAGATCACTTAGTTAACCCTAGTTGCGATAAGTGTGGATCAAAAGATTTAACTGAGCCGAGACAATTCAATCTCATGCTAAAAACGACCCTTGGTCCCGTTGATGAGAGCAAATCTTACGCTTACCTAAGGCCAGAGACCGCTCAAGGTATATTTACAAATTTTAAAAATGTTATCGACACCACCGCACGTAAACTCCCGTTCGGCATAGCCCAAATTGGTAAAGCATTTAGAAATGAGGTGACCCCAAGAAATTTTATTTTTAGAACGCGTGAATTTGAACAGATGGAAATGGAGTTTTTCGTTGAACCGGGAACAGATGAGCATTGGCATGATTACTGGGTAAAAAATCGCTTACAATGGTGGACTAAACAAGGCCTATCTATTGAAAATATGAAACTTGAGGTGCAAAAAACGGATGAGTTAGCCCATTACGCTAAAGCTACAACAGACATTTCCTATAGATTCCCATTTGGATTTGAAGAGCTTGAGGGAATTGCCAACAGAACAGATTTTGATTTAGCTTCTCACACAAAATTACAAGATGAATTAGCGATATTTTCTAAAGTAAAACCAAACAAACACTCAACGGCTGTTCTAGCGTTGCAAAAAACCAATTGTAAAGATCCATTAGTGCCCTTTGTGATTGAACCATCAGCCGGACTGGATCGTGGCATTTTAGCTATCTTGACAGAAGCTTACACCAAAGAAGTCTTAGAAAAGGGACAATCCCGAATTGTCCTCAAACTCCAACCCCATCTTGCTCCGATCAAACTAGCCGTTGTTCCTTTGGCCCGTAATAATGAGAAAATTGTAGGCAAAGCAAAAGAAATTAAACAAAAATTGCACAAGCTAGGTATAGGTCGAATTAAGTATGAAGATACGGGTAATATTGGTAAAGCATATCGTAGACACGACGAAACTGGCACTCCCATCTGCATTACGGTAGACTTTGATACTTTCGAGGGAAAAAATCAAACGGTTACTATTAGGGATCGCGATTCAATGAAACAAGAAAGAATTGCTACTAAAGATTTAGAAAATTTTGTGAAAGATTATTTTCATTATTGCGAGTCATAACAAAATTTATAGGAAGTGGTCTGCAGGTTTTCTAGACTAGATGGGCGTGAGCATAGAGTCAAGGCTCAGGATTCATTTTCACAACGCTGCAAGTCATGTAGCTGCTTGAAATATCCCGCATCTCCCATTTATCAAAAACAATGGCATCGACTTTATGATAGTAGCTGCCTACTTCTACATAGATTCTTGCTTACAAGGACTCTAGAATCTTCATTGCATACTCTTCATAATCTTCCTCAGCAGTATCCATGCAGTGAGTTGTCATTTTTCTAGAAAATTTTACAGCCCAATCCTTCATCCTTTTTTGTTGTGCGTTAAAATGGTTTCCAACATTTATTCTCGAAGACAACTCGTACAAATAGTCCTTCCATCTATCATTCCTAAAATTCAAAGTTGATTCAATTCTCCTAAGCATCTGATTTTTTGGCACAGTTAATAGAAATTGAATGGGACTCTCTAGAGCTAACTGAGACAATATATCTGCTGCAAATTTGTCGTCTATTAATCGATCAACTAAATATGAAAGCAAAAATCTTTCAACGCAGATGATTAAAAATTCAGTTTTCCTATTTTTAAACTTAGAGCTGTCATGAATTCTTGTAAGATACCTTATAAACTCTACCATTGCACGCACATGCTTTTGTACATGAACTTTTTTTGCCTTTGCATCGTCTATATGTTCAAATATCCTTTGGGAAAGATGCTCTGTGATAAAGAATTTTGAAACGTTTGGTTTGTGCTCAGACAACAGAGCCTGCAAGTTTTTAAAAACAGAGGTCTTCCCTGAAGCTACAACACCCTCAATTATCAATAATTTCATGTTTTATGTTCTTTTAGTTAGGAAAGTGAATGAGTTGTTCTTGGCCCAGCGGGCCTATTTGAACAGAATGACTCATGCACCTTCGCTTGCTAGACAAAAAGTAAAATTGAGTGCAAAAAAAGCACCTTTTTTATATGTCGAGAGCCTCGATAAGCATTGGAGAACAATTACTTTTGTTAATAGAGTTTCTATCTACCCATGAACTACCGTTGATATCTTCTTGAGAGAGATTAGAGTTATGCTTTGAAAGATCTACCGAATCAATGCGATAAATCAGTCCTATATGACAAAGCTCAACGTGTATATCGTTTGCATTGAAATATTTAATGAAACATGAGGTTTCCTTTAAAAAGGAAAAACTATGAACGATCAATCCCGTTTCTTCAAAAATTTCTCTTTTTAAGGCCTTTGCAAGATTTTCACCGTGCTCTGGCTTTCCTCCTGGTAAATCAATCAACATTTGGTAAGGGCCTCTTACTTTATGGACAACTAATATTTGGTTGTCCTTTTCAATCACACCATACACTCCAAAATGAAACTGCTTTTGTAAATCTTTCACATCAATTCTTAGATTTAAGGTGCTATCCTTTACGCAAAACAAAATTGAAAGAATGGTTAGACACCAGTTTAAGATTTGAATTCAAAGTTTTATGGTAAACTTTTTTGGCTTTTTTTGGTTAACTACTTTTGCCATTTTGCCCTTTTTCAGGAAGGGTCTAATAACTGGTTTGAAACTTGAAACCGCTTTTTTTGCTTGAGGGGAGATCATAACATGCACCACCACATTACATGGCTTTCCTTGCTTTTTTTCAGTGCTTATTTAAAATGGTTTTCTCGAATGCGCTGGAACACTTCGCATTTTTCGCGGACAAGCGCTTGAAATTTTTCTTTGAAAACCTCTTCTCGGAAAGTTTCAGCATGTGTACGAACAACTTTGGAATCAAATACCTTTTTTTCAAACGTTTCAACCGCTTTTATCAATGATGATACCGTTTGCTCTGGGAAAAAAAGTCCTGTTTGTTGATCAATGACAGTTTCTAATGCCCCTCCCTTTCCAAAAGCAATAACAGGTGTACCACATGCTTGTGCTTCTACAGGAAGAATGCCAAAATCTTCTAAAGCAGCAAAGATAAAACCCTTTGCTTTTTGTAGATAGTTACGAAGTATTTGGTCATCCTGGAAACCGAGAATCTCAATGTTTTTCTTAGCTTTTCCTTTGATTTTCTCCCTCTCAGGACCATCACCTATTACAACGAGTTTCTTATCAGGCATCTGACTAAACGCCTCCACGATGAGATCTATTTTCTTGTAGGGAACCATTCTTGAAACGGTTAGATAAAAATCTTCCTTATTCTCTTCAAGGTCAAAATAATCGAGATTAACAGGAGGGTAAATCACAGAGGCTTTTCTTTGGTAAAGCTTCTTAATGCGCCGTGCTACATAATGGGAGTTAGCAACATAAGCATCCACACGCGCTGAAGAATGTGCATCCCACATCCTTAAATAGTGGAGAAAAAACTTAGCGAGGATTCCTTTTAGCCCGCTCTTTAGGTTTGATTCACGAAGATACTGCTGATAAAGATCCCAAGCATAGCGCATCGGAGTATGACAGTAGCAGATATGGATCTGCTCAGCATGGGTTAAGACTCCTTTTGCAGTTGCATGCGATGAAGAGATCACAAGATCATAAGCGCTTAAATCAAACTGCTCGATTGCTAGGGGAAATAGAGGAAGGTAGAAGCGGTATTTTTTCTCAGCTCTAGGAAGCTTTTGAATAAATGAAGTCTTGATATTCATCGATTCAAAAGGTGTTCCGATTAAACGTTTAGGATCTTTGACTAAAGTAAACAAATCTGAAGGCAACGTTTCGGCAAGAGATTTCAAAACCTTTTCTGCTCCACCAATCGTTGTTAACCAATCATGTATGAGTGCCACTTGCATATCGAAAAATTATAAGGGAAAAAGAAACGGGATGACAATGCTTATTTTTCAGGGCTAAGATCAAAGGCTCCGTTGAGCTCAAAAAAATTTGCGAGACTACCCCACTCATCGTTTAACCCAAAAAACGATAGTCCTATCAATCTAAACGCTTCACACACAAATGATAAGTAGTCCCATCTAGTTGCAGTCCGGCGTTAAGATCATTTAACCAGCTAATGCATCTGTCTACTTTTAGAATTAGGTGACTTATTAGCCCCCGCAAGAGATAGCCGCATCAAAAAAATCTCAAATTGAATCAGGAAAAATTTATTCCTCTAAAGAAAATTTTTAGCTTTTATTTCTTTCGCACACCTACCGTATGTGATTCAAAACTCCTTGCAAGATTTTCTAATATCTCGTTATAATTCTCTCCTTTGAATCAAACCAAGGTTTAAGGCAGTGCATGTATTTGTTCCTGGTGGAGCAGGCTACGTTGGCTCCCTGCTAGTCCCCACTTTATTAGATGCTGGGTATGCAGTGACGGTTTATGACCTTTTTCTTTATGGAGAAGCTGTTTTTGATGCGGTTAAGGATCACCCAAAGCTCACCCTTGTGAAAGGAGACATTCGAGATCTTAAGCATCTAGAAGAAGCTCTGAATAAATGTGACTATGTGATTCATTTGGCCTGTATTTCGAACGATCCAAGCTTTGAACTTGACCCGAATCTTGGAAAATCCATTAATCTTGACCCTTTTGAACCCTTTGTCGAGATCGCAAAGAGAAAAGGAGTTAAGCGGTTTATCTATGCTTCTTCCTCTTCTGTTTACGGAGTCAAAGATGTTCCTAACGTCACAGAAGGTATGCAGCTATCCCCACTTACTGACTACTCTAAGTGTAAAGCTGAATGTGAACAGATCCTTATGAAGCATAAGAGTGAAGATTTTATTTGCTGCATTCTTCGTCCTGCAACGGTTTGTGGCTATGCACCCAGACAGCGCCTCGATGTTGTTGTGAATATTCTAACAAACCTTGCCTATAATACAGGTAAAATTAAGGTCATGGGCGGAGAGCAACTTCGACCAAATATTGATATTCGTGATATGGTGCGCGCTTATTTGTTTGTTTTAGAGGCGCCAGCAGAAAAAATCCAAGGAGAAATTTTCAATGTGGGTTATCATAACCACTCTGTATTGGATCTTGGTAAAATTGTTAAAACAACAGTTGAAAAAACGAAAGCTGTTGAACTTGAAACCATTCCCACAGATGACAACCGCTCCTATCATGTTTCATCACAAAAAATTGCTGATACCCTTGCCTTTACAGCAGAGTATACAATCGAAGATGCAGTAGAAGGACTGATGGAAGCTTTTAATACAGGAAAACTTCCAAATTCCCTTGAAGATAAGCGCTATTTTAACATTAAAACAATGAAGGCGGTCAATCTCTAAATGAAAGCACTAGTTATAGGAGGAGCCGGCTTCATTGGAAGTCACCTGACCGAGCTTCTTGTGCAAACAGGACATCATGTCGTTGCATTAGATAATCTACTTTCTGGACGTATGAGCAACTTTAATGCATTTAAAGGGCACCCTCGCCTTCAATTTATCCAAGCAGACATCCGAAATATTGATGAGATCCGCCCTTATTTCGAAGGTATAGACTGGGTCTTTCATTTAGCTGCTTTAGCAGACATTGTCCCCTCAATTGAAAATCCTAGAGAGTACTTTGAAATCAATGTCGACGGCACCTTCAATGTCCTCGAATGTTCGAAAAAAGCAGGTGTCAAACGCCTCCTCTACGCAGCCTCTTCTTCATGTTACGGAATTCCAGATGTGTATCCCACCCCTGAAACCGCGCCAATCTGTCCTCAACATCCTTATGCTCTGACCAAGTTTTTAGGAGAAGAGCTTGTCATGCATTGGGAGCAAGTCTATAAACTCCCTGCTCTGTCTCTTAGACTTTTCAATGTCTTTGGTCCAAAAGCTCGGACAACAGGAATCTATGGCGCTGTTTTTGGAGTCTTTCTGACACAAAAACTGAACAATAAGCCTTTAACAGTTGTTGGGGATGGCTCGCAAACAAGAGATTTCACCTTTGTCAAAGATGTAGCAAGAGCTTTTCTTAAAGCGGCAGAATCTTCTATTTCTGGAGAAATTTTCAACGTCGGCAGTGGAGACCACTATTCGGTTAATCACATTGTTAAACTTTTAAATCACGATTCGATCAATATTCCAAAACGTCCAGGAGAACCAGATGCAACCTTTGCAGATGTGAATAAAATTGAGAAAATGCTGGGATTTAAAGTAGAAACTCCCTTTGAAGAAGGAGTCTCGAAACTTTTGGAAACGATTAATGATTTTAAAGATGCTCCTTTGTGGGAAAAAGAAAGTATCAAAAAAGCAACGAAAACTTGGTTTCAATATTTATCATAAGAGAAACTGTATGTTTACAAAAAGACTTGAAGAACTTTCAGAAGTGATCAAAAAATGCATCTACTCTTCTACAGAAAGAGAAGTCACCCAAAACCAAGCGCTTCAAATCTTTCATTCCTTTTTACTCCAGACTAAGAAAAATGATGGAACGGTCTTTGTTGTCGGTAATGGGGGAAGCGCCGGTATTGCTTCTCATTTTTCTATCGATCTTCTCAATAGATTGAAAATTTCGTCTCAAACACTTTATGATTCAAATGTCATGACTTGTATTTCCAATGACTATGGCTACGATCAAGTTTTCTCGAGACCTTTAAACCTACTCTTAAAAAGAAATGATCTTTTAGTTTGTGTCAGTAGCTCAGGAAACTCTCAAAACATTTTGCATGCTGGAGCTATTGCAAAGTCGAAAAAGATCCCGATGATCACCCTAAGTGGATTTAAGCCTCACAATCCGCTTCGAAGTTTGGGAGATTTGAATCTGTACTTCCCTATTATCGACTATGGATTGGTCGAGATGGGGCACTTTTTTCTCTTGCATACAATCATTGATTCATGGAACTTTAATCGTTTAATTAACAAACCAGCAGGCTCTTTACGTCATGCCGAGTAAGATTAAAACTTTCGAAGAACTTGAAAAAATTCTAGAGAAAAAAAAGAAAGAAGGAGAAAAAATTGTTCACTGCCATGGAGTCTTCGATCTCCTTCATCCAGGACATATCAGACACTTTGAAGACGCTAGAAAACAGGGGACAAAACTTGTTGTATCTCTAACTACTGATCGCTTTGTGAATAAGGGGCCTAGTCGCCCGGCTTTCAATGAGAGTTTGCGTGCTGAGACCCTTGCCGCTTTGAATTGTATTGATTATGTTGTTTTAAATGATGCTCCCGATGCTACTGATTGCATTCAAAAGATAAAACCCCATGTCTATGTGAAGGGGAAAGAGTACTCTGATCATGCTAAAGACATTACTGGGAAAATTGCTGACGAAGTGCGCGCTGTCCAAGAGGTAAGTGGGACTGTTTACTACACCGATGCTATTGTTTTTAGCTCATCATCCCTTTTGAACCAACACTTCGAAAATACCCATCCAAAGCTTCGCGCTTTTCTCGCAGAAATTAAACAAACCTATTCAATTGATACTCTCATCCATAGAGTGGATGCTCTAAAAGATCTTCGTATTCTTATCGTTGGAGATGCTATCATTGATGAATATCAATTCACCGAACCAATAGGGCAATCTGCGAAAGGACTCCATATGGTTGCACGGAACAGAGAAAATGAAAGGTATTTAGGGGGTTCTTTAGTCATTGCAAACCATATTGCCCAATTTTCAGATCATGTCTCTCTCCTCACATCGATTGGTCAAAACTGTCCCCATCAAACGATAATCCATGAATTGATGGACCCTAAAGTTAAGAAAGAGTTTATCTATCTTCCTAACCACTCGACTCTAACTAAAAAACGTTATGTCACAAAAGAAGGAACACGGTTGTCGAAACTTTTTGAAACATATTCAACAAACGATTCCCTTTTAATAGACAAAGAAACCGAGCAAATCATTCAATACTTAAAAGAAGAGACAAAGGATTTTGATCTTATCCTCGTGTGTGATTTTGGGAATGGGTTCATAAATCCTTCCATTATTGATGCGCTTTGCGATTTACCCAACTTCTTGGCCATTAATACCCAAACAAATAGTGGAAATCGAGGTTTTAACGTTGTAACCCATTATCGACGGGCTGATTGTATTTCTCTGAATGAACCAGAACTGCGCCTTTCAGCCCATGACCGTTACAGTTCTATGGGCGGTATCGCTTATGATATCTCTAAATTCTTAAACTGCTCAAACACATTTATTACTCAAGGCATTCGCGGCGTCTATTGTTTTTCTGAAAATGAATCAGAGCTTCATATCCCAGCTCTTGTCACAACTACAATCGATCGTGTGGGCGCAGGAGATAGCTTTTTTGCCATGGCTGCTATGTGCGCCGCTAAAAGATACCCAATAGCCATCTCCGGATTCCTAGGATCGATTGCATCGGCACTTAGTGTCCAGATCATCGGGAATAAAGAGGCAATAAGGAAAACTCTTTTCAATAAATTTCTCACGAGGTTGCTCAAGTGAACGCAATAGATCTATTTTTTAAAATGCTTCGTATCCGCCGTATTGAAGAGGCAATTGCTGCTCGTTATTCGGAACAAAAAATGCGCTGTCCTACCTACCTTAGTATTGGTCAGGAAGGGGTTGCTGTTGGCGTTTCTGAGGCGCTAAAAGATGAGGATCTAGTGATGAGTACCCATCGCTGCCACGCCCACTATCTTGCTAGGGGAGGAGACCTTAAAAAAATGCTCGCAGAGCTACATGGAAAAAAAACGGGTTGCTCACTTGGAAGAGGGGGATCGGTGCATCTCATCGATCTTTCAGTAGGCATGATGGGAGCAACACCGATTGCAGGGGGAGGCATACCTATTGCCACTGGACTTGCTTTCACTTCGCGATTAAAAAATGACAAGAAAATCACTGCTTCCTTTTTTGGAGAAGGAGCAACAGAAGAAGGGGCCTTTGCAGAAAGTTTAAACTTTGCAACCCTCAAAAATCTTCCCATTCTGTTTGTATGCGAAAACAACCTCTATTCCATGCATTCTCCTATTAACATCCGACAAGCTTTAACAAGAGATCGTGTAAAAATCGCTGAAGCACATGGAATGTTTGCAAAACGAGGAAATGGTAACAACGTCGAAGAAACGTATCAATTAGCACTGGATGCCGTCGCTTCTATCCGTTCTGGGAATGGTCCCTCTTATATTGAATTAGACACCTACCGTCTTTGTGAGCACTGTGGTCCAAATTTTGATACCGATTTAGGCTACCGCAGCGAGGAAGAATTTAACAACTGGCTTGATAAATGTCCTATTAAAACCTATCGCGATAAACTCTTAACGGAAAAAGTTGCGACAGATCATGAATTGGATGCACTAGAAATGACAATCGAAGAAGAGATCAAAGATGCCTTTATTTTTGCAAAAGAGAGCCCCTATCCACAATTTGATCTCGATTATGAATGGGCTTATGCGGAGTAGCAGACATGGAAAGAAATATTCAGTTCAATGAAGCAATTCTTGAAGGGACGGCCCATCTTTTAGAAACAGATCCCTCTGTTTATGTGATGGGCCTAGGCGTTCCTGATCCAAAAGGAACCTTTGGAACAACACGAGGTCTTAAAGATAAATTTGGCCCAGATAGGGTCATGGATATGCCCATCTCAGAAAATGCAATGACAGGGGTTGCGATTGGAAGTGCGAGTCGAGGAATGCGCCCAATCTTAACGTTCCAAAGGGTTGATTTTTTTCTTCTCGCATTGGACCAACTGATCAATAATGCTGCGAAATGGCATTATATGTTTGGGGACCAAATGAAAGCATCCTTGCTCATCAGGCTTGTTATAGGGCGGGGCTGGGGACAAGGACCTCAACAATCACAATCTTTTCAAAGTCTTTTTGGACACATTCCTGGACTAAAAGTTGTCATGCCATCGACTCCCTATGATGCAAAAGGACTTCTAGTTTCTGCTGTTAAAGACAATAATCCTGTGATTTATCTAGAACACCGGTGGCTGCATAAGATTCATGGCCCTGTTCCAGAAAAATCGTACGAGATTCCTATTGGAAAAGCGCGCGTTATTCAAGAAGGATCCGCTGTTACCATTGCCGCTTGCTCCCACATGACACTCGAGGCTCGAAAAGCTGTTGAACTTTTAGAAGAAGAAGGAATCTCAGCCGAACTGATCGATATTCGAAGCATCAAGCCACTTGACAAAGAAACCATCATTAAATCTGTGCGGAAAACAGGGCGCTTAATTGTTGCCGATCCCGACTGGAAGTTTTGTGGTTTTGCTTCAGAAGTGATTGCAACGATTGCAGAAGAAGCATTTAGTGACTTAAAAGCTCCGCCCGTCCGTGTTTCTTATCCCGATCGACACACCCCTGCAAGTTGGGCACTCTCAAACCATTATTACCCTTCTTATCATGTCATTGCCATGGAAGTTTGCAAAACGCTTCATCTTCCATCAAAAGCCCAAATGCTTTTGCAAGAATTACTCGAATTTAGAAGTGAAGGACCTCTAGATGTTCCAGATGCTTCATTCACTGGACCCTTTTAGGAAAGAGCTATGAAAAAAGTATTAGTCATCGGCAGCAATGCATTTTCAGGAAGCGACTTTATCGATCTTCTGCTTGAAAAGGGAGGCTATGAGGTCATTGGGATCAGCCGCTCTGCAGAGAAAAGCCCCCTATTCCTTCCCTATCGCGCAAAAAACTCTTCTCGATTTACTTTCGAGCAAATGGATTTGAATCGAGACATTTCTAAACTTGACCATCTCCTGGAAACTTTCCAGCCCGAATACATTGTCAATTTTGCTGCACAAAGTGAGGTGGGACCGAGTTGGGAAAACCCAGAGCATTGGTTTCAAACCAATGCTGTTGCTTTGACAAATCTTGCCAATCTCCTTAAAGATAAAACGTTTTTAAAAAAATATATCCATATCTCATCTCCAGAAGTCTATGGAAGTTGCGAAGGATTCATTAAAGAAGATACCCCCGTTAACCCCTCGACACCTTACGCTGCATCAAAAGCGGCTGGCGATCTTTCTCTTTTTACTTTTTATAAAAATTTCGCCTTTCCTCTTGTGATGATCCGAGCAACCAATGTGTACGGAGCCCACCAACAACTTTTCAAAATCATTCCTCGAACAGCGATTTACATCCAAAATAACAAAAAGATTCAACTCCATGGGGGTGGGGCCGCTGTAAAATCGTATATTCATATTCGAGATGTATCGAACGGCGAACTCCTGGCAATGGAAAAAGGCAAAGCTGGAGAGATCTACCATATTTCTCCAGACCAGGGGGTTGCGGTTAAAGATGTCGTCCAAACCATCTGCGGTAACATGGGAGTTTCTTTTGAAGAATCCGTAGAAATCGCACCAGAGCGCCTAGGGCAAGATAAAGCTTACACCATTGACTCATCAAAGATCCGCATAGAGCTAGGCTGGAAACCAGAGATCTCTTTAGAAGAAGGAATTAACCAAACTGTCAACTGGGTAAATTCCCATTTTGATGCCATTAAAGAGCAGCCGCTTCAATACATTCATAAAGCATAAGGACATTGATAAATAGAAAGCTTTTTACAACAATATCAGCCCTATAAAAAACGACTAGTCACTTGTTTTAAAAACTGAAATACTATGCTGAGCCAACAAAAAACAATTATTCGTAATGTTTACAACGTGATTTTTAAAAGTAAAAAGAAAGATCTCGTTAAATTCCTACTGATTTCAACTCCAGCAAGTGTAACCGCTCTTTTAGAAGGATTGACCTTTGGTTTATTGCTATGTGCTCTTTACGTTTTAAATGGACGTGGAATGGGAGCTTTTGAGAGTCATCCAATCTTCAAAAAGATGGGAAATCTATTACATTTTCGAGATATCTCTTCAAGCAAGCTTTTCATTATTGTTCTCCTACTAGCTATTGGAGCGCAAGTTCTGAAATCTTGTGTGATTTACTTCTCTTCTCTTCAAGCAGCCAAACTGAACGCGAAAATTTCTAGCGCTATTCATCAAAATATTTATGAACATATCCTCTCTTTTGATTTTCAAACTGTGAGCAACTATAAAACAGGAGAACTTACCAATTATGCACAAATTCCCTCCCAAGCCATTATTTTCCTTCTTCAAGCGGCTCATAAGAGTGTCATCTTGTTCTTTATTCTTGTTATGCTTGCAACGATCTTATTCAAGGTATCAGTCCCTCTAACACTTTTTTTCAGCTGCTTCTTCTGTCTTTCTGGCTTTGCTTATAAAAAACTACTCATGACCATTTGTAAGTATTCTGCAAACTGCGCCCATCAACTTCTAAAGTTTAGTAATGATATTGTTCAGGCAATTAGTGGAATCAAACTGATTCACATTTTTGGAATGCAGAAAGTCATCCTCAAAAAAAGTCATGGCGTGATGGCAAAGATGCAAGAGTTCCAACGAGGAGATGCTCAATATCAAAGCTTACTCACTGCCATTGTTGAAGTCTTTAGTATGATCATGATGGGAGCAACTCTCGCACTTAGCTCTTTTTTTCTTGTTGTCACTCAAAACCATTCACTGCCTCTTGTTTTAACCTACATTGCAATTGCTTATCGCTTTACAACAACCTCAAGAGAATTCCTTGAACAGTTTGGAAAAATAGCCACCCAAGCAGGGTCAGTCCTTAAGTTCAATGAGATCTTGACGAAAGAGGACAAAGGTTTTGAATCCGAATTGGGTGAAAAAGTGCCAGAAATTAAAAAAGAGATCACTTTTTCTAACATTTCATTTAAGTATCCCCTCAAAGACAAAAAAGCATTGAACAATGTCTCCATTAAGATTCCTCACAAAAAAATGACGGCCATCGTTGGACTATCAGGCGCTGGAAAAACAACACTTATTCAGCTGCTCACACGACTATTTCACCCTTCTAGTGGAAAAATTTTAGTCGATGGTGTCGATTTGAAAAAGTATAACATTAAAAGTTGGCGCTCAAGAATAGGCGTTGTCACGCAAAACACAATGATTTTCAACGATACAGCAAGGGAAAACATTTGTTTTGGAACTAGAGCAACCGATAAAGAAATCTATGATGTTTGTAAATTTTCAGGGTGCTATGAGGTGGTAAAAAATCTCCCCGATGGCCTTAACTCTGCATTAGGAGAACATGGGTACAAAATTTCTGGGGGAGAAGCACAAAGGATTGCGATTGCTAGAGCTCTTATAAGAAATCCTGACCTAATGATTTTTGATGAAGCTACAAGTAATCTAGATAGTCACAATGAACAAATCATTCAAAAAACGATAGAAATATACCGGAAGGACTGCACATTTATTGTCATTGCACACCGGTTATCAACCATCACCTCTGCAGACCAAATTGTTGTCCTTGATCAAGGAAAAGTTCTAGAACAAGGAACGCATGAAGAATTAATCGATCATAACCAAAAATATGCTCATCTTTGGGACTTGCAATCTAAGAAAAAAGATGGGTTAGCATTGGTATCGGTATAGCTTTTTTATGAATGAAGCGTTGATTGTTATTGGTTCCAATGGCTTTATAGGAAAGCATCTTTGCAAAGCGATTAAACCCAAATATTATGCAGCACGAAAAGACGCTCCCTACCATATCGATCTTAAAAGCCCTTCTCTAGACGCTATTCCAACTCAATCTCTTCGCTATGCTATTATTGCTGCTGCTTGTGCAAACATTGCTTATTGTGAGAAACATCCAGATGAAACACATCAAATTAACGTTGAAGGAACCCTTAAGCTGACTGCACTCCTTCTTGATAAAGGAATTTTTCCTATTTTGTTCTCTACTGACTACGTTTTTTCAGGAAAAAAAGGAGATTACCTTGAAAATTCCTTACTTGGTCCGACAACAGTCTACGGCAGCCAAAAAGGAGAACTTGAAAGTCGCATCGCTAACGTTTCTGGGGGAAACCATCTCATTCTACGCCTTTCTAAAATCTACTCATTAGAAAGAGGCGATGGAACTCTTATAGATGAGATGGCAAAAAATTTAACTGAAGGATTCTCTCTTAAAGTAGCAACCGATCAAATTTTTTGTCCTTTAGTCATTGATGATCTCGTTGTAGTCATCCTTAAACTCATAGAAAATAATTACAAAGGACTTTTAAATTTAGGAGGAAAGGATAAAGTCAGTCGATTGCAGTTAGCAGAAAAATTAGCTACAGCATTAGCTGTTTCAAAAGGAAATATACATCCTATTCAACTCAATGATCTTAATCCTTTGATATCTCGCCCCACAAATACCTCTCTTATCTCTGAAAAAGTTTTTGATTTATTAGATTATACTCCAATTTCCATCGACCATGCGATTAAAACAGTCTCAAATAATTATAAGGAGTAAATCATGGGAGTTGCTAAAGCCGCTTTTAAATTTCTACTCGAACTCAAAATTACGTTAGACTATACTAAGGTTTTTATTGATCACGCAACCAAAGCGTTGCAAACAATTACACAAGAATAAATCATGGGAATCGCAAAAGGTACTTTTAAATTTCTGCTCGAACTTAAAACAACGACTGATAAAGTTCATGGAAAGATTCTTCAACTAGGACGACAATGCACCTACGTTACTCCTGAGCAAATGAAAACCTTCACAACACATTTAAACACCTCTTCCCAGAAATTAAATATTCATCTCTCTTTTGATCCTAAATTAAAGGAAATTGGGTACGTTGATGATGTGACTTTGTTTAAAGGTGTTGGTTTTGATACTGTCAGTAGTCTAGATTATTCGAACTATGAAGGCTGTTCTATCAGCCATGATTTAAATGAGCCTATCCCAGAAAAATATCATGGAAAATATGATGCGATTTTTGACGGAGGAACGCTTGAACATATCTTCCACTTTCCCAATTGCCTTGCAAATATTCATAAAATGTTAAAGCCAGGTGGCATAGTTATCCATGCAAGTCCTTCACACAATCATGTTGATCATGGGTTTTATATGTTTAGTCCAACCGTTTTCTATGATTACTATCAAGCAAACAACTATAAAATTTTGAAATCTAATATCTTTGAATACTCCAGGATGCATGAGCGTGACCAATGGACCATTTATAAATATGAGTCAGGAGCTATCGATTATCTATCCTCTGGGGGATGGGGTAAAAAGATGCTTGGAATTTGGTTTGTTGCAGAAAAATTATCTGAATCTACATGTGGCATCATTCCCCAACAAAGTCGTTATACAAGAATATGGAAGCAAGGACAGAATGATTCTCATCGATTTAAAACTCTTAAAACATTCATCAGGAAATCTCCCCTACTTTACAGAATTGCAAGAAGAGTGAATCAAGTTTCGAACATTAAATCTTTCATTAGAAAAAGACCTAAAGTTATTGCACGTTATTAGATTTCTTGAGAGTATTTAAGTGTGCACGCTGAACCATGTAAATGGCCATCATACCCCTACCTCAACTAGCCTAGCTTCACAGGCCACTCCAAAGTAGGAGATCGCTTCCTTCCAGCCCCTCACTGGCATTGTCCATTTCTTCGATACGTCTCCTGATGCCAGATAGAGCATCTTGATCAGAGCCCTATCTGAGGGAAAGATGGATCTCGTTTTCGTCACTTTCCTAAACTGTCTGTGCAATGACTCTACAGCATTTGTTGTATAAATCAACTTTTTTATTTCATCGGGAAACTTGAAGAAGGTTTTCAAGTTGTCCCAATTTTGGATCCAGGGCCTGACTGCCATTGGATATTTCTTACCCCATTTCTCCTTTAAGGCTAAAACTTGTCTCTCTCCTCGGGCTTCTGTCGGCGCTTTGTAGACCTTCCTTAAGATCACCAGTAAATTCCTTTATTACCTTATCTGTGATTTTTGAGATCATTGTCGGAGAAATATCGCCTCCATAGATCTCTTTAATAGGACTTTGGATATCTCGTGTTGTCATCCCTCTTGCATACATGGAGATGATTTTGTTATCGAAGGAGCTGATATGCGTCTCCCTTTTCTTAATCAGTTTCGGCTCAAATTCTCCGTTTCTATCGCGAGGGACTTCGATTGCAAGATCGCCTTGGGAACCATGAACGGTCTTTTTGGTTTTTCCATTCCGGCTGTTTCCTGAGAGGTTTCCCTTAGAGGAGTGTTTTTCATATCCAAGATGGTCCTCCATTTCTTTCTCGAGGAGTTTTTCGACCATTCCGCCGACTAGTTTCT
>JASJDV010000049.1 GCA_030064985.1 Simkaniaceae bacterium | reverse complement strand
CTACGAAGACACCCTCGGCAAGGGCGTCACCGGCAAAGTCAACGAGATGGATACGTTCAACTTGCCCACGCTGGAGCTCGGGCCGTTCGAACTCGAGAACGTCGTCGTAACCGTCCCCGATGAAGGTGTTGAGACCAACATCGGTCGCGATCGCTCAAACGTCTGGAGACGCGAGCTCAACAACACGAAGTCGAGTGGGCTTCTTGGCTACGACGTGCTTCGACACTTCGTCGTAACGATGGACTTCAAGCGCAAGCTGCTGCACTTCGAAGCCGCTGAGTAGACAACGTCTCAAGCAGCGGAGGCCGCCATCTCGGCTTCAGTCTTCAGGCCGAACGCCTTCTGCATGACAATCGCCGCCGGGCAGAACCCGGTGAAGGACTGCTGGAACAGGTTTACGCCAACGAACACGGTCAACCAGACGAAGCCGGGGTGCACGAAGTAAGTCAGTACAACGGACAACAGCACCATGAATCCTGCGAAGGCCTCGACGGCGTGTTCCAGTGACAATTTCTTGTTCATCGAATTTCCTCTCAATAGTTGAAGCGGACGCGCAGGTAGACATTGGTCGCGTCACTGAGCTGGTTGAAAAATGTCTGCGGCTCGTCGCCGCCGAACAGGTTGCCGCCCGCGGTCAGCGACCATTGGTCGCTGTGGCGATACGTGTACGCCGGGCGAAGGTAGTAGTCGCTGTCGCTCGGCGAGAAGAAGGTGAATAAGGAAAACGTATGGCGATCCCTGGCCGCCCGGTACGTCAGCCGATTCGTCAGCAGGTGACGGTAGCGGTCGGGCTCGAGCGTCGGATTCGGCGAATTTGCCTCGAGCTCGTCATAGTCGAGCGTGGCTTCGAGGTAGTACTGAAGCCCCACTGTGAAGTTTGGCCGGGCCTCCCACTCGTAACCTGCCAGGGCGCGGAACTGGTCGTTGGGCAGTAGCGGATCGGTTCCATCCCTGTCGTCCAGCGAACTGTAGTAGACGACTTCCGCGTTGAAGAGTCCGGGCCCCATCGGCCGCCGCAGGCTCGCGCCGAAGGCCGCCAGCGGGGCAAACGTCGGCACCAGCGACGCGGTCAGTGCATTGGGTTGCTTGAAATAGCCCCGGTACGCATACGCTGCGTATTCGTTGCCCTCGATATTGCGGAACACTCGCAGGGCAAACTCCCCGTCGCCGATGCCTTCGTCGGGTTCTAGCGCCGAAAGGGGAGGGCTTGGGGCGACGTTGCCACCAGCGACGGGGGAGAAAAAGGAGTAGCGATTACCGTCCAGGTAGATGTCAGGATCGAAGACGGGCGACCAGACGAGGTCGACGTTAAACGCGGTGCCGAAGCGCGACAGCCTGATCGAGTTACCCGGCGCTTTGAGGTACTCGTCATCGCGCCCGGAAAAGAACGACACGAAGTCTTTCGGGAACAGGTCATTCAGGAACACGAGATCGCCGGTGCCCCAGGTCTGCACCTGGCGGCCGATTTTGACGTCCACGTTGTCGCCCACCCGAAACGCCACTGACAGGTCTCGGACCTCGGCCTCGACACCGTTTTCGATGTCGTCGTACCACGCGTCGGCCTTCAGGCTCAGCGTCGCGCGGCCGGGCGTCCATTCGGCCTCTAACCTCGCCCGCAGATCGGCGAGCGTCAGGTCTCGGTCAATGAACGGGTCATCCTGCAGGCGGAATCCGGCCCCGGCTTCGATGAAACCGGCGAACGGCAGTCCGGCCTCCTCGTCTTCCCACTCTTCGTCCCAGAAGTCGTCGTCCTGGGCGAAGCTGAGGCCGGGAAGCAGCAGTATGAGCAGCAATAATCTCACGAGCATGCGTCCCTATTCGCTGGAGCGCTCGAGCCAGTTTCGCGGCGGGCTTCTCAGCGACCGTTCGGTGAACACGTCGTCGGACAGGCCGAGGTCGTAGCTGATGAAGCGGAACTGCATGTCGGTCTGGCCGCCACCGATGTGATCGGAGACGCGGCTCCTCGTTACCGTCGCGTGCCCGTCGATGTCTTCGACTTTCAACACCTCGACGGAGCGGTAGAGCTTGCCGGCATCGTTCAGGTATTCGATCTTCATCGGGATGAACGTCTCGCGGTGGATCCACGTTGTGTAGCTCGCAAACTCGACACTCGATGCATCGAGCGGGACGTGCTTAAGGACGTAGTACTCGTCGGTGGTCTCCATGAGCTCGTGCGTGTCGTCCGACGGCCGCCGGCCAGACACGTCTTCGTAGAAGTAATGTGCGCCGACGAAGGACGTTCGCTTGTCGCCTGCCGAGATTCGCTTGACGAGGTCGAGCCCGGGCAGGTACAGCCAGCGGTCGTCGTCCCGATCCAGGTGCTTGTGCACGAGGAACACCGTGTTGCGCACGTCGGATGGCTGACTGAACACGACGAGAAACTGCTGCCCGCCACCTTCCTCGACGTCGCGGCGCAGCACGGTGAACTGTCGACGCTGCTTCCTGCCCTGCGCATCGGCGATCAGCATGCGCACCTCGGACCGGCCGTCGGCACCGGCGTAGTAGGACGCGAGATTGGCGCGCTCCACAATGGCATCGGCGTCGGTCATGTCCGACGCGATGGCATGAGCCGCCGTCAGTAGGGTCGCAAGAATGATAGCTCTGAACATGTCAATACTCCTAAGCCGTCGCCGCTGCATCCGGCGAAGGCGCAGACCGTCCGACGTCGCCGCCGAACAGCCAGCCGCCTGCCCATGACAACAGTGCAGGCAGCAGCACCAGCGTCGTGGCGCCGGACAGCGCCATGATGGCCGCCATGAACGCGCCTACCGTGATGTAGGGCACCAGCGGCGCAAAGAACAGCGGCGTAAATCCGATAGCGATAACGATCGCGTTGCGAGCGATGGCTCGGGCCGGCTCTTCGAAGATCTGCTGACTCGTTGTCTCGAATGAGCCCGTGCTGCGCAGCAGCGCTCGCGTGCGTTCGATGAAGTGGATCGCGAAGTCGACGGACAGGCCGAGCGTCAGCGAAGACAGCACGGCGATCGGCATGTCATAGTCCTTGCCGATCCAGCCGATCAGGCCATAGACGCCGAGGATCGTCACGGAGAGCGGCACCATCGCCAGAAGCCCGAGGCGCACGCTCCTGAAGAGCAAGGTCATCATCAGGAACACGGCGCCGAATGCGCCGACGAGGCTTATGAGCATGCCCTTGACCATCGCGTCCTGCCAGACGACGTTGATAAACGTCTTGCCGGCCCAGCGGGCCTCGACACCGGCGGGCAGCGGGTGTTTCGCGAGGTGATCGTCCATCGCAGCGATGACGTTGCTCATGTCCTGGTTGTCGCCACTCTTTAGTTGCAGCCAGATCGCCGTCGACGTGTAATCGGGCGTCACCATGTGCCATAGATCCTGTGGCCGGTGCGAAGACTGGTACTGCAGCAGCGTCTGTGCGACGGCCGGTACCGAGCCCGGAATGTCATAATGCGCTTCGTCGCCGCCACGCAGCTCGCGATTGACGACCTTGACGACGTCGGGCAACGCATTGGTCTTGCCGACGTAGCCGGACGCATCCAGCGCCGCCTGGATGCCCTCGATCTCGGCAAGAACGTCCGGCCGCTGGAAGTAACGAGACGCCGACTGCGCGTCCTCGGCGAGTGCGATCAGGCTCTCGAGCGCCGCCATCGAAGTGTCGTCACCGGTTTCGAACAACGCGTCGTCGGCTGTGGCGATGATGGCCCCGTAGAAGTCACTGTCGCCGCTGTTGTCCAGCTGCTCTGCCAGGGTTGACGCATACGGCTCTTCGATGTCGGCCAGCAGTGCTTGTGCTTCGGAGATGAAGCCTTCGGTGGCTTTCGTATCGGAGTGCGTCAACACGAAGAACGCGTCGTAGGTGCCGGCGAAGTGTTCGTTCAGCACGGTGTCGGCGACCCGGATCGGGTGGCTGGCCTTGAACCACCGAACGGGGTTGTCGTTGATCTCGATCCGCGAAATTCCGGCGATGCTCACCGCGATGAACAACACGGCGACACCGGTAATCAGTTTGCCGCGACGCATCGAGAAACGCCCCAGGCGACGCAGCATGCGCGCCAGCGGCGTCTCCGTGTGCGCAGTCTTGCTCTCGGAAGCGAGGCGCTCTAGGGCGCCGGGCGACAGCCGGACGATGTAGGCCGGGATCAGCAGGATCGTCAGCAGGAAGGCCAGGAGAATGCCGAAGGCGACGAAAGCGCCGAAGATCTGCACCGGCGGAATCGGTGTCAGCAACAATGACAGGAAGCCGACGGCGGACGTCAGCGATGTGAACAGCATCGGCGTATACAGGTGGCCAACGACTTCCGAGATGACGGCCTTCGCGTCTTTGTCGGGCCGATAGCGATCGGCGAACTCCGACATGATGTGCACCGAGTCGACGACGGCGATTGGCATCAGGAAGATCGGGATCATCGAGCTCATGATGTGCACGGTGAAACCGAAGCCGATCAGAAGGCCCATGCTGACGATGACCGTCGCCATGGCGACCAGCATGGGTGCGATGACCAGCAGCGCACTGCGGAAGAAATACAGCATCAGCAGGAAGATCATCAGGCCGGCGAGCGGCGCCGATATGCCCATCTGCACGAACATGTCGTGACCGAAGGTGTCTTCGGCGACCGGCAGGCCCGTCACGTGGAACTCGTCGTTTGACTGGAGCGACTCGGTCAGCGCCAGGATCTCCTGCGAGATCGGGTAACTGAGGTCCTTGCTTTCGATCGGCACATAGATCGCGGCGGCGCGACCGTCGCCGGACACCAGCGTGTCCTTCAGCAGCGGCAGGCGGCTGACCTTGTCGCGAATGGACTCGGCCTGGGCTGCCGTCGTCGGTGCATCGCGCATCATCCATTCGAAGCGAATCGTGCCCGGCCCTTCCTGGCCGATGTTGTCGGCGACAGCCAGCGACATCAGGTCCGGTTCGATGACGCCCTCGATGTTCAGGATCGATTCGCTTAGCGCATGCAGACTCGTCAGCGTGTCGACATTGAAGATGCCCTCATCGTGGTTGCGATTGACGATGCCGACAACGATGGCGTCGTGCAACACGAAGCGGTCTTCAACCTGGTTGTGAAAGACGCGATCGGACTGGTCCGGCGGCAACATGTTCTCCGGGTCCGTATCGATCTCGAGGCGGATCATCAGCGCCGCGGTGACCAGGACCAGCGACAGTACGATCGCATAGACGACGCGCGGCTTTTCCGTCGCGAGCCGGATGATGCTGTTTTTCATGAAGCGGTTTCCTTCAGGCGAGTTGCGCCGACCATCTTCAGCACGGTCTTCTCGTAGTAGGGCTCGGTCTTGGCCGCCTTGACCTTGTGTAGGAAGTACTTCTCGTACGCGACCTTGGCGAGGTGCACCCACTTGCCGCGGGATGCCCAGTTCGTGTTGCGCGGCGGGATTTGCGGGATGGCAACGAAGGCGACACCACTATCACCGAAGTCGGCGAGGCAAACCGCGTTCCACGTCGCGCGCTGGTCCGGCTCCTTGTCTTCGATCGCGTTTGCGATGTTGTGGGTCGTTGCGGACACCATTGACTCGATCATGTAACCGGTTTTCGGAGCCCCGGTCGGGACCGGCGTCGCCGATACCGGCGGGATGGCGACACAGACGCCGACGGCGTAGATGTTCTGGAACGTCGGATTGCGCTGGTACTTGTCGATCAGGATGAAGCCGCGAGGATTTGTCAGCCCTTCGATGTCGTTGACTGCATCGACGCCTTTGAACGCCGGCAGGATCATCGAGTGCTTGAACTCGAGGTCATGTTCCCTCTTCTCGTTGCCGTCTTCATCGTACTCGGTAAAGCGTATGTTGCCGTCAACGACGCTTTCGATCTTTGCGTTGCAGGTCCAATGGATGTGGCGGTCGCGGAGCTCTGACTCCATCAGTCCCTTCGTGTCACCGACGCCGTCCAATCCCAGGTGTCCGATGTAGGGCTCCGGGGTGACGAAGTGCATCGGCACCTTGTGCCGGATCTTTCGTTTCTTCAGTTCCGTGTCGAGGATGAACGCGTATTCGTAAGCCGGGCCGAAGCAGGACGCGGCCGGCGCGGCGCCAATCACGACCGGGCCGGGGTCTGCGGCCAGTTTCTCGAAGTTGGAGAACGAGGTTTCTGCATGACCGGTCTTGCAGATTGACTGCGTGTAGCCGTTCTCGGGTCCGAGACCGTCGACCTCTTCGAACGCCAGCTTCGGTCCGGTGGCGATGACGAGGTAGTCATACGAGACGGTCGAGTCATCGTTCAGTTCGAGTTCGCTCTTGTCCGGGTGGAGCCTCCTGACGCCGACTGAATTGAAGCCGATGTCGTACTTCTTCATCAGCTTCGGCAGCTCGATCGTGATCTGCTTCGCCTTGCGCCATCCAATCCATGGGTTGCCGTCGGCTGGCGCAAGGCGAAGCAGATCACGATCGAGCTGCCGAAGCTGA